>CAZZCT010000280.1:0-6342 GCA_964652365.1 uncultured Lentisphaerales bacterium
CCTGGGAGGGCTTCAAGCACGCCATCACGCGCGGCCAGTATGAGAAGATCGCGCCAACCAACGTCTTCACCGCCCACTTCATCCAGCAGTTGGGATCCTACTTCACCGACATGCGCACGCAGTTCACGCTGCTGGTGGCGCCGCTGGGCTTCCTGCCGTTCGCGGCCTGGCACTTCCGTACTCCGGGCGGCCGGCAGGTGCGGGCGCTGCATGCGGCGATCGCGCTGTTCCTGGTCTCGTCGTGCTTCGTCCTGCTGGCCGTTGTCCCGGCTACGGCGCGGGTCTTCGACGCGCTGCGCGTCGACAAGTGGTTCCTCGGCGGCGTGCTGCTGCTGGCGGCCTGTGGCGGTGTCGCCATTGCCCTGACCCAGCTGGACGAACTGGTGGAGCGGACGCTGCGCCGCCGCAGCCTCTCCGAGGCCCTGACGGTCGGCATCACCCTGCTGGGCTGCGCGGCGCTGCTGGTGGGCTTCGTGGCCAAGGGCTTCTTCGCCGTGTTGCAGGCCGACGACCCGATCCTGCGCGCGCGGCAGAACACGACTCTGATCGGTCTGGTGGCCGCCGTGCTGGCGGTTCTGGTGGCGGGCCTGCTGCTGGTGGTGCTGCCGCTCGTGCGCCGGCACGTCAGCCGGGCCTTTGAGTTCCGGTTCGGGGGCGACCACGTCATGCAGCAGTGGCTGATCGCCACGGTGGCGGCCTTCATGATGATGAGCGTGCTGTTGATCGTGCTGGCCAATCCCAAGGGCGATCTGCAGGACGCCTTCATCCAGAAGGTCAAGTTCGTCTCGTCGCACGGGCTCTTCGCCATCTGGATCGGCTATGGCCTCGTGTTCGCGCTGGCGGTGTTCGACGCCTTGCTGTCCCGGCGCGCGCCGCCCCGTCCGGACGGCCGGCGCGCCCCCGCCCGCCTGCCGCGCCTGGCCGCCATGTGCTTCGTGCTGGTGCTGCCGCTGATCCCGATCCACGAGAACTACTACAACCAACACTTGGTGTTCGAGCTGGGGGGCGCCGAACAGAATGGCCATGACTATGGCTGGCAGTTCGGCAACTACCAGCTGCGGGGGGCCGAGGCGGTCCAGGAGGAGTTGGCGCCCGACGAGGAGCCCCTGCCGAACCCGACCTACCCGCCGGAGATGGGGCCTGGCGCCGTCTTCTTCGGCGGCACCGACCCCGGACGCTTCGTGCCCACCTACATGATCTACTCGGCCAAGGTGCGCGAGGACGTCTTCCTGATCACGCAGAACGCCCTGGCCGACAACACGTACATGAGCGTTATGCGTGACCTCTACGGCGACCGCATCTGGATCCCGACGCCGGATGACAGCGCCCGCGCCTTCCAGGTCTACGTCGAGGAGGTCGACGCCGGCAAGCGGCCGCGCAACGCCGAACTGGTCATCGAGAACGGGCGCGTGCAGGTCAGCGGCGCCCTCGGCGTGATGGAGATCAACGGCATCCTGTGCGACATGATCTTCCAGCGCAACAAGGAGCGCCACGACTTCTACGTCGAGGAGAGCTACGTCATCCCCTGGATGTTCCCGTATCTCACGCCGCATGGGCTGATCCTCAAGCTGAACCGCGAGCAGACCGGCTTGACGCCCGCCAACCAGCGCGACGACCTGGACTTCTGGGACTGGTATGTGCGCCGCCTGACCCGCGAGGAACGCTTCCGGCGCGACGTCGTGGCGCAGAAGTCCTTTTCGAAGCTGCGCAGCGCGATCGGCGGCTGTTACGCCGCCCGCGGCTTGGCGCGCGAGGCCGAGATCGCCTTCCGCGAGGCGCAGGTGCTGTACGCCGTCAGCCCGGAGGCCACCTTCCGCATGGTGCAGGACGTGCTCATGCGCACGCGGCGCTACGACGACGCCATCGACATGCTCGACCAGTTCGTCAAGGCCGATCCGAACAACGACCGCGGCGCCAGTTTCCGCGACTATCTGCGCTCCGTGCAGCAGACCGAGAACAAGCTGAAGGAACTGGTGCAGCGCCTGCCGCCCGATGGCCGGCCGGATCCGGCCACGGCGATGGAGATGGCCGGCTGCTACCGCGACCTGGGCAACCACGCCATGGTTGCGCGCTGCCTCGAGCCGATGCTGGTCGAGACCGGCGTGCCGCCGCAGCTTGTTTACGAGGCCGGCCTGCTGTTGCGCTCGGTCGGCAACCACGCCGTGGCGGCCCGGGCCATGGACCGCGTCATGGCCA
Source organism: uncultured Lentisphaerales bacterium (assembly GCA_964652365.1). GTDB lineage: Bacteria > Verrucomicrobiota > Kiritimatiellia > RFP12 > CAZZCT01 > CAZZCT01. Next base: position 2,197 of record CAZZCT010000280.1, read on the forward strand.
TGGTCGGACGCGACCTGCCGGCCGACCGCCTGCTGGCCGTCGCGCGCGTCTACGCCGACGCCCAGCTGCCGGTCAAGATGATCGCCCCGATCACGCGATACCTCCAGTTGCGGCCCGACGACTGGCAGGGCTGGCTCGACCTGGCCACCCTGTACCTGCTGCAGAAACAGCCCAGCCAAGCCCAGTCCGCCCTGCGCCGGGCGCTCGAACTGGGCGGAGACCAGGCCCTGCAGGTGATCGAGTCCGATCCCCATCTGCGGTCGGCGTCCGCCTCCCTCCTGCGCGACAGCGGCGCGGGCCGGTTGCCGGACGGCGGGTTCCTGCGCTAGGTTTCCCGTTCCGGGAAATCTCTGCCGTAGAGCGCACTTCGCTTCCTGGTGTGTGGCGTGCAGCACAAAGCTAATTGTTAAGGGCAGCCCCAAGGCCCCCAGTGGCGCGATCATCACCCCAGCAGGCACCGTTCATCTTCGCGTCTTCTTCTGCGAGGCCGCCAGCCGTATCCGAGTCCGCAGCCGACCCCAATGCGTGCGGGCATGCCACACGTTCCGGCTTGCCAGCGGCCGTGGTTTGCGAGCGCCAGGGCCATCACGCAGTCGTCATGGTAGCCGGCCGGCGCGTTGTAGCTCAGGCTGCCGCTCGGACCGATGGCGTACTCGTAGCGCTTCATCTCCGCAGTCAGCGTGTCCCACGACTCAGCGGGCAGGGAGCAGTTCGCCGTGGGCCATTCACCCTGCCCACTGCCCACCGGCCAACTGACCTCGCGCTGCTCCACCGCCACGCTCAACCGTTGCACCAGCGCGACCTTGCTGGCAGGGGTGAACTTGTAGCCCTCGATGGCCGGCAACACGCGCTTCAAATCGTCGTAGATCGGGTCGCCCACGCCGGTCGCATCGAGGATCACGCGGCCGCGGTAACGTCGGGCAAAGCCCACAATCCGCTCCTTCTGGATCGGCCAGTCGAGCTGATTGAAGCGCTGCATCGCGAAGCAGCGGCCGGTCTCGGCGTCCATGGCGATCAGGACGGTCCAGTCCGTGTGCTTGGCCACATCGCAGCCGACGACGACGCTTCGCACACACTCCGGCCTGACCTCCGGCTTCTGACCCTTGACCTCCAGGCACCCCTCGATGCCTCTGAAGACACCGGCGCTGTCCTCCAGAAACTCGGCCATGTACTCCTGCCGGAAGACATCCGCAGGCAAGGTCCGTTTCGCCTGCTCCCACTCGCTGGCCGGGAAGAAGGGCGACGCCTTGCTGGGGAAGGTGAAGCTGAGGTAGTCGGTCTCAGTGGGGTCCATGCCGCGCGTGAACAGGTCGTAGAACCAGTTCCGGCCCTTGGGGGTGCTGACGAAGATGGCCCAGCCCAGGGTCTGCGAGATGGTCGGGCGCAAGATGTAGTGCCAGACATCCTGGTGGATCGAGGCGGCCTCATCGATCACCAAGCCCTGGAACCCATAGCCACGGATGGCCTCGGCGTTGTCGGCCGAGAGGAACCAGACGCGGGTGGGCTCGTCGGCGCCAGGGCCCTGGAACTCGACTTTGCAGGGGCCGCGCCCGACCACTGAGATGAGGCCGCCGGAGATCTCGCGGAAGGCTTCGATGCCGCGCTCGGCGACGTTGTAGGTGGGCGCCACCCAGCCATACGTGCCGCCCTTGCGATGGCCGCCGAGGTCGAGAAGTTCACCAGCCAGGAACAAGGTCTTTCCGAAGCGTCTACCGGTGCAAACAACGCGAAAACGGCGATTTGCGGCGGCGTGGATGAGGGCTTGCGCGGGGTGCGGTTCGTAGAGCGGATGCATGGTTAACCTCCTGTTGTGCAACGTGTTGTGAAGCAATCAGACGGCTGGAATGGCTGGCCCCCGGAGGGGCGGCGTATTGTTAATAACAACGGAAACAATGAAATGAGGGGGTTCATGGCGCGGTTTCTCCAGTTTCGGCAGGCTGTTCGGCGGGCTTTTCGGCGCTCGGCAACGTGCGGTTGAGCGGGAGCCAATCGTCGAGGGCGTCGGGTGGGGGTGCGTCGCGGGCCGTGCGTGGGAGCAGGGGCACGATGGTGTTGCGAAAGAACTTCGCGGGACCGGCATGGAACTCCGCCTCGAGGTCATCGAGGAGCTCCTTCTGGTTGTGCTTCTTGGACAGAAGCTGGTCGATGAGCGCGAGCGCCTGGGTGCGTCCGCCATAGCTGCCCTTGGGGCGGCCATGTGGGTTGCCACTGATGCCTGGTTTGAACATATTTGCGTCCTCCTACCCTACGCACAGAATCAACACCGGCCCGAAAATGACATGAGGAACTCAGGAAATCAGGAAGGGAAGTGGGGGGAATGGGCAGCGTTTTTCTGACAGGATTAACAGGATTGACAAGATTGCGGGAACTGGAGCCGGGGGGGGATGCAAGGTCGCGCTGAGGCGCAGAGGATGAGAGCGGACGTTCGATACTCCACCAGTAGGCAGAAAATCAACATTTGGGCTCGGGGTGCACCGGGAAGGGGCATCAGGAGTCCAAGAAAGCAGGAAGGGAAGCTCCCGCGGAGGCGCTGAGGCGCAGAGGACGACAGTGAAGCGTGCGGCCGTTACGCAGGCCGTTGGCGGTGCTTCCTCCGTCGCACCTGCTTGGACGTCTTCTCGGCGAACAGGGTCCGCAAATGGATGCGATCCCTGCATGCGATCCCTGTCCCCAGCGGTTCCGGTGCTTCGGGCGTGGCTGCGACAGAATGTCTCGGTCATGGCCAAGGAGCATCAATCGGCCATTAGGAACTCAGGAAACCAGGAAGACGGCGCCGGGAATAGGCGTCGTTTCTTTGACAGGATTAACAGGATTGACTGGATTGTGTGGCCGGGGCCGCGGGGCGGCAGCAGAGCGGCGTCAGGGGCCGCAGAGCGGCGAAATTGGTCATTGGGGGTCATTGGAGATCGGGGCAGGGCGCAGAAAATGGACGGGTCCGGCGGTCGGAATCGGCCCCCAGAGAGTAGCTACCATCGAACGCGCGCCTGTCGGCCATGTTGCATATTCCACTATAGGTTGAAAATCAACATACCGCTCCGATCGCACGAAAGATATCGAGGTACCGACGATGCTGGTGGAGGGTCCGCCGCCGCCTTGCCCTCTGGCCTCGTTCGGCGTATCGTCTTGCATACGCGTCACCGCCACCGGTCCCAGCCCGAGAACCCCGCCCTTAACAAACCACAGCGCGCAACCTGGACACTCCCCGCACCATGGCCATCAAGAAATCCGACCTCTACTCCTCGCTCTGGGCTTCCTGCGATGAACTGCGCGGCGGCATGGATGCCAGCCAATACAAGGACTACGTCCTGTTCATGCTGTTCATCAAGTATATTTCCGACAAGTACGGCGATTCCGATGATTTCGCCCCGCCGGTCGCGATTCCGAAGGGTGCCAGTTTCAGGGACATGGTCGCGCTCAAGGGCAAGGACGACATCGGCGACAAGATCAATACCCAGGTGATCCAGCCGCTGATCGACGCCAATTCCCGCCTCGCCCGCAGCGACTTCCCTGACTTCAACGACTCCAATAAACTCGGCGACGGCGCACAGAAGGTCGAGAAGCTGGGCAACCTGATCGCCATCTTCGAGAACCCCGCCCTCGATTTCTCAAAGAACCGCGCCGAGAACGACGACATCCTCGGCGATGCCTACGAGTACCTCATGCGGCACTTCGCCAGCGAGAGCGGCAAGAGCAAGGGGCAGTTCTACACCCCCTCCGAGGTCAGCCGCATCATGGCCAAGGTCATCGGCATCAGGCCCGAGAACACCATCGCCGCCACCACCGCCTACGACCCAACCTGCGGCTCCGGCTCGCTGTTGCTGAAGGTCGCCGCCGAGGCGGGCAAGCACATCACCCTCGAAGGCCAGGAAAAGGACGTGACCACCGCCGGTCTCGCCCGCATGAACATGATCCTGCATGACTTCCCGACCGCCAACGTGCTTTCGGGCAACACCTTGTTCGATCCCAAGTTCAAGGACGGCGAGCAGCTCCGCACCTACGACTACGTGGTCGCCAATCCGCCCTTCTCCGACAAGACCTGGTCCACCGGCCTCGTCCTGGGCGAGAGCGGCAGCGGCGACCGCTTCCAGCGCTTCACCTGGGGCGTGCCGCCGAGGAAGCAGGGCGATTACGCCTACCTGCTGCACA
>CAZZCT010000281.1:0-6164 GCA_964652365.1 uncultured Lentisphaerales bacterium
TCTCACCCACTCCCCCGGTCTGGACGTGATCTACCCGGCCACGCCGGCCGACGCCAAGGGCATGCTCAAGAGCGCGATCCGCGACAATAACCCGATCCTGTTCGTGGAGTCACAACTGCTCTACGGCATCAAGGGGCCGGTACCCGAGGGCGAGCACCTCGTGCCACTGGGCGTCGCGGACGTGAAGCGCGCCGGCAGTGACCTGACGCTCGTCACCTGGGGCCCCGCACTCCACGACTGCCTCAAGGCCGCCGCCACGCTGGCCGACGAGAAGGTCAGCGTCGAGGTGATCGACCTGCGCTCGCTGGTGCCGCTGGATATGGAGACCGTACTGGCCTCCGTGCGCAAGACCGGTCGTTGCGTCGTGGTCAGCCAATGCGTCAGCATCGGTAGTTTCACGGCTGAGATCGCCTCGCGCATCATGGCCGAGGCCTTCGACTCGCTGGATGCCCCCGTGCTGCGCGTGGGTGCCAAGGACGGCATTGCCCCGCAGTCGTATGTGTTGGAGCAGGCCTTCCTGCCGAACGCCGGCGACGTCGTGGCGGCCTGCCGCCAGATCCTCTGAGGTCCCCGAACCGCCGGCCTAACCGCCGGCCTGAACCGCCGAACAGGAGACCGCGATGGCCCAAGCCGTCATTTTTCCCAAGCTGGGACAGACCATGGAAGAGGGCGCCATTGTCAAATGGCTCAAGCGCGAAGGCGACGCCGTCGCCAAGGGCGACATCCTCTTCGAGATTGAGACCGACAAAGCCAACCTCGAGGTCGAGAGCTTCTTCGAGGGCACGCTGCTGAAGATCCTCGTGCCGCCAGGCGTAACCGTGCCGGTCAACACCGTGGTGGGCTACGTCGGCGCGGCCGGCGAAGCCGTGCCGGACCGGCCGCCGGCCGTCCCCTCCGTCCCCACCGTCGCCACTGTCCCCACTGTCCCCACCGTCTCGACTGTCCCGACTGTCCCCACTGCCCCCACCGCCCCCACCGCGCCCATCGCCCCGGTGGCCCCCACGGCGCCGCCCGCGCCGGCCACACTGCCGGCCCGTCCGAGCCGCCTGATCATCTCTCCGCGCGCCCGCGCCCTGGCCCGCGACAAGGCCATCGATCCGGCACGCATCCGCGGCAGCGGTCCACAAGGCCGCATCGTGACGCGCGACGTTGAAGCCTACCTGGCCGCGCAGCACTACGATGACCTGCGCATCGCCCCGGCTGCCAAGTGCCTGGCTCAGGCGCAGTCGGTCGATCTGCTGACAGTGCGCGGTTCCGGCGAAGGCGGCCGGATCCTGGTGGGCGACGTCGAGCGGGCGATCCGCCGCCGACCGCAGCCCCTGCCGCGCATGCGGCAGGTCATCGCCCGCCGCCTGGTCGAGAGCAAACAGACGATCCCGCACTTCTACGTGACCGTCACCGCCGACATGACCGACCTGCTGCGCTTCCGCGCCGAACTCAAGGCCCGGGGCGCCGCCTTCAGCGTCAACGACTTCATCCTGTCCGCCGTGGTGCAGGCCCTGGATGAGTTCCCGGTCGTCAACAGCGTCAGCGACGGCCAGAGCGTAACTTGGCGCGGCGACGTGGATCTGGGCGTGGCGGTCAGCCTCGACCAGGGGCTGGTCGTGCCGGTGATCCGCGCCGCGCAGCTGCTGTCGCTGACCGAGTTGCGGGATCAGGCCCGCGCGCTGACCACCAAGGCGCGCGACGGCAAGCTGACCCCGGACGAGATGACCGGAAGCAGCTTCACCGTTTCCAACATGGGCATGCTCGATGTCGACCATTTCGCCGCCATCATCAACCCGGGCGAGGCGGCGATCTTGGCCGTGGCCACCGCGCGCGAAATGCCGGCGGTGGTCGACGGCCAGGTGCGGGTGCGCAGCCGCATGGCCATGACGCTCTCGGCCGACCACCGCGTGATCGACGGCGCCACGGCGGCCAGGTTCGTGAATGCCATCCGCAACAAACTGGAGCGCGTAGCCCTGTGGCAGTCGCTGGTTTAACCCTCTTTCGGTGGGGATATACGTTTTTGCGTGTATCTTTTCTGTCGTGGCACGGGCTTCCAGCCCGTCGCCGGCTACGGGCTGGAAGCCCGTGCCACGTTGGGTTGCGGGCGTAGCCTGCCTTGGCACCTTGCCGCCCGACATCCTGGAGCACAGCCATGCATGACTATGACGTAATCGTGATCGGGGCCGGCCCCGGCGGCTATCCGGCCGCCATCCGGGCCGCCCAGCTGGGACAGCGTGTGGCCATCGTGGAGCGCGAAGCCCTGGGCGGCACCTGCCTCAACTGGGGTTGCATACCCACCAAGACCCTGATTGCCGCCGCCGACCTCTACCACCACGCCGGTCACGCGACGGGTCTGGGCATCACCGCCACGGGACTGCGCTGCGACTATGGCCGGATGGTCGCGCGCAAGTCCGAGGTGGTCGCGCGGCTCTCCGGCGGCGTCGGCGCCCTGCTGAAGGCCAACGGCGTCGACCTGATCACGGGCCAGGCCCGCTTCGAGGACGCCCACCGCCTGGCGGTGCAGACTCCGGACGGCACCACGCGCTGGCTGCGCACCCGCCATACGATCGTGGCGACCGGCAGCGAGTCGGCCATGCCGGCCTTTCTGCCGCGCCACCCGCGCGTGCTCGAGAGCCGCGCGTTTCTGGATCGCACGGCCCTCCCCGCATCGTTGCTGGTGCTCGGCGGCGGCGTCATCGGTTGCGAGTTCGCCTGCCTGGTCGCACAACTCGGCGTAAAGGTCACGATCGTCGAAATGCTCGATGATATTCTGGTGCTGCTGGACCGCGATGTCCGCCGTGTGGTGCGCCGCCGCCTGGAGGCCCTGGGCATCACCATCCGCACGGGCGCACCGCTGACGGCGATTGCCGCCGACGACCGCGGCGTGACCGGCCAGTTCAAGGACGAGCAGTTGTCCGCCGAGTTGCTGCTGGTGGCCGTTGGCCGACGGCCCAACACGGCCGGCCTGGACCTCGACCGCGCCGGCATCGCGCTCGATGCGCGCGGCCAGATCCCGGTGGATGCCAGCGGCCGCACGGCGGCGGCTTCCGTCTTCGCCGTGGGCGACGTCGTCTCCGGCAGCGTGCAACTGGCCCATGCCGCCACCGCCCAAGGCGTGGCCGCCGCCGAGTGTGCCGCCGGGCAGCGTCGGACATCCGAGACGCTGGTGCCGGCCTGCATCTTCACCTCGCCTGAGATCGGCCTGGTGGGCCTGACAGAAGCCGGTGCACAGCAGAGCGGCCGCGCCGTGCAGATCGGCGTCTTTCCCTTCAGCGTGCTGGGTAAGGCCCTCGCCACAGGCGAAACCGATGGCTTCGTCAAGTGGGTGGCCGACGCCGCAACCGGCCAGGTGCTGGGCGCCCAGGCTGTGGGCGCGCATGCCACGGAGTTGATCGCCGAGGCGGCGCTGGCGGTGCGCCACGAACTGACCTTGGCCGAAATCGGCCGCACCGTACACTGCCACCCCACCCTCTCCGAGGCCTGGATGGAGGCCGCGCACGCCGCGCATGGCGAATGTATCCACCTGCCGCCAAAGCGCTGAAGATGAAGATCTTCAAGCCATGAACGGCCCCTCCGGATCTCTCCGGCCCTCCAGCCGCGACCCGGACGCCGTCGGCCGACCGGCCGGAGCAGCGGCCCGGGAGAGTCTGCTGCACGGCAACCTGTGGCGTGCCGTAACACGGCTCGCCGGTCCGATGATGGTCAGCGCCGTCCTGCAGAATGCCCAGAGCCTGATCGACCTCTTCTGGGTCGGCCGGCTGGGCTCGACCGCCGTGGCCGCGCTGACGCTGAGCGGCACGATCCTGATGCTGCTGTTTCCAGCGCTTATGGGCCTTGCGACCGGCACGGTGGCGCTGGTCGCGCGGGCCATTGGCGCTGGCCAGGATGAGACGGCTTCCGACCAGGCGGGACAGTCGCTGAGTGTTGGCGTGATAGCAGGCGTGGTTCTGGGCCTTGCCGGCCTGCCGCTGATGGTTCCGCTCTGCAGACTTCTGGGCGCGCCGCCGGAGGTCATCCGCGAGTCGGTCGTCTACCTGCGCATCTCGTTGCTTGGGTTGTTCAGCAGCTACGCGCTTTTCGTGGGCAGCAGCGCCCTGCAGGGCGCAGGCAACACCGTGACACCGATGGCCGCCATGCTGCTCGCCAACATCCTGAACCTGATCCTGGACCCGCTGTTCATCTTCGGATTCGGCCCCCTGCCCGCCGGCGGCGTGGCCGGGGCCGCGTTGGCCACCGTCCTGTCGCAGGTGGTGGCGACCGGCGCAATCGTGATGGTCCTGTTCAGCAGGCGCACGCGCTTCAGGATGCGCCCCCGGCACCTGGTGCCGCGCCTGGCTCCGGCCCTGCGCCTGCTGCGAATCGGCGTGCCCAGCATGGGCCAGATGCTGGCGCGCAGCCTGATGGGGCTGGCCCTGTTCCGTATCGTGGCCGGCAGCGGCACCGATGCCGTGGCCGGCTACGGCATCGGCTTGCGCTTCCACATGGTGCTGCTGATGCCCTGCTTTGTCTTGGGCAATGCCGCCGCCACGCTGGTCGGCCAGAACCTCGGCGCCGGACAACCGGCGCGGGCGCGCCGGGCGGCCTGGACCGCCGCCGCGATCGACATGGCCGCCATGGCCTTGTCGGCCCTGCTGGTGGCCTGGGTCGCGGAGGCCGCCGTGGCGCTGTTCGACGACACGCCCGCCGTGGTAATCATTGGCGCCAGCTACCTGCGCACCGTCACACCCTTCTACATGCTGGCCGGGCTGTCGATCGTGATCGGCCGCGCACTCAATGGCGCGGGCTGCACCGTCGCCACGATGGTCCTCACCGTGCTCGTCCTCTGGGGACTGCAGGTGCCGCTGGCCGCCGGCCTGGCCCGGGTGACCCACCCCCCGACGCTGGGCGTCTGGTACGCCATCGGCATCGCCACCACCGTGCATGCGCTGCTCTCCGTGATCTGGTTCGAAACCGGTCGCTGGCAACGGCAGCGCGTCTAGGTTTCCCGTTCCGGGATATCTTAGCCCCTTTTCTTTTCGATGGGGATACACGTTTTTTGCGTGTAGCTTCTCCATCGTGGCACGGGCTTCCAGCCCGTCGCCGGCTACGGGCTGGAAGCCCGTGCCACGTTGGGTTGCGGGCAGAGCCCGCATCAAATCGTTCCTTCAACAGATGCGACCCATCCGCGTCACATCTTTCCGTCTTCCGTGTTCCGCTGCGGGCGGAGCCCGCCTTGGGGGGCCGCGCCCGCAGCCGAAACGTTCGCCTCCTTGCAGCGGCCACGCCTCACGCGGTATACTGGACCCATTCAATGCCTGCGAAACGCACAGCCCGTAATCGTAGCCCCCGCCGACGGAAACCACACGCCGCCGGTTGGGTCGCCTTACTCGGACTGGCCGGTATTGTCGCGACGCTGGTCGGCTGCGCCACGACCCAGGTCCGCCCTGCGCCGGGCACGCGCCTGAGCGAACCGGTCATGGAAGTGACCGGCTACTGCAACTGCGGCGAATGCTGTTCGTGGCATCGCACCTGGCTGGGCCAGCCGGTCTTCTCGAGCGGCTCGCAGCAGGGCAAGCCCAAACCGATCGGCGTCACGGCCTCCGGCATGCGAGCCCGTACCGGCACCATTGCCGCCGACATCCGCCGCTATCCGCTGGGCACCGTGATGTACGTGCCGGGCTATGGCTATGGACGTGTAGAGGACACCGGCAGCAAGATTGTCGGCGACCGCCTCGATCTGTGGTTCTCGTCGCACCGCCGGGCCCTGGACTGGGGCCGCCGCAAACTGGTGGTAAAGGTCTGGCTGCCGCCCAGCGCGGCCAGAATCCCGGACAAACCGGCACCAGCCGCGACGACGACCACCCCCGCCACCCCCGCCGTGCCGGCCACCAAGCCAAAAGGAGCGCGTTGACCATGGACGATGCCAACAAACCGGGCGAGTCAGACACCGGCCGACACTTCATCCGCCAGTTTGTCGCGCAGGATGCCGGGACCGGCAGCAATGGCGGCCTGGTGGTGACGCGCTTCCCGCCCGAGCCCAACGGCTACCTGCATATCGGTCATGCCAAGGCGATCTGCATCGACTTCGGTATGGCGCTCGAGTTCGGCGGCCGCTGCCATCTGCGCATGGACGACACCAATCCGTCCAAGGAGAGCGATGAGTACGTCGAGTCGATCCTCACGGACGTCCGCTGGCT
>CAZZCT010000282.1:0-6163 GCA_964652365.1 uncultured Lentisphaerales bacterium
ACGCCAGCATCAACCGCGTGGCGGCGTGGGTCATCGGCACCCGCAACATGCAGAAAGCCCTGCTGATGGCACTGCTCGAACCGATCGCCCAGTTGCGCGCCTGCGAGGCGGCCCGCGACGGGGCCGGTCGGCTGGCCCTGCTGGAGGAGGCGCGCCTGCTGCCCGTGGGCGCGGTCTGGCAGGAGTTCTGCCGTCGCCACGACACCCCGGTCGATGGCGCCTGGATGGCCGAGATCAAGCGCTACGAGCGCGCCGTCCTTGCCGCCCGCGCGTGATGCAGCCCCTGCGCATAGCCGTGGTGCAGAACGCCGCCGGCCGCGACCTGGACGCCAACCTGGGCGCCCTCGACGCGCAGATGCCGGCGGCGGGGACGTCGGACGTGATCGCCCTGCCGGAGGTGTTCGCCCTGCGCGGCGCCGACGCCGACTACCGGGCGGCCGCCGGAAGCTACGGACCCGTGCTGGCCTGGCTGGCGGAACAGGCGCGCCGCCGCGCGGCCTGGGTGCTGGCGGGCAGCGTGATCGAGCCCGACGCCGACGGGATCTACAACACCTGCCTGCTGCTGGCCCCCGACGGTACCTGCGCCGCCCGCTACCGCAAGATCCACCTGTTCGAGGCCGTGCTCGATGACGGGCGCACGATCCGCGAAGCGGACACCTACCGGGCCGGCGCCGACCCGGTGCTGGCCGCGATCGGCCCGTGGCGCTGCGGCCTCTCCATCTGCTACGACGTGCGCTTCCCGGAGTTATACCGACATTATTCTGCCGGCGGCGCCCACCTGCTGTTTGTTCCGGCCAACTTCACCCAGCGCACCGGCCGCGACCACTGGGAGATCCTGGTGCGCGCGCGCGCCATCGAGAACCAGTGTTTCGTGGTGGCGCCGGACCAATGCGGCTGCAACCCGCGCACGGGCGTGGCGAGCCACGGCCATTCGCTGGTGGTGGGACCGTGGGGCGAGATCCTGGCCGGGGCGGGCGACACCCCCGCCACCCTGCAGGTCACCCTGGACCCGGCCGAGTTGCGGGCCACCCGCGCGCGCGTGCCGGCCCTGAGCCACCGCCGGCTGTGACAAATCCGACGGAGGGAGACACACGATGGCCTGCTGGATTCTGCATCAGGAACTGGAAACCGACGCCGCGCCCGATGCCCGGGACGTGGAAGTCCAGGCCGCCGCCGTGGCCGAGGCCCTGCGCGCGTCAGGCCGCGCGGTCGACCTGCGCACCTGCACGCTCGATTTGCGGGCTCTCGACGCCGCCCTGCGCGCCGAGCAACCGGCCGTGGTCGTCAACCTGGTGGAAGACTTGAGCGGCTCGCCGCGACTGGCGGCACTGGTCCCCGCCCTTCTGGAAGCCCGCGACATCCCCTTCACCGGCTGTCCGGCGCTGGCCTTGCAGCTGACGCTGCACAAGACGCACACCAAGGAGCGCCTGCGCGCCGCCGGCCTGCCGACACCGGGCTGGATCACGGTGGACGGCAGCGGCCGGGCGCACCGGCAGGGCGACGCGGGCCAGGGCGCGGGCGGCTGGCTGCTGAAATCCGACTGCGAGCACGCCTCGCTGGGAGTCGCCGAGGGCGACCTGACAATTGATCCGGACCCGCAGGCCGCAACCCAGCGCCTGCGGACGTGTGTGGCCGCGCGGGGCACCGGCTGGTTTGCCGAGGCGTATGTCGAGGGCCGCGAGTTCAATGTGGCTTTGCTGGAGGGTCCTGACGGCCTCGAAGCGCTGCCGGCGGCCGAGATCATATTCGACTTCCCCCCCGGGGTGCCGCACATCCTGGGCTATCGCGCCAAGTGGGAGACGGACTCGTTCGAGTACCGCCACACGCGGCGGCAGTTTGACACCTCGCCGGCCGAGTTGCCGTTGCGCGAACACCTCGAACGGCTGGCGCGGCGCTGCGGAGAAGTCTTCGGTCTGCGGGGGTATGCGCGAGTCGACTTCCGGGTCGACGCCGCCGGCGAGCCCTGGATCCTGGAGGTCAACTCCAACCCCTGCTTGTCGCCTGACGCCGGGTTCGCCGCCGCCGTGGCGCAGGCTGGCTACACCTATCGTGACGCCGTGGAGCGCCTGATCGCGGCCGCGGTCGCGCAGGCGTTGCCGGCCTCCGCGACTCCGGCACCGACGACCCAACCGGCGACGACGCGCCCCACGCCGGTGGCCTGCCGGTTCCGCGATCGCGTGCAGCCGGACGATCCGGCCCGCATCCGCGCGCTGATCGCCGCCACCGGCTACTTTTTCCCGGCCGAGACCGAGGTGGCTGTGGAGTTGGTTGACGAGCGCCTGGCCAAGGGGGACGCCTCCGGATACGCGTTCATCCTGGCGGAGACGACCGACGGCGAACTGGCGGGTTACGTCTGTTTCGGTCCCACGCCCTGCACCCAAGCCAGTTTCGATCTCTACTGGATCGCGGTGCACCCCGCGCGACAGGGCAGCGGGCTGGGGCGGGAATTGATGGCGGCCGCCGAACAGGCCATCCGGCGAATGGGCGGCCGGCGCGTGTATGTCGAGACATCCAACCGCGCCAAGTACGTGAGCACGCGCACGTTCTACCTGCGCTGCGGCTACGTCCTGGCCAGCCTGCTGGAGGACTTCTACGCACCGGGCGACGGCAAGGCGACGTACGTCAAGGAGTTGCCGCTGTGACCGTGGCGAACCACCGCTGAGCGACCTTTCCTGCTTGTGCGATGGCCTCGATTTCGATAGCGACTTCCCCACCGCGGCCGGGACAGGCCCGGCCCTCCATCGGCCGGCCGCCGCCCTTGGAGGGGCGACCCTGTGTCGCCCGCGGCGGGGTGAAGTTACGGACGAGCCCGCCGCGCCATCGGGCGGTCACATGCGAGCGGAGAGTTCGCGCGCCAGGGTTTCGAGCTCGGCCCGGTTCTGGTCGGGCAGTTCAAGCTTGCGCGGCAGCAGACGCGCCACGATCTCGCGAGCGCGGACGATGTCGCCCTTCCGCCGCAGCAGGATCGCCAGGTTCAGGTGGACGCGGAGGTCGTCGGCAAAAGCTTCCAGCGACTTGTTGTAGGCCGCTTCGGCCTCATCATAGCGCTTGGTGGCGGTCAGCACACCGGCGAGGGTATCCCAGGCGACGTACAGGTCGGGCTTGAGGTCGATGGCGGCGCGGGCGTAGTCCTCGGCCTCCTTGAATTTGCCGGTCTGGCGCAGCAGCTCGGCCAGGTCGTTGAGCGAGGCGGCCGTACGCGTGGACCCGACACTGCGGCGCAGGTAGTCCTCGGCCTCGGCGGTCCGGCCGTAGTCCATCATGATCGATCCCATGATGTAGTTCGCGAAGCTGTTGTCGCGGTTCGCGCGCAGCAACTGGCGGGCGTGGATCTCGCCGCGGCGCTTGTCGTTCATCATGAAGTCGAGGCGCAGGATCCACTCCAGCAGGACGGGCACCGAGGAGCGCAGGGCGTAGGCGCGCTCGAAGGCCTCGCGGGCGGCCGGATAGCCGTCGGCGCCGCGGCGGTAGGCCAGTTGCCCGCGCGTGACCTGCACCAGGAAGTGATCGGGACCGCCGGCCAGCGACTCCATCTTCGGCAGCACGCGCTTCTGCACGTCGTCGGTCTCGTTCAACTGCAGCAGGGCGACGGCCAGCAGTCCCCAGGCCGACAAGTTCTTGGGCTGCAGCTCGGTGACCTCGGTCAGGGCGATGCGCGCCTTCTCGGCCTCGCCGCTGGCCAGGTAGACGGAGGCCCATTCGACGGCCAGTCGGGTCCGGTCGACACCGGCGGACTGGGCCTTCTCAAGCCACTCGCGGGCGCGGTCGAGCGCGCCCTGGCGGCTGGCGATACGGGCCATGCCGACCAGGGCGCGGCGGTTGGCCGGTTCGCTCCTCAGGATCTCATCGTAGATGGCCTCGCTCTTCTCCTCCTCATCCTGCTGCAGCAGCATGGAGGCCATGGCCTGGCGAAGCTGCGTGCGGGAGGCGCTGGGGGCAATCTCAAGGGCGCGCGAGATGCCGCTCATAGCCAGCCCCGGCTGGCCCGACATAGCCCACGTCCAGCCGAGTTGGGCGAAGAGGCGAGGCGAGCGGACATAGCCGTAGTAGCGCGAAAGCGACCAGATCGGTAGTCGGCCCGAGAGGTTGTCGACAAAGGTCTTGAGCTCCTTTTCGAGCGCCGCCTTCTCCTCGGGCTTGTAACCGCGACTGACCATCTCCACCAGGTTGAGCAGCGCGCTGGCGTTCTCGGGATCCAACTGGCGGACCCGGCGGTAGACCTGGTAGGCGTCATCGGGGCGTTCCAGATCCTCGAGCAGCACGCCGAGGTTGTTGGCCACGAAGCCCACCTGCCGCCGCAGCTGGTGGCGGTACGCCGCGACCGGCTCGCGGGTCTTGGGCGCTCGCGGCAGCAGCTTGTCCATACGGTCCCAGAAGGGTTCGTACTGCGTGAGATAGGGCTCGGCCTTCAGGGTGGCGCGATCGCGGACGCCCACGAAGCAGAGCCCGTTCGGAACCACGGTCAGACCGGCGCCCACGAGCAGGTCGGGCGCACTGATCACCGCCACCTGGCTGCCGATGTGCTCATCGGCTGCCAACCAGTCCTGCACAAAGGCGAGCACGCCCAGGTCAGCGGCATTCTTGAGGCGGACGCGGTTCAGTCTGGCGAACTCCGGCTCGGAATCGATCATCTCCCGCAGTTGGCGGATGTAGGCCGGGTTGTCGTTGCGCTGCAGGGCAATGAGCCGGATGTCGCTGCCGCGCCGGTGGGCCTCGAGCAGCAGGTGGGCATCCAGCAGTCCATCGGTGATGATCCAACGGCGGGGCCCCAGACTGTCCAGCAGCGACCCGGCGCACTCGTCGGCGAACGCGCCACGCCGGCCGCTGGCCTGGAAACCGTTGATGACGGCGGCCGCGCAGATCACGACCACCAGCGGCACCGTCAGCGCGTAGCCCAGCCACGTGCCCATGCGCACGCGCAACTGGCGCAGCTCCCGGACGCGCGTCAGGACGCGGTTGGCCAGCAGCAGGTACCAGTACGCTGCGAGGTAGCCCGCAGCCATGGCGGACAACGCGTAGGTCACCGTCGGCAGCCGGCCGAGCGGGGCCAGCATCGCCCACGGCGAGACCGGCACGTTGGCCAGCATACCAACGGTAAATACCGTGAGGGCCAGGTGCAGGAGGTAGTAGCTCCACTCGCGCGCCTCGTTCAGGGCGCGGCTGGCGGTCAACTGCACCGTGATCCAGGGAACGAAAGCCAGCAGCACGGTCCACAGCCACCCCACGCGGGGCACGGAACTCCGCAGCCAGGCGTACTGGCCGCGCAACATGGCCCAGACCACGTCCCAGACCGACTGGTAGCCGTGCGAGGGGAGGTCGTGCGTCGCGGCGAACCGCCAGGCCGTCACCCAGTACATGCTCAGACCGGCGAGGCCGCAGACGACCGCCATGGCCAGCAACTCGCCGTGGATGCGCCCGGACTGCAGCCAGCCGTAGAAAAGCCACACCGCGAAGACCGGCGCCAGCGGAATCAGGACGGGGGTTTCGACGATCCCCACACCGAACAGCAGCGCCAGCAGCGCCAGGCACACGATGCTGCCGGAGCGCAGGTGCATCACCATCAGGTGGGCCAGCACCAGGATCCACAGCAGATCGAAAGCCTGGAAATGCAGGCGGGTCGACGCCGTCCACAGGGGCATGCTGAAGGCCATGGCGGCCACGGCCATGAGGCCGGCCAGTACACTGGCGCGAACCGCATGGAGCGCGGTATTGATCTGCTGGTCGATGGCCCGGTAGACCAGGTCCACCACGAGTCGGAACATCAGGGCCGCGGCGAGGGCGCCGCACAGGGCGCTGAAGAGGTTGAGCCGCACGGCCATCGTCAGGCCGCCCAGGCCGGCCAGCCAGGCCATCATGGCGCTCCAGACGGGATGCTCGGGCAGGGTGGAAGGCACCACGCCCGCCGCGGTCGCGGCCAGGGCCGCCGACTGTCCCGGGAAGAAGTTGGGCGACAGCGTGAGCGCGTAGACGACAAACACGAAAAGCCCGGACGCAACAGTCAGAATCAGGTCCAGACGACGCTTCGCATCGAGAGGCGATCCGGCAAGGGTGTTCATGTTCGCTTTATACCCGATTCCCCGGGCGCATGTAAAGCTGTCCAACGTTAGCCGGGGTGTGATCCAAGATAGTTGATGGTGTAGCGGCCGGGACGGCTGGAGTTTGT
>CAZZCT010000283.1:0-6137 GCA_964652365.1 uncultured Lentisphaerales bacterium
GTGAACGCGTGTCCGTGTCAGCGTGGTATCCATGGTCAGACCTCCGTGGTGGCAGGGGACACGCCAGGGGACGACACGCCAGGGGACAGAGAACCTGTGCAAAATAAAGAGAGGAAAATGCGATTGTTGAACGCTTCAGGGTAGTGGAAGCCCGGCATGTCGGGCTCCTGAATGGAGGTATCGGCCATGCGACACCCGCGCCTGAAGCCCGACTACAGGGACACCTGGCATCACTGCTACAATCGGGCCGTCGGCACGTCCGACGACCGCCCCTTCGGTGATGCCGAGAAGGAACAGTTCGTCCGCATCCTGCACCGCGTAGCCGGGTTATACGCGGTCCGGATTGTGGCCTATCAGGTCATGTCGAACCACTTCCACCTGCTCCTGCAGTCGCCGGCCGACCCGCCTTCGCCCGACGAGACCTGCCGACGCTATGCGGCCTTTCACGACGGAAAGCGTAAGTTGCAGCCAGACAGCAAGATGTGCCAGGTTTGGCAGGGGCGTCTGCGCGACGTAAGCTGGTGTCTGCGCCACCTGCAGCACCTTTGCACGGCCTGGTACAACCGCAGTCGACCGGTCCGCAGGCGCGGTCCGCTGTGGGCCGGCCGCTTCAAGAACACCGTGCTCGACTCCGGCCATGCGCTCTGGGCCTGCTGGACCTATATCGAACGCAACCCGGTCCGGGCCGGCATGGTGGCCGACCCGGCCGACTACCGCTTCTGCTCCTACGGTGTCTGGGTTCAGACGGGTCAGCATCCCTTCGCAGAGGCCTTCACCCAGACCCTGATTCCGGCCTTACCGCTCGCGGTGCGCGAGCCGGATGCCGTCCGCACCGCGCTGCGCCAGGAGTTCGCCCGCCTGGCCGCGGAGGATGCCAAGGCCCTGCCGGCCGTCGCCGAAGCCGTAGTCGCCGCCGCGGCCGCCGAACCGCCCTTCGCGCTCACGGCGCAACGCCGGATGCGGCACTGGGTGGACGGCCTGGTCATCGGATCCGAGCTGTTCGTGCGCGAGACCATGCGCCGGGTGCGGTCCGACGCCGAAGTGGGCCGCCACCGCCTAGCCAGAGCCGCGCCAGAACAGCCCGATGCCGCGCTGGTCTGCTGCTGGCGCCGGTTGCGCGTCATGCGCAGCTAAGTCCGAACGCATCGCGAGCGCCTGAGCGTCATTTTCGGCCGCGGACCTGGCGGTCCAGCGCACCGGTCTGCCCGCCATTCGCGGGCCACCGGGTTCGGCCCCATCTCTCCCAGACCGTCCGTACCTGCCGCGCACCAGAAACAGCCGTGATGATCCTTTTCCCACGGCTTCCCCGCTTGTGACGGGCGCGACATCCATCACAGTGCGGCCAACCGCCACGTGTCGTGGCGCGCGCGCCACTGATTCACTGTCCCCAATTCTCCGTCCCCAATTCTCCGGTCCCCAATTCTCCGACGCCGGATGCGGCACTGGGTGGACGGCCTGGTCATCGGATCCGAGCTGTTTGTGCGCGAGACCATGCGCCGGGTGCGGTCCGACGCCGAAGTGGGCCGCCACCGCCTAGCCAGAGCCGCGCCAGAACAGCCCGATGCCGCGCTGGTCTGCTGCTGGCGCCGGTTGCGCGTCATGCGCAGCTAAGTCCGAACGCATCGCGAGCGCCTGAGCGTCATTTTCGGCCGCGGACCTGGCGGTCCAGCGCACCGGTCTGCCCGCCATTCGCGGGCCACCGGGTTCGGCCCCATCTCTCCCAGACCGTCCGTTCCTGCCGCGCACCAGAAACAGCCGTGATGATCCCTTTCCCACGGCTTCCCCGCTTGTGATGGGCGCGACATTCATCACAGTGCTACCAACCGCCACGTGTCGTGGCGCGCGCGCCACTGATTCACTGTCCCCAATTCTTCGTCCCCAATTCTTCGTACCTCTTCCGGCCGAGTTGCACCGTCAGTTCCGCCGGGGCGGTCAGGAAGGTGGTCGCGTAGACGAAGTCGCCCACGTCGTCGTGGATCTGGTCGAAGGGGAACTTGCAGGCCGTCAGGTCGACCCAGGCATCGTCCTTGGCGCTCCAGGCTTGACGTTGCCAGAGCGAGCGGTTGCGGTAGGTGACGTAAAGCTTGTCCTGCGTGATGGCCGGCGGGCGGCCGGCTTTGAACCAGGCGCTGTAGTAGGCTGTGACGTCGAGGAACGCCTCATCGCGGTCCTGATACTCGCGTTTCGCGCCGGCGGGCCAGTGAAACGGCATCAGGTTGGTATCTTCCACGTAGTCGTTCCAGGTGACCAGTTCCACCCAGTCCGCGCCGTCGCGGATCAGGCCCTCCCACATCGCGCCATAGCCCTCCGGCCCGCGGAAATCACGCAGATTCGGGCTGTTCATGGCCGGGCAGGCCCCGGCCATGAACAGCTTTCCCATCTGGTGTGCCACGCGGCAGCCGACGGCGTTCTGGATGATCATCTCCTCGGTTGTGCCGTCGGCGGTGAAGTTGAAGAGTCCGTCCATGTGCGGTTGGTCCGTGAAGAACCGCGCGACGGTCTCCGGGCTCCAGGCCATCGCGTACTTGGGGCTGTAGAGGAACGGCACAAAACAGACCTTGTACCCATTGGTGTTCAGGGTCCGGATCGCCTCCACATAGGTCGCCGGCCGGCCGGCCCAGGCGGAGAGCACGACCTTGTCGCCCACGCGGAACTGGTTCGTGTGCGCCGCAAACCGGGCAACCATGTTGCCGATGTTCAGGGGCAGGTTTCCCAGGTTGTTCACATCGGCGGAGAAGAACAGCTTGAATCCGCTGTCGAGCTCCCGCGCGGCCTGGTACATCCGCTCGGCCGCCTTGACGTAGGGGCCATCGGTGGTCGCCCCCGTGGTCTTATCCACCTGCAGCCAACTGCCGCAGTTGAGCGCGAAGCCGTCGATCCCGTGGCGCTGCGCCAGCTCAATCTCCTGACGGTAGAACTCCACCGAGCTGTGGAAGCAGACCATGTAATGGGCGAACACCTGGCGCGCAACGGCATTGGTCGCCGGCGCACCTGAACCGCGGTCCGGTGTCAGACTGACGGCCAGCAGGGCACAGCACAGGAGCATGGGTACGGTTCGAGTTCTCATCGTTCTCCTTGGATTCTGTGAGCTGGAAGTGCGGAGGATCTGTCGACACGGTGTCGGTTTGAGAGGGAACATCGCTAGACAGCAGTGAACCGGCAACTCCCGGTCGGCAGATCGTCGAAGTCGCACGTGCCGCGGTTCACCAGCACCTCCGTGCCGTCGCTGTAGCGCGTCCGGCTGACGCCTGGCGCCGGTTCCCAGCGCCCCTCGATCGTGAGCGGCCCCAGTCGGACCATGTAGCCTTCCGGGCCGAAGGCATACTGGTAGGCCTCTGCCAGCAGTTCGGCCCGCTCCGGGTAGGCCGGGATCCTGAACGCCGGACTCGGCCGCATGCAGACCTCATACTGCGGGGTCAGCCCCAGGTCGAGCATCTCCAGCAGGCGGTCCCGTGGCGACGCCCCCTTGGCCGGGCCGATGGACTCGCCGCAGTTGTGGCTGCCATGCAGGGCAACCCCCAGCAGGGGCACGCTGCGGTCCAGAAAATAGCGGCCGATGCCGCATTGGCGCAGGTAGCCGCCCGGCCGGCTGAAGGAGTGGAAGAACCCGTCCATGACGCCGAAATATTGGCCGTAGGGCATCTCGGTCGACAGGCTGCCCATGGTTTCGATCGCCACCTGGCATTCCTGGCGGATCAGGCGCATGTAGTCGGAGCGCTGCGTGACCGGATGCTGGGGCGAATAGCAGCACACGAAGCCGCCGATGGCGTCGTAGTGGTGGTGACCGTGGAAGCCCAGCCGTGCGAGGGCGGGCAGGTCGCGCGCGACGTGGCGGTGCAGCGAGATCTGCGGACACACCCGGTGCCCCTGGCCGCCGCTCCAGACGATGCTTTCCCAATACTCGCCGCTGCGGTGCCGGACCAGATCGTCCAGGTCGAACTCGTCGCTGCACGGATACGCGGCGCCATGACTGGTATGCACCCCCAGCAGGATGTCCTGTTCCCGGCACCAGGCAATCAGCTCCTGCATCTTCGCGTTGCCGCCGACGCGGTCATCGACCGGGAGATAGGTTGGGCACTTGCCGTCATGGCCGTCCTGGCCCCAGCCGACGAGGATCACGGTCAGCTTCCGCATGCCGTGGGCCTGGCACTGCCGCAGGATCTCGCGGGCCTCGTCGCAGGTGCAGGTGCAGTGGTACGGACCTTTGCCCTCGGGATGGGGATCCTTATAGGCCATGAAGACCTTGAGGAAGAACCGGCCCGCGTAGTCGGCGGCTTCGGGGCGCGTCTGCGCCTTCTCGGCCCAGGTCTGGACGCCGCGCGCCCGGCGCAGGAACTGGCGGTACTGCACGCCGACGAAGGCATAGCCCTCGCCCTGCGGGCAGTCCGGGTGGGCGAAGCGGTACTGCATCCGGCGCGGACCGGCGATCGCGTCGTCCTGCTGCTGCCAGCGCCACACCAGGTAGGGGTGCACGCTGTTGGCCTGCGCCGCCTCCCAGTGGCGCCGGCAGACGAGCTGCGCGTCTTCGTCGCCTTCCGCCACCAGCCCGCAGAGCGTGCCTTGGGCGCGGGAGATGCCGAACACCGGCGCATTGCAGACGTGCTCCCACTGGTCGTTGGAGCTGTAGATCGTCTGCCACACCTCGCGTGGGTAGGCCTGGTCGAAAAAGGTCTGGCAGCCATACCAGTTGGGCAACGTCAGGTAGCCCTGCTCGCCGGTGCGGGCCGCGCCGAATTCGGGCAGGACCTCCAGCCCCAGCAGCCGGTACAGCCGGGGCAGCTCTTCGCGCACGCCGTCGGCGGCGATCGACACGTCAAAGCCCTCGCCGCTGGCGGCCAACTCCACGCGCAGGGCGATTCGCAGGTGGATGGTGTCGAAGGTCATGGCGACGGTCGCGGTTCGGGCATCCAGCGGCTGGAGTTGGAGCGTGCTGCGCGTGCTGAGCGACAGGGTGCCCATGGTGCCGAACGATTTTGAGTTGTCCCACGGCACCGGCACTTGCTGGGCGCGCGGGTGCTGGCGGTCGTAGTAGTGCAGGATGCACAGCGCGCCAGCCTGCCACAGGCGCTGGCCGCCGAGGCGGAAGGCCAGTCGGCCGGTTTCGTCGAGCGTCAGAATTGATCCGTTGGCCTTCAGTTCGATGCGTTGCGATACGGGCGTCATGGATGTCATCTCCTCCGTCGCGGGATGCTGTGTCGCTCACTTGGTCGGGTCGCTGCGGTCGCGAAACTCCTGCAGGTTGGAGTGGCCGTCGCCGTCCGGGTCGCTGTCCGGATCGGCTGCTGTGCAGGTCGCGTAGTCCAGAAACTTGCCGAACCAGTACATCTCGAACCAGTTGGGCAGGCCATCACCGTCGGCGTCGCCGTACTCGCCGCGCAGCACCGGGGGCGTGTCGCCGAAGTCGGCCTGCCGGGAGGGCCGTGTTCTCGGGAGGGGTTTCGCCGCGGCCGACCTGCTCCAGGCGCAGGACGAGCAGATCCAGCAGGGCCGGGATGTCGAACCCGATCCGCGTGACCGGCACCGGCGACCGCAGCAGGTTGGGAAAATTGGTGGCGGCCACGACGTCGAGGTCCCGTGGCACCCGCACGTCGGCGGCGGCAATCCCCTCGCTGGCCGCGGTCAGCAGGTTGTCGTCTGCGATCACCAGCCTGTCCGGGCGGTCGTGCGGCCCCGACTGCACAATCCTCGCCCGCAGCCTTCCGGCTAGGAGCCTGTCGGGCTTAGGCTTCATACGTTGCCCCAGCCATGTATCGACAGGCTCCTAAGTTGGAAATCCGCCGAAAACAGGGCGTCTGGTTGTTGTCATGTGGACAGAACCACGCGGTTTTCAGTCGGTCCCTCAGGTCTGAACGCAACAATAAGAAGATGTCGGCGGATTTCCCTGCCTAGCAGCGTGTCGTGACAGAAACTTGTCGGCGTCATGTGCCTGAATCCGACACGCTGCTAGTTGCTCGCTGGCACTTGGCATCTGCTGACAATCCATCGGATCACTGGGCGGCAGACCGGGTGGCGCCGCCGCATCGGATATAATCTATGGCGCATAGAATATTGGACGGCCGGCGCGGCTGTCAAGTCGGCGGGGCGGCCCCTAAACTGCGAGAGTTGATGAGCGAGGGGGAGCGGAAGGCCCCCGCAGA
>CAZZCT010000284.1:0-6037 GCA_964652365.1 uncultured Lentisphaerales bacterium
TCCACGGCCCCATGCACAGATTGACGCGGGCACCGGCCTCTTTCAGCACCGCCAGATTGCGGCACTGCCGTTGCATCTCGACCGTATTCCAGTCATACGTCTTACCATCCCGTGTGGGATTGAATTCGATGGTCGGCAGGAAGATGCGGGCCACGCCGGGCCGCAGCAGCTTCAGCCGCCGCTCCCAGCGGGCATAGTCGGCATCGTCCACGCCGAACTGGCGGTTGACGTCGTCGTAGATGTAGCAGTCCGCCTGCACGCCCAAGCCGCCGCAGCGACGGCTGGCAGGCCGCGGCGTCTCAGCAACGGAGAAGGGTAATGTCATGGATTGTGACCTTTGGATGTGGGGGCTGAATTGACGGGTGTCGATGCGATGCTAGCCCGGAACGGCGCGGCGGGCAGCCCTTCCTTGTTGACCAGATTGCAGGTCGGATTAGCTGCCCAGGCGTAGCGCACGGCCACGGGCTCGGGCACCTGCGCGCAGGAGACGAGCACGGTCTGGCCGTCAATGACCGCCTCGGCGGCGACAGTCTTGCCGTCCTTTCCGGCGATCTCGAACCCCAGCAGCGGGTCGCCTTCCTTCGCGATCAACCCGCCCCCGACACGGGTGAAATGCAGGCGAAGTGTGTCTCCCTCGGGAGTCATGCGTGCGAACGTCGGCCCCGAGCAGACGACATCCCGGCCATAGGCCAGATCCTCGGCCAAGAGCGCCAACCGGCGTCCGGCCTCCTGCATGTTGGTCGGATGCAGATCGTCGGGTAGGCCGATGTCGATGGCTACCGCCATGCCGGTGTTCGGCAATGCCAGGGCGGCTGCCTGCGCCTCCCTGAATTCCGCGAGCTTGGGGCCGGCACCACTGACCTGCTCGTTCACGTTGGGCCGCTGCACGAAGAGAAATGGGACATCCCCTTGTCTCCACTTCTTGCGCCAATCCCGGATCATGGCCGGGAAGATGCTTCGGTAGGCCTCCGGCCCCTCGGAGCCTCCCTGGTACCAGATGAACCCGGCGATACCATAGGGGATCAACGGCTGGATCATGCCATTGAACAACACCGTCGAGGGCAGCCGCGAGCTGTTGCGCGGATCGCCGGTTGGATACGGTTGCACGTCCGGCGGCAATGGCACATCGCGACCGTCGGCGATCTCCGCTTCGGCCTCCATCACCCACCGCTCCCAAGCCTCCACCGGCTTGCGATGCACCCAAATCTCTGGCGGCCACGGTACGATCTCGCCCGGCTTGGCGGCGGCCTTGGCCACCAGCCACGTGCGAAGGCTGGCCCCGTACTTGTCGTGGAAGACCCTTCCGAAGCCACCAACCGCCGCGTCGAATGATTCCAGGCGCTTCTTTAATTCGGGATCGTCGAGAAACACCTCGCGCTCGCTCCAGGCCCACAAACCCGTTCCGGGGACCGAGGCATGCAGAATGCCGACCGGCACGCCCAGAACCTGGTGCAGGCGGCGGGCGAAGAAGTAGCCGCACCCGGAGAAGCTACGCACCGTCGCGGGTGAACAGACCGCCCATGCTCCGCCACAGTCCGCCTGCGGCGTCAGGGCCACGGTCTCGGGCACGGTGAACATGCGGATGCTGGGATAGTCCGCCGCCTTGATCTCCGCCTCGGCATGGTCCACGCGGGCCATGTCCCAGGTCATCCACGATTGGCCGGAAGCCACCCACACCTCACCGACCAGTACGTTTGCCGCCGTAAGGCTGTTGGTCGCGCCGGACACCTTCATGACATGCGGCCCGCCCGCCAACAATGGCGCCAACCGCACCGACCAACGACAGTCGGCATCTGCCACGGCTTCGGCACGGCTGCCGGCCAGTTCGACGACAACCCTCTCTCCTTTGTCGGCCCAACCCCAGACAGGAATCCTGATTCCGCGTTGCACCACCATGTGGTCGCTGAAAACCCGCGGCAACCGGACCTCTGTCCTGGCGGGCATAGCCATCACAACCAGAATCGAGGTGACAATGGCGATCTGGAGAATCATCTTCATGACTCGCATGCTTTCCGGATTTCCTCCCGGCAGACCTCGACAAACCGCCTTAGGCGGTCCTTGTCGCCCTGCAACGTCTTGACATCCTTGAGATTGATCTCGACGGGAGTACCGTGCCGGCGGAAGACCGCCAGACCGTTGCGGACGATGCGCTGCACGCGGTCGGCGTCGAAGCCCAGGCAGACGGTATCGGATGGGCTTGGACGCCAGGAGGCGCAGTAGTCGTTGCCGATGGCCGCCGCGCTGCGCTCAAGATCCGCCCACGGGGTGACGGCGATGCGCCGCAGGTTGGGAATCTGGCGCAGGATGCCGATCTTGCGGCTGAGATCCTCGCAACAGCCGTAGGCCACCAGGCCGAACAGTTTGCAGATCGGGATCTGGTACTGGAGCATGAACTCGTCGTGCATCTCGGGCGAGATCAGGGTCATTTCCTGGGCGGCCATCAGGCACCACAGCTCCTTCATCGGCACGGGGCCGCTGTTGGCCCGCGGCGCGGGCAACTCGTCGGCATAGGGCGCCGCCTGGTTCTCGTGGTCGCCCAGGGACCAGTGGCCGGCGGCCTCCGCCTCGCGATGCACCTTGAGGATGCCGTCGCGCATGAAGGCCAGCAGTTCGTGCAACCATTCCGGATGGTCGAGCATGTCCATCATCACCGTCTCGATGCCGCGCAACTGGCCGATGTCGCCCGAGATGTGGCTGCCCCAGACGCTCATGAACGGCTTGCGGGAGACATTGACCGTCAGGGTGTTGCCCAGAACCTCCTGCAGGCGGTCGGCCTCCTGCCGGGTGGCCGCCTCGTCAACGGCATGCTCCGGCACGATCATCCGCTTGACGTCGTCCAGGTCCCGGATCACCGGTACGCTCTGCCAGGCGCCGCCCGCCACGGGAGAGGGGATGGTCTTCGAACTGATGCCCCAGTGCCCGCCATAGGGAACGACGTGCTTGGCCCGCAAGGTGATCCACGGCTCCACCACGGCATCGTCGCCGATCTCGTCTTGCCAGATCATCCGGCGCAGTTCCCACTCGTATTGTCGCAGGAACGGCGTCGTGCAGTGCAGTTCGCCCCCCAGCACCTCCCAACCGGGCATGCCGTTCTCTACGAAAATCATCGGGCGGACCGGCTGGCGGCGGTGGAAGGCGCGCCAGAGGCGCCGGCGCTCCTCCTGAATCGGCTTCGCGGCGATCTCCGCCACGCGCCCGGCCAGGCGGCGAAGGTTCTGAAGGTCATGGGAATCGGTTTGGTTTGGGCTTGTAGGCATGAGGTCACCCTAACAGGTCTCTTTCGAGTTGGACTCATTCATGGGTGTCTCCGTCCTCGACCCACTCGACCGCCATCTTGATGGTGGTCTTCTTGAAATCTCCGAAACTTTCCGCCACCAGCGGCTGGGTGCTCAACGACAGCAGCTTGACTTCGCCCGGGGCCAGCGGGATGTCGATGGCAACTGGAATGTTCAGGGTGCCGGACGCGGCCGCGTCGCGCTCGTAGGTCGCGCCTTCGATTTCGTGAACTGCCTTCTGGCGGACCGAATGGCTGATCGCCAGCGGCTGGAAGTTGACTTCAACCGCCTCGATACGGTGGTTCCACTTCTGGCCGTACTTCTCCAGCAACGGCAAGTGCAGTCGGAAGTTGCCGCCCTTGCTGCCCGCCGGAGCGGCGACCGGCAGGTAGAGGTGCTTGCGGCCGCCGAACTGAAATCCGAACGGCGAGACCGCCGCATCCTGGATGACCGGCCGCTGCGCATCATCGAGCCCGCCATTGGCCTGGGCGGCGATCAGCTCCGGCCGGTAGTAGTCCACCGGATTCTCCGCTTCGGTCACGCGCAGCAGGGCCGCCTGGTGCAGATCGGCCAGCGCCGCCGGCGGTTGCTTGAGGATCACGACGATGTCGGCCGGCGCCTTGACGCTCATGGGGTATTGATCCCTGCTGCCGTCCTTGAGCTTGATCTCGGTCTTCTTGCCGTTGACATACACGGCCAGCGGCGGGGTGGGGGAGTGGAGGACCAGGCTCTCCCAGCCGGTAACGGCGATGAGATTCCCGATGGTGCGCAGCTTGAGGAAGGCGAATGTGTCGTTGTACCCGCTGTCGGCGGCATAGGCCTCGTAGAAGCTGGGGCCGTAGCCCTGGACGGTCGCGAACCAGACCGGCGGGCGCTTGACCGACGGGTCGAGCACATACCAGCGCTCGGGATGCAGCCCGGCCGGCCCGGTCCGGTTCCAAGTATGCGTCGGGTTGTCCTCGTTGTACACCAGCCAACCGGCGATGCCGACGTCCGCCTTCGGCACCGCCTGCACACCGGTGGCTACGGCATAGACCAGCCGCCGCATCCCATCCTTCTCGAGCTGCACGAAGCGCGAGCCCCAGGGCGTCTTCTCGTAGCGGAACTCCTCGCCCTGCGTGCCGCGGAAGTAGGAGAGCACGTCGCGGCTGTAGTCAGCCGGGAAGTACGGGCGCAAGCCATGCTTGAGGAACGTCACGTCGCGGGTGCGATCGTGCCACGGGGTGTTGCACATCTTCGGCCAGTCGTTGGCGTCGACGTTGTAGTCGTAAGGGCCGTCAATCGCGCCGGCGATCTGCGCGCGCGCCTCCTGCATGCGCCGCTCGCGCAGATCCCAGGTCGAATCGCCGCGCAGGCGCACGAAGGACCACAGTACGGTGTGCGGCCAGGCGAGCGCGGCGGTGACCGCGCTCGAGTCGGTGGCACGGGCCAGGCGCATGTTCGGCGCCGTACCCCAGTGGTAGCCGCTGCCGATGGCGTTGTCGACGGCTACGGCATTGGGTTCGGTGACCATTTCGGTGCCGTGGAAGGTGCCGGGATTCTCGGTGGCCGCCTTGTAGAAATAGTCGGCCATGCCCTCGGGCGAGGTCATGCCGTTGACGGCCAGACCGCGGCGGTCCAGCGGAGCGTGGTAGCTCTGGTCGTGGTAGATGCCTTGGGCGCCGTAGTCCTGGCACCACTCGTGAATCCAGTCCAGGAACCAGCGCTGCCAACCGGGATGACCGAGGTGGTGCTGGTCGACGTACGGCACGACCGTGTCGGGAGCTTTCTGAAAGGCGTGGCGCGTGTCGGCCTCCTTGTGCAGCTTGATGGCCTGTTTCTCCCGGTCGCTTTGCTTATCCTCCGGCGGGAACGGCCCCCACAGGATCATCGGCTGCAGGTAGGCCATGCCGTAGGTGCCGGCCGCACGCCACTTGGCTGTATCGTCCTTGAATCCCGTGTAGGGGGTGTTGTCGGCATGGTTGCGGTCGAAGCTCTGGCCGCGGATCGAGCAGAGAAAGGCCGCCGCGTGGCCCTGCCAGGGCTCGGTATAGCGCCCCAGATTCTTGAGCCAACTCTCCTGCGCCCCGGGCACCGAGGCGATGAAGGAGATCTGTCTGGCGAATTCCGACCGCGGGGCCAGCTTGACGTTGGCGTCGCGCCACACGCGGTAGCGTTCGGCCGCCTGCGCCCAGCCGGTGTCAAACGCCTGGATGCGCCAGGGAATACCCGCCTGGGCCTCCTTCAGCCCTTCGAACGGCGGGATGTTCATGATCGACACGGCGAAGCTCAGACCCTGCTCGTTCTTGAGATAGAGCAGGTTCTTGTAATAGCGCATCTGCCGATCCTGCGCCCAGATGGCGAACGCGCCTCTCTTCCAGCCGTTGAAGGCTACGAAGCCGTACTGCCAGTAGTCCGGCCACTTGTTCATCCACAGCACCTTGCCGGTGTTCTCGCGGGTGATGTGCAGCCCGTCGGTGATCGGGGCTTCGGCCGTGATCGCCGGCGCCAGTGGCGCCAGGACCAGATTGGCCGCATAGACCCCCGGTCGCGGCGAGGTGCCGCCGGGCGTCACCAGCAGATCGCCGGTCTCCTGGTCGACTTCCAGGGTCAGCGTGAACGTCTCATCCTTGAATCTCTCCTTGCCATCCGTCAGGTCCGTATAAGTCAGCGTGGCCGTGGTACCTGAACCCTGAACCCTGAACCCTGAACCCTCATCCGCGTAGTGCTGATTCGGCAGATACAGATCGCTGGGATGCTCCCACCACGGCCAGTGGTAGAGC
>CAZZCT010000285.1:0-6001 GCA_964652365.1 uncultured Lentisphaerales bacterium
TGGGCATGCGCACGTCGGGGCGGCAGATTCGGCGGCAACTCTCGCAGTTTGAGGGGGGCGCACCTCGCCAGTTGACATCGACCGCGGCCCTGTGACAGAGTAAACACGTACTGACCACTGAAGGCCATCTGCTCTGAAAGGAGTGCCGCTGGAATGCAATCGAGAGTTCTGCTGAGCGCGTGGGTCGCTGGTTGTGTCATGGCGAGCGCCGGGGCTGCTCGCGCCGCAGAAGCGCCCACCGCCGCCAAGCCGATGCGCCTGACCTATAGCGTCTTCTTCCCGCCCACGCACATCCAGTGCAAGCTGGCCGTCGAGTGGGCGGCCGAAGTCGAGAAGCGCAGCGAAGGCCGGCTGAAGGTCGCCGTGATGCCCGGGGGCTCGCTGACCAAGCCGGACCAGTGCTATCAGGGCGTGGTCGACGGCATTTCCGATCTGGGCATGAGCTGCTTCGCTTACACCCGCGGCCGCTTCCCGCTGCTCGAAGGCCTGGACCTGCCGCTGGGGTATCCGGATGGACTGACCGCCACGCGGATCGCCTCGGACCTCGTGGCGAAGTACCAGCCGAAGGAGGTTCAGGACACGCATGTGCTGTACGTCCACGCCCACGGGCCAGGCATTCTGGCCAGCAAGAAACCGGTGCGGAGCCTGGCCGATCTCAAGGGCTTGAAGGTGCGCGCCACCGGCCTCTCCTCCAAGATCGTCGAGAGCCTGGGCGGCGCGCCGGTCGGCATGCCCCAGCCGGAGACCTATGAGGCGCTGCAGAAGGGCGTGGTCGAAGCCACGCTCTGCCCGATCGAGACCCTCAAGGGCTGGAAACAGGGCGAGGTCATCAACAGCGTCACCGATGCCTCGGCGATCGGCTACACCACAGCCATGTTCGTGACCATGAACAAGGCCAAGTGGGAGGCGCTGCCGGCCGACCTGCAGAAGCTCGTCAGCGAGATCAGCCACGAATGGATCGAGAAGCACGGCCAGGCCTGGAACACGGCCGACGCCGAGGGCCGACAGTTCGTCACGCAACTCGGTCGCGAAACAGTCACGTTGCCCGCCGAGGAACTGGCCGCCTGGCAGGCCAAGCTCGCGCCGATCCTGCAGGCCTATGTGCAAAGCGCCACCGCCAAGGAACTCCCCGCGGCCGCCTTCCTGAAGGACATTCAGGATGCCCTGGCAAAGCCGGCGGCCGCACCGGCCCCGGCGGCGAAAACGCCCTGACGGTACGCCGAGGCAGACACGCCTTAAGCGGCGCCTGCTGCGGCCCGAGGAGCGCACGTATCTATGGAATCGGAGACCCCTGCAGACCGCGCCCGCCTCCCTGCTTCCGCCGCTGACCGCGCCTGGATGCCGGTCCGGGCGCTGGTGTATGGCTTGGCCGTGCTGGCCGGTCTGGCGGTGGCGGGCATGGTGGTCATCACCTGCCTCGACATCGTGCTGCGCCTGGCCGGGCGGCCACTCAAGGGTACGTACGACCTCGTGCGTGTGCTGGGAGCGGTTGCCATGGGTTGCGCACTGCCGTTGACCACCGCCGCCAAGGGCCACATCGCGATTGAGGTGCTCTACCTGAAGCTGGGCCATGCCGGACGCGTGGTGGTGGACACGCTCATGCGGGTGGCTCTGCTCGGCATGCTCGGCGTGGCGACCTGGCAGTGTCTGACCTACGGCGGTCGCCTGTTGCGCAGCCACGAGGTCACGCCCACCCTCCAACTGCCGCTCTTCTGGGTGCCCTGGGTGTGGCCTCCGCCTGCGGCGTAACCGCGCTGGTGACGCTTTACCACCTGCTCCACCCGGGCCGGGAGATGATCCGCCCATGACCCCCCTGCAACTTGGTGCGCTGGGATGCCTGGCGCTGGCGGTGTTGCTGATGAGCAGCATGCCGGTAGCCTTCGTGATGGGCCTGGTGGGGGTGGCCGGTTTTGCCTGTGCCGTCTCGACCCCGGCCGCACTCAACCTGTTGCCGGCCGACCTTTACGACACCTTCGCCAACTACGGGCTCACGGTGATACCGCTCTTCGTCTTCATGGGCCAGGTGTCCTTCCATGCCGGCATCAGCGGCAAGCTCTTTGCCGCAGCCCACCAATGGATGGGCCGCCTGCCGGGCGGGTTGGCGATGGCGACCGTGGGCGCCTGCACGGCCTTCGGCGCGATCTGCGGCTCCGGTCCGGCCACCGCTGCCACCATGGCCGCCGTGGCGTTGCCCGAGATGCGCCGTTACAAGTATGACGACGCCCTGGCAAGCGGCACGGTCGCCGCGGGCGGCAGCATCGGCATGCTGATCCCCCCCAGCGTCGTGTTCATCGTCTATGGCATCCTGACGCAGCAGTCCATCGGCAAGCTCTTCATCTCCGGCATCATCCCCGGCCTGCTGATCGCCGCCCTCTTCTGCCTGACGATTGCGGTGCAGTGCTGGCGCAACCCCGCGCTGGCCCCCATGGCGCCGCCGACCACCTGGCGCAACCGCTGGCGATCACTCACGGGTGTGACCGAGACGCTGGTGCTCTTCGCGCTGGTGATGGGCGGCATGTTCGCCGGCTGGTTCACGCCCACCGAGGGCGCGGCCGTGGGCGCCGCCGGCAGCGTCGCCGTGGCCGCCGTGGCCGGCAAGTGCTCGCGCCGCATGCTCTGGCGCGCAATGAACGAGACGATCCGCACATCCTGCATGGTGATGGCCATCATCGCCGGCGCCACGATGTTCGGCCACTTCCTGGCCGTGACGCAGATTCCCGGCACCCTGGCCAGTTGGCTGGCCGGCCTGCCATTTCCGTCCTGGGCCGTCATGCTGCTGATTCTCGCCTTTTACCTGGTGGCCGGTTGCTTCGTGGATGCGCTGGCGTTGATCCTGCTGACGATCCCGATCTTCTACCCCGTGGTCCTCGAGCTGGGCTTCGACCCGATCTGGTTCGGTGTCCAAATCGTGCTGGTCACGCAGATGGGCGTCATCACGCCGCCAGTCGGCGTGAACGTCTACGTCGTCAGCGGCATGGAACGCAGCATTCCGCTGCAAACCGTATTCCGCGGCGCAATGCCGTTCCTGGTGGCACTGATCGTAGGCTCGCTGTTGCTGGTGCTCTTCCCGTGGCTCGCCACATGGCTGCCGGGACGGATGAGCTGAAAACCTGAAGGAACGAGGGCGACCATGAACGAGGCCGTGCCACGCTACGGAAACTACCGGCGCATCCTCTTCGCCACCGACTTCTCGGCCAACGCCGACTTCGCCTTCGGCTTCGCGGTCGATACCGCCTTGCGCAACCCGGGCTGCGTGCTCTTCCTGCTGCATGTCGTCCCCGAGCCCGACGCCCAGTTCTGGAAGGGCTACATCTACGAAGCCGACCAGGATCCGGACGCCAAGGCCAAGGGCGACATTGACCGGCGGGTGGACGAAGTCTACCGGTCGCGCGTTCCCGACGGGGTCGACTTCCGGCCCGTCTTCCGGATCGGCAGCGCCGGCCAGGCGATTCTCGACTTCGCCCGCGCCGAACAGGCCGACCTGATCGTGATCGGCCGCCAGGGCCACCGCGCCGTCACCGCGCTCTTCTTCGGCAACGTCGCCACCCATGTCGCCCGCCACGCCGAATGCCCGGTGCTGATTATCCCGCTGACCTTCCTGCAACGCGCAACTTACTCCCCGACAGTCTGAATCCTCGTTAGCGTTTACTCCAGTGCTATCACGCTCCCGCCCGCGTCAGGTTCAGGGCAAGCAACCGTTCAAGGATGGATTCGTCTGTCAGGTCGGTCGGCCAGCCATAGGCGGCGGCGACGGCGGCGTCAAGGCGGGCGTGGCAGTCGGCCAGCCAGGCGGGCCGTTCGTTGTAGAGCTTGGTTAGGGTGCGGGCCTTCAGGCAGGCGGCGCAGGCGGCGTCACGCGGGACGAGGCGCGACATGCGCGCCCTCGCCAATCCGCGGCTGCGCGTGGCTGCTTCGGCCGCCAGGCGCACGGAACGGTCGGCATCGTACAGGTCGCGCGGCGTCCAGCCCACTTCGGACTCACGGACGCCCTGCCCGCCCCACGAGTCGGCCAAGGCGCGCCCCCAGGGGCCGTCGGCGGAAGCGGGGAACTCCAGCGTCTCCTCGCGCGTCCATTCGGGCGGGTTCAGCCAGCGCTCGCGCAGCTCGTTCAGTTCCCGGGCGGTGGCGGCAATCGCGGCGAGTCGGGAATCGGGAACCGGCAATCGGGAATCGGGGGAGAGTACCCCTGGCGGGAAGGGGAAAGTTTCGAAGCAGGTGGTCGGCGTATAGCGAAAACCGCTTGCCTTCTCGCGTAGTTGTGTCCCCTGTGCCAACGCCCAGACCTCGTGGAAACGGGAGTGCAGCACGCCGAAGAAGAGGTCGTCAGCGCGGGCGAAGGAGTAGGTCGTCTTGTCCGGTTGAACAACAGCAGGGATGAAGGTGAAGATCCGGTGTTTCGAGACCATCGGGGTGATGATCAGCCGATCAAAACGTATCGCGACCTCCCGTACGCCTTCCCCGGAACGTCGGTGGATCCACCACAGGCGACGGAGTTTTTCATCCCGGTTTCTGGCACGCGCGGGTCTGACGAAAGCCGAGATGTACTGCCAGGGCTTCTCGTAGCGAGAGGCGTCGCCTTGGGACAAACCCGGCGGGTAATCAATGATCCAAAGCGATTCGCGCGTTTGCACCAGTGCCTGTGCGTTGATCCATGGGCGGATAACGTCCGAGTTTGGCTGTCCATGCGGGTTCGGCTCCCACAGCATGCCAAGAGCTTCTTTGTCTGTGAGATCGAATCTGCCGCCTTTTTCTGGCGGGCGCAGAAAGATGTTGAGATTCTCCGACAACGGCTTTGCCTTTGTGCTATCGGCGGCGGCCGTTAAGTTCGCGTTGATCGTCGCAACCGGTATTCCATCGAGGATGCGCGTTTTCTCTTCGCCATTGTCGAACGCCACCATGCTGACGTGGACGTTGGCACCGTCGAGAATCCAAGGCCGGTCGCTTTCCGCCCAGAAGATGCCGCCGCTCTTCTGGATGCGCTTGAGCACTTCGCGGTTCGCACCACCGCGGATCCCCTGCGTGGCGAGCAGTCCGGCGCGCTTGCACTTGCCGGCGGCGATGTGGGCGCGGGCCTTCTCGAACCAGTAGCAGCACAGGTCAGACTCGGCGGGAACGCGGTCGCGCCAGAGGGTGAAGAGGCGGCCAACATAGGCGTCACCCAGTTCCCGGCGAAGCATCTTGCCCCCCAGGAACGGCGGGTTACCGATGATGAAGTCCACGGCCGGCCATTCGGGTTCGCCGTTCTCGGCGAGAATCGAATCCATCAGACGGATGTTGTCGGTCAGGGGGCGCAGGATGGGCTCGGCGGGGAAGCCGAAGCCGTTGGCGCGTATCCACTGGAGCCAGCCGATCCAGACGGTCATTTGGGCCCTGGATTGCGGGAGATGGAATATTGGAATGCTGGAATGTTGGGAAATGGCCCATCAGACAGTCAAGTTGCCTGCGATTCGCTGCCCAGCGGACCTCATCATGGCATGGATGGAACGCGAACCGCCTGCGTTCTCCCACGGAGGGTTCCGTCGTGCAAGACTCCGCATGGGATGCAGGATTCAACGCACCGCGGTCCACGATTCCAGCATTCCACCCTTCCAACTCTCGCAGTTTGAGGTTGGGCGAGGTCGTGGGCGTAGGGGTTGATCTCGATGCCGTAGAGTTGCCACGGCCCCACGCCGGGGAGGTAGGCGCTCAGGCCGTGCTCGCCGGGGAAGGTGACGGCGGCCTCGCGTTCGAGGTCTTTGAGCCGCAGCAGGGCGACGTAGAGGAAGTTGCCGGAGCCGCAGGCGGGGTCCAGTATCTTCACCTCACGCAGCCGGGTCAGGAATTGATGCAGGACTGCGTCGGCCTCGCCCCGTGCCTTCTTCAGGGCGGCGATGCCCAAAGGTTTTGTCGGCGCCGTGGCGTCGCCCGGAGCCTTGCGGCCGGTGGACAGCAAGCGCTCGACGGTCGCCTTGGTCTCTTCCCACTCGCGCCGCAGCGGGGCCATGACAACGGCGTCAACCAC
>CAZZCT010000286.1:0-6000 GCA_964652365.1 uncultured Lentisphaerales bacterium
GGCTTGGTCGAGAAGGTCTGGACCTGGACGATGTCGCCGCAGAAGTGGCGCATCACGCTGAAGGGGTGCGTCAGAAAGGCCTTCATGTGGGCGTAGGGCTGGTTAAACCGGGGCGAGGGATTGAAGCCGTACGTCTGTTCGCCGCCGTGGAAGCCCACCTTGAAGAGGATGTAGATCAATTCGCCGATCTGCCCCTCGCTCATGTACTGGCGCGCCCGGGTGGCGGTGGGCGTGAAGTAATGGTTGAGGTTGCAGCCCAGGTAGCGTTGCTGGGCCGCGGCATAGCGCACCATCTCGCGCGCCTCGCCAATGTCGTTGGAGAGCGGCTTCTCGCACAGGACATGCTTGCCGGCGGCCAGGGCCTCCATGGTCGGCTCGAAGTGCCAGCTGCCGTTCTCGTAGCCGCCGGTGGTGACGTCCACCACGTCGAGATCCTCGTGGGCCAGCATCTCCTTCTGGCTGTAGTAGGCCCGCAAGCCGAACTTGGCCGCGGCCGCGTCGGCCTTCTCCTTGACCACGTCGCACACCGCCACCAGCTCCGCCAGCCGGTCGGCCTTGTGCGCCGTCGCGTGTGTATTGCCGATGCCGCCCATTCCGACCACACCAATCTTCAGCGCCATACACTGCCTCCTTGTGATGCCACGTGATGCTATTCCAGATCGTAAGCAAGCTCGCGGATATCTTCCGCCAGACTGGCGTAGCTGCGCGCTCCCGTCTGATGCCGCCAGCGGCCCACCGTCTCCGGCCGCACCGGGATCCGGGCCAGCGGGAACCCGAGGAAGGCTTCCAGTCGCGCCAGGGTCGCGTCCTGCTGCAGCACGAAGTCCTCGAAACGCACCAGGATATGGTGGCGCGGCGGCGGCGTGGATTTCATGATTGCGCGCTGATACTTCCAGCTGATCGCGCGGCGCTGGGAGAGTTCATCGGTCGGGTCGTAGGGCACGCCGAAGTCCGCCAGGTCATCGGTCAGATGGCCGCCGGCGATCGAGTCGCGCGGGTCGCGCACCCAGTGGATGTACCGCGCCTCGGGATAGAGACGCACGATCCAGGGATAGATCAGGGTGGTTTCGGGCAGCTTCCAGCCTTTGTGCGGCGCCGGATTGACCAGCACGGGCGCCAGGTAGGTCTCGACCAACTGCGTAAAGGCCGGGTCGATCGGCTGCGTGTGCAGCGACTGGAAGTCCCAGTTCAGCCCGCCGAGGTGGCGCACGTGGCGCCCCAGGACACGGCAGGCTTCATACAGAGGCTCCGGCGGCAGCATGTCGCCGGAGACGTTCAGCTTCTCGCCCATGAACACGCCGCTGGCGCTGAGCGTGTGGGACATGGCCCGCGTTCCAGAGTGTCCGCGGCCAATCACGGTAATCAGTGACATAGCAGATTCGCCCGTCCTCAATTGAAAGCCGTTAGGGTACGGCAAACGGCCCGTGCCGCCAATGGAAAAATGGGCGCAGACAAAGGATTGACAGACGGCCGCAAACGGAGTTGAGTTGCGCGGTGTACGAGAGGCTGAACCCGCCGACGGCATCCGGCCGCGCGGCCCGCACACGGAGGATCTGTACATGGCCCCATCCACGTCACGCCACCATGCCCGAAGCGCGGCCTTCATCCTCAACTGCCTGCCATCGCGCGACCGGCAGAACGACTGGCCGATGGTCTGCGCCGACGAGGCCGGGCTGCTCACGGCGGCGGAGGTTCCGCCGGCCAGGGATCTGCGCGAGCGCTGGTGGACCGTCGGCAACCAGGGCCAGACCGGCAGCTGCGTCGGCTGGGCTGCCGCCGATTCGGTCCTGCGGTGGCATTTCGTGCAGGTCGACCGTTTGACCAGGAAGGAGCAGCTTTCTCCCCGTTACCTCTGGATGGCTGCCAAGGAGACCGACGTCTTCGTCACGCGCCCGACCACCTTTATCGAATCGGATGGCACCAGTCTGAAGGCCGCGCTGGATGTTGCCCGCAAGTACGGCGTAGTGCTCGACACCACGTTGCCCTTCGGTTCCGGCAAGCTGTACGGCGGCCAGGCCAACACCTTCTACGCCCTTGCCGCCCAGCGCCGCATCGCCAGCTACTTCGACCTTGGTCAGGATCCGGCCGACTGGCGCCGCTGGCTGGCCGCCAACGGGCCGATCCTCAGCCGGCTGGACGTCGACAAGACGTGGGATAACGCCACGTCGACCCGGGGCCGACTTGAGACCTATCGCCCCGAGACCACGCATGGCGGCCACGCCATCGCCCTGGTCGGCTACACCCCTGAGCACTTCATCGTCCGCAACAGCTGGGGCACCCGTTGGGGCGACAAAGGGTTCGCCTACGCCTCAACGGCCTATGCCGCAGCCGCTTTTGTCGAGGCCTACGGCGTCGCACTCTAGATTTCTCGTTCCGGAAGATCGGAGGATCAAGACGACGTTTCGCTTCGTCTGGCCCGGACTCCCCGTGGCAGAGTGACCGCCATCATGATCTTATCCCGCCAGGCCCGTCCCACCCTCACGGCTGTCGAACTCGACCGCGGTGACACGTTGCGCTTCGCGTGTGCCGATGGCCACGTCGTGACCTTCGTGCTGCGCCGGACGTCGGCCGGAATCCTACACAGCGATCTGCCCATGCCCAAGGTCGAACAGCGCGGCGCCATCACACCGATGCGCTTTTGGTGCACACTGGAGGTGGACGGCACCCCGGTCGAACTGGTGCGCGAGCTGTGTACCCCGGCGGCGTTCTACGAACCGTGGGTCCTTAGCGGCGTGCGCGTGTGGTTCGACGCCGTCGATGACCTGTTCGAATTCCTGGACGAGACCCACGGCGCCTGCCGGCCGCGCAAGCATGCGCGCTTCGCGCTGCAGGACGCCGGGATGCGCATCTGCCCCCCGCCCGTGCAACCCTGGTGCCCGTTGGCCGAGGAGGGGCTCGACATCCGCGAGTGCTACAATGGCGACGACTGCTGGCTGGGGGGCTACTTCGGCACCTCGGCGCACGGCGGACTCGACATCAACCACCCGCGCGGCACGCCCATCTGGGCGCCAATCGATCTCGACGACCAGTGGCTCTTCCACCGCGTGCCGGCCGAGAAGAACAACCGCTGGCGCGGCGTGCGCCGCTGGGACGACGGCAGCACCTGGACCCTGCAGACGCACCACCTGGTCCGTCTGACCGTGGCTGAGCACACGCCGGTCAGAGCCGGCCAGCAGGTTGCCGTGGGTGCCGGCGTGTGGGTCGGCGGCCACGACCACAGCCATTTCGTCTTCAAGGTGCGCGACGGCGATGCAGCGGATGACGCTCCCGAATACCGGCAGGGACGCGACCTGCCGACCTCCGACATCCTGCTCGATCCGTGGATCCTCTTCTGGCAGATGTACCGCGACCGGGCCGGCGGCCCGGCATGCTTCTACCGCCGGTCTGAGCGCGGACTGTTCGCAGGGCACTACCCCTGATGCAGAATCAAGACGAGCCTGCCGCGCGGCTGTGCCGCGAATGTTCGAGGGCGTAACTGCCAGCGAATGCCCGGATGATCGATCGTACTCGTCCTCGTCGTCGTCCTCGGGAATCGAGTAGGAGGACGGCCGAATGCGCAGAGTCCGGCGGACGAGGCTTATCAAGACCCACGCCATCAACGAGTTGGAACTCAAGGCAGCCCTCGCGGCGGGTTGAAGTTATAGGCAAGCCCGATGGCCGCGCCGTCCAATCAGCGCGCTTGCCTCAGCTCCCCGGCCGGCGTATTCTGATGCCCCTTGAACGCGTCCGGCCCGTACGGCCGGGCGGGGAGCCAGACATGCGGATTCTCTCCGGTATCCAACCCTCAGGCAAACTCCACCTGGGCAACTACTTCGGCATGATGCGGCCGGCGCTCGAACTGCAGATGCAGGGCGAGGCGTATCTCTTTATCGCCAACTACCATGCCCTCACCACGGTCACCGATCCCGACCGCCTGCGGACGGACACGCACGACGTGGCGCTCGATTTCCTGGCCTGCGGGCTCAACCCCGCGCGCACGGTCTTCTTCCGCCAGAGCGACGTGCCGGAGGTGACCGAACTCACCTGGCTGCTGTCGGTGGTGACGCCGATGGGGCTCTTGGAGCGCTGCCACTCCTACAAGGACAAGCTCGCCCACGGCAAGACGCCCAACCACGCCCTCTTCGCCTACCCGGTGTTGATGGCGGCAGACATCCTGATCTACCAGTCCAATGTCGTGCCCGTGGGCCACGACCAGAAGCAACACGTCGAGGTCACGCGCGACATCGCCATCAAGTTCAACGCCCAGTACGGACCGGTCTTCACCATTCCCGAGCCGTCGATCCGCGCCGAGGTGGCGGTGGTGCCGGGGCTGGACGGCCAGAAGATGTCCAAAAGCTACGGCAACACGGTCGATCTGTTCGGCGACCCGGCCGAGACGCGCGCGCGCATCATGCGCATCAAGACCGACAGCACGCCGCTGGAGGCCCCCAAGAACCCCGACGTCTGCAACGTCTTCGCGCTCTACAAGCTCTTCGCCACGCCGGCCGAACGCGCCGCCCTGGCCGAGCGTTACCGCGCCGGCGGCTTCGGCTACGGTCAGGCCAAGAAGGCCCTGGCCGAGATCTTCGAGACCACCTTCGCGCCCTTCCGCGCGCGGCGCGAGGAGCTGGCACGCGACCCCGGTTACATTGACGAGGTCCTCCGGCAGGGCGCCGAGAAGGCCCGCGCCGAAGCGGCCCGCACCCTATCGGCCGCCCGCCGGGCCATGGGATTGGCGTGAGGAGCGCGATGGCGCCGCCCAACCCACAGGCCGACGAATACAAGGTGGACCTCGAGATCTTCGAGGGGCCGCTCGACTTGCTGCTGTATCTCATCCGGCGCGACGAAGTCGACATCTACGATATCCCGATCGAACGCATCACGTCGCAGTACCTGGCCTACCTCGACGTGATGAAGATGCTGGACCTGAACATCGCCGGGGAGTTCCTGGTGATGGCGGCCACCTTGATGATGATCAAGAGCCGGATGCTCCTGCCGGTCGAGGAGCGCGAGGGTCTGGCCGAGGACGAGGAGGGTGTGGATCCACGCCTGGACCTGGTCCGGCAGTTGATCGAGTACAAGAAGTTCAAGGATGCGGCCACCCGCCTGCAGGTGCGAGAAACGCTGCGCGGCGAGGTTTTTCGCTTCGGCGGCGACCCGCCCGAGGTTCCGCCACCCGAGGAGGACGGCGCCCAGTTGCTGGGCGACGTCGGGCTGTTCGATCTGCTGACCGCTTTCCAGGAGGTCCTCCAACGCGCGCCGCAGGAGCCGTTGGGACACCTCGAGCCGATCCGCTGGTCGGTGCCCGACAAGATCCAGTCTATCCTGGACCTCACGCGGCGCCAACCCGAGGTGGCCTTCTCGCGGCTGTTCGACGCGCAGTCGCCGCGCGGCGAGGTGATCGTGACCTTTCTGGCCCTGCTGGAACTGCTGCGCTTGCGCCAGGTCCAAGTCCAACAGGGGCGCCATTTCTGCGAGATTGTGATCCGGTCCGCATCACCAGAACTGCCGGACACCCCCGGCCCGGTGGTGCCAGAGGGAGACATCGTCCATGGCGAATGAGGAACCCGCGCTGCCTGGCGCCGCCAGCCTGCGCCAGGTGATCGGCGCGCTCGTCTTCGGGTCCGACCACGACGTGGGCCTGGACGAGTTGCGCCGCTGCCTGCAGGCCGTGGCCGCGCAGGAGGCGACCCCCGAAGCCGCCCTCTTTGCGCAGGCTTCGACGGCAGACATCCGTGACGCGCTGACCGACCTGCGCAAAGACATCGCGCGCCTGGATCTGGGAATCGAACTGGTTGAGGTCGGCGGCGGCTTCCGCTTCCAGACCCAGGCGGCGACCGGCCGCTGGGTGCGCAACCTGCTGAAACAGGACCGGCCCAACCGCCTCTCGCGGCCGGCCCTGGAAACGCTCTCGATCGTCGCCTACCGGCAGCCGATCGCCAAGTCCGAGATCGAAGGCATCCGCGGCGTGACGGTCGATCACATTCTAAAGGCCCTGATGGAAATCCACCTGGTGCGCAT
>CAZZCT010000287.1:0-6000 GCA_964652365.1 uncultured Lentisphaerales bacterium
TCGTGCCGAGCGCCACCTTCTCGGCGGTGACGGAAAAATAGCGACCCTGAACCCACCAGAAAAACACCGCCATGCCACCTCCCGCGACAACGCCCGCTGTCTCCCACTCAGTCCTCAACCCGGAGTCCTTTACCAACCCGGCCTTCCAGTGGTTCCGCGAGGCCCGATTGGGGATGTTCGTCCACTTCAGCCTGGCGAGCATCTCCGGGAAGGATCTCGGCTATCAGCACCAATTCACCGGCGACTACAAGGCCTACGAGGCCTTGGCCAAGACCTTCAACCCCCAGAAGTTTTCCGCACGGGCCTGGGTCGATCTGGCCGAGGCCGGCGGCTGCCGGTACATTGTGCCGGTGATTAAGCACCATGAGGGCTTCTGCCTGTGGAACACCAGGACAACGGCGTGGAACATCGTCAACACGCCATTTGGGCGCGACCTGCTGGCCGAGCTGGCCGAAGAGGTGCATCGGCGCGGCCTGCGCTGGATGCTCTACGTCAACCAGCAGGAATCGCACAGCCGCTTCAAGCCCAACATGCCCTGCCATGCCTGGGGTGATCGCGAATGGAAGCGCGACGATGACGACCCCAGCTATGAGAAACATCGGGACTACATGTGCGCCCAGCTCACCGAACTGCTGACCGGCTACGGCCGGGTGGACGGCATCTGGTTCGACGGCACCACCAAGGCCGGCAACCAGTGGTACGGCCATGAACTGTACCACCACATCAAGAGTCATCAGCCGGACTGCATGGTTTCGGAACGGGCGGGGATGGGGGACTTCGCCACCGGTGAATGGCATATCGACGAGGCCGAACGCATGCGGACCGACCAGTACCTGGCCGAGTTCTGCGTTTCCGTGTACGGCAACGGCTGGGGCTACAACGATCCCTGCTTCCATCGCAGTTCGCGCGCCTGCATCGACATGCTGGTGCGCATGGCCGGTCACGGAGTCAATCTCCTGCTCAATGTCGCCCCCGATGGCCTGGGGGAGATCAGCGAGGACCAGGCGGTGCGCATGCGGGCGCTGGGCGATTGGCTGCGGGTCAATGGCGAGGCGGTGTACGGCACCCAGCCGCTGTACCTGCAAGACCTCCCCGAGGCCATGCGGGCGACCCGGCGCGAACGCACGATCTATGTCCATCTGCGCGATTGGCCCGAAATGGACCGGCTCGAGCTGCCGGCCATCCGCAGCGTGCCCACGACGGCCAGCCTCCTGGGCATGCAACAGGCTCCGCGCATCGAACCGCAACCCCAGGGTGGTTGGCGGCTGGAACGCCTCCCCCATGCTCCGCCGGATGCCAATCCCACGGTGCTGCGGCTGGAATTCGACGATGAACCGCAGGTGGTGCTGCCTCGGCCCGCGGTGATCACCACCCAGGTCGTGCCGTTGGCCTTCGACCAGCCCACCGTGCTGTCGGTCCGCCAGGCGCGGATGCAGGGCATCGCCTACAAGGGCTGGACCCACTCGGTGAGCCAGATCCAGCCACCGGATGCGGCCTTCGCCCAATCTTTCCGCGACATCCCCATCGATACCGATCAGGCCAACGACCAGGGGCCGTCCGGGATCCCGCGCCTGCATGCCATCCTCAACTGGCGCTACATCGAACTGAGCACCTGGTGGGAGATCGTGGTTCCACGCGACCTGGACGTCGAGATCACGGTCGTGCTGCGCTGTCCGCGCCGCTACGCCGGC
The DNA here is from genome assembly GCA_964652365.1 of uncultured Lentisphaerales bacterium. Lineage (GTDB taxonomy): Bacteria > Verrucomicrobiota > Kiritimatiellia > RFP12 > CAZZCT01 > CAZZCT01. Next base: position 1,692 of record CAZZCT010000287.1, read on the forward strand.
AGCCGCTACGCCATCCGCTGCCAGGACGGCGAACTGATCGGCACGGTCCAGGGCACCGAGATTCCGGATCAGGTGCACCGTCACGGACCGAACTGGTGGAAGGGCTTCTACGAGGTGCCCTTCGCTCACGAGACCGTCGGCCGGCTCAGGCTGAAGGCCGGACGCCAATCCATCCACATGCAGCCGATCTGGCTCGAATACGGCTGCTTCTTTGCCGATGTGATGGCGATCGAATTATCGCCCTGCGGCGGGGGCTTGTCGGGTCGGAGGTGACATCCGGCGCAGGCATCATCTCCATCGCGAAAGGATCTCCACCATGTCATTGCTCCTCATGTCGCCCATCGGCCTATGCAAGCACCGCGACCGGTTCTGCCCGCACGACGAACGGTCGTATCGGCATCTACGCGACCTGGGCTACAACGCCGTGGCCTTCGGGTTCCTCGACCAGTGGGATGAGGACTTCGCGTTTCTGGAGTACTACGGCCGCTCCGAGGCGGTGCCGGGGCTGATCCCGGCCTCTTTCCGCGAGAAAAATCGTACCGAGTTGCGGCGGCGGCTGGATATCACCCAGGCCCTCGGCCTGTCGGTGTTCATGAGCATCGCCAGCCCGCTGGGACCGAAATCGAAGATGCACCTGGACAACCGCGAGCCGATGCAGTCGGGCGGCTCGTATCCCGGCGGCTTCTGCAACGATCCGCGGGCGGAGTTCGGCACGTATCTCGGACCGCATGGCGAGTTGTGCATCAGCCAGCCCGAGGTGCGGCGCTATTACCGGGAGCTGATCGCCGACATCGCCACCAGCTTCCCGGAGCTCCGCGGCTTCATGATCTTCGGCGGCGATTTCTACAGCAGCATGTGCCAAAGTGGCGCCTGTCCGCGCTGCGGGGATGCGCCGCCCTGGCGGCGATTCGCCATCTGGGTGCAGGAGTTGGCCGCTGCCGCCCGCGCCGTCCGCCCGGGCATCGAGATGCATATCGTCAACTGGCCCTGGTGGGGTGAGACCTTCGACATCATGGAGGAGACCGATCCCTCCATCGGCTTCGTGCTTTCCGCGAGTTGGGGCTTCCGTTGCGGCGAGCACGGCGAGCGCTATCCCAGCCTGACCCCGACCTGGTGGTTCTACAACGCCCAGTCCGGTCAGACCCCGCTCGATCCGGGCGAACGCCCCCGGACCCTGCGCGAGCTGCACGATCCCTGGGGGACGGTCGGACCCCTCGGCGGCAAGACCTTGCGCTGCATCGCACGCGCCCGGGAGCGCGGCCATCCGGTGATCGTGCTCGACGAACTGAGCACCAGCGAAGCGCTGATGCCGTTCTTTCTGCCCAATCCCGGCACGACGCTGGAGAAGCTGCGGCGGCTGCGGGAACTGGACTTGCACGGGGTGGTGGATTGGTGGGGCCTGCACCGTCAGGAAGCCGAAGGCTGGCACACCGATGTCAACCGCTGCGTGGTCGGCGCCTTCCAGAAGGATCCTGAACGTTCAGACGGAACGCTGCTGGCCGATGTGGCCGCCGAACTCTACGGTCCGGCGGCGGTCGCTGCCGCCCTGGCGGCCTGGGACGAGCTCAAGCGCGCCCTCGACGGCTGGGCCATCCTCTCCTGGCACCAGCGCATGAACTGGCCAGTGATGATGTGGCAGGACGCGTTCTACCATCGTGACCTGACCGTCCCGCCACCGCGGGCCGAACCGCCACCCCTGCCGGGCAGCGGCGGGGTGCAGGACGATTGCCCATTGGAGGTCTGGCAGGCGTTGGGGCGCAACCTGGATGGGGTGATCGCCGGCTACACCTCGGCGCTCGCCCACTACGAACAGGCGGTGGTCGCCGCCGGGGCCGGCCGTGCCCGGCAGGAATGCGTGTTCAACCGCGACAGCGTCGAACTCGGTCGCTGCTTCCACGTGCTGGGCCGCCACACCGTCGAGGCCCAACTGGCCCGTCGCGAGGCCCGACCGGTGGCGACGGCGATCCTGCAGGCGGCCATCGGTAACCTGGTCCGCATCGTCGAACTGAGCGACCGCCTGGGGACCTTCGAATACCGGCGCGACTGGTGCATCGAGGCCATCGCCGCCATGCGCGGCGAGGTCCGGCGGCGCAGGGAGATTTCCGGATGAGACATGGTTGCGGGTCGATGGCCAAGGAGGTGTCGCATGTATCTCGGTAGCGCCTGGTATCCCGAACAAACACCGCGCTCGCAGTGGGTCGGCGACCTCGACTTGATGCGCACGGCCAACCTGAATGTGTTGCGGGTGGGCGAGTTTGCCTGGAGCCGGTTCGAGCCGGTGGAGGACCGTTTCGAGTTCGACTGGATGGACGAGGCGGTCGAGCTGGCCTGGCAACGGGGCTTGGCCATCATCATGGGCACGCCCACGGCCGGCCCGCCGATCTGGTTGACCGAGCGGTACCCTGAGGTGCTGCGCGTGCTGCCGGACGGTCGGCGCATGGAACACGGCACGCGCCAGCACTTCAACCCTGCCTCGGCCAAGTACCTGGAACGTTGCGCGCGGCTGGCCGATGCCATGGGCCGCCGCTATGGGAACCACCCGGCCGTCATTGGCTGGCAGATCGACAACGAGATCGCCGACATCTCCTACGACGCCGACACGCGGCGGCAGTTCCAGGACTACTGCCGCGAGCAGTTCGGGACCATCGCGGAGCTGAACGAGCGTTGGGGCAATGCGTGCTGGAGCCTGGAGTATACCGACTGGCGTCAGATCCCCATGGGCCTGAAACCGCAAAGCGCCTGCCTGGTCGCCACGCTCCGGCGGTTCATCACCAGGGTCTGGAAGCACTACTTCGACAACCAGGCCAACGCCATCCGCGCGCACATCCAGCGGCCGCAGTTCGTGACCCACAACTTCAGCTATACCTTCTCGAAGCAGGATCCGCACGAGTTGGCCCGCTCGATGGAATTCGGCGGCGTGGACGCCTATGCATTCGGCGGCCACCTCGACCCGGACAAGATGGGTTTCTTTCTCGCGGCGACCCGCGGTCTCAAACGCGGCCCGCTCTGGGTCATGGAAACGCAGCCGGGATTCGTCAACTACATGCCGGTCAACATCTGTCTCGATCCTGGCGAGACGCGCCGCATGGTCTGGCATCAGGTCGGCCACGGCGCCGACGGCGTGCTGTTCTGGCAATGGCGCAGCTCGTTCGGGGGTCTGGAGCAATGGCACGGGACGCTGGCAGGCGCCGATGGCCGGCCGCGACCCGTCCTCGAGGAGGTTGCCCGCGCAGGCCGCGAATTGAAGACGGCGGATGCGGTTCTGGCCGGCACGGCGGTGCGGCCGCGGGTCGCGCTGGCCTGGTCCTACCGCGACCGCGCGGTGGTCGAGACCTGTCCGTTCCACAAGGACTACGACGCGTGGCATCACTGGCGCGACCAGTACGGCGCGCTGCGGCGGCTTGGTTTGGACGTCGAGGCGCTGCGCGCCGACCAGGGACTCGGCGGTTACGACCTGGTGTTCGCCCCGCAGATGATCGTGCTCGACCCAACGCTGGAGGAACTGCTCGCGGCCTACGTGCGGGGCGGCGGACAGCTCGTGCTCGGTCCGCGCAGCGGTTTCGTCAACCCCGACGGTGCGCTGCTGCCGTCGCGCGCACCGGGCGCCACGCTCGCCGCACTGGCCGGCGGTCATTCCGTGGAGCACTACTCCTTGGCGGCGCCCATCCCGATCGCAGGCGCGCTGTCAGGCCAGGCGTCGATCTGGGCCGAGTGGCTCGAAGCCGACGCTCCGGATACCGAAACGGTTTTGCGCTACGGGCCCGGGCACGCCTGGCTCGAAGGCAAGGCGGCGCTGTTGACCCGACGTGTCGGCGGGGGGCGGATCAGTCTGCTCGGCGCGTGGCTCGACATGCCCGGCATGGTCAACGTGGCCGAGTGGGCCTGCCGGCAGGCGGGCGTGCCGTTGCCGTGGGGCCGGTTGCCGGCCGGTATCGAGGTGTCCTGCCGTCAGGCCGCCGACCGACGCGTGCATATCATCTGCAACCATGGCGCCACCGAGCAGCCGCTACGCCTTCCCTTCGCGGCCACCTGTGCGCTGACCGGCAGGCGGCTTGGCGGCGAGACCGCCGTGGCCGGCAACGAGGTCATCGTGGCGCTGGAGAGTATCCGCGGGTGTTAAGGGACAGGGCATTTGCCCTCTCTGCATCCGGCCATCGAGCGGCCCGCGGTTGACGCGCACTGGGGCGTTCCGGAAATGTCTAGTCAGGTGCCGATCTTGTCCATAGACGTCAGACTCATCTTTGTGGGAAGATACTCCCGCGGGTTGATCAACGTTCGATGTCTCGGTGTGTCGGCGCGTGAACGCCGG
>CAZZCT010000288.1:0-5992 GCA_964652365.1 uncultured Lentisphaerales bacterium
ACCATCAGCAGCGAACCGGACTCGAAGGTGACCCCGCCGCCGAAGGTCAGGGTGTCGCCGCCACCTTGCTGGCTGAGCCAGACGGTGCGGTTGGCGCTGATGACCATGGCTCCGCTGACCGTGGGATAACTGGCCCAGTTGCTATACAGGTGGCGCAACTGGGCGCCGGAATCGAGCACCAGGTTGGCGGCAGCCAAGGTCGTGTTGCCCAAGGCCAACAGACCGCCGGAGGCCACGGTGACCTTGCCGCCTGCACCCAGCGTTACAAAGGCGCTGCCGCTACGGTTCTCGACCCACAGCTCCTTGGCGATGCCCAGGTTGCCAACGCTGAAGGACCCTGTGGAGGTCAGTCTCAGGTTGATGCTGTCGAGGGTCAGGGTGTGACCGATGCCGCTGATCGCGCCGTTCAGCAGCACCTGGCGGCGTCCGTCGGTACCGCTATAGAGGAATGTGTCGGTGTAGTTGCGCAGAAGGGTGGCGTTACCAGCCAGGGTTATGGCACCCAGGGTGAGAGCGTAGAAGCTACCGGCATTTCCGACAGCATCCAGATTGAGGGTGCTGTTGGCGCTCAGGTTGATGCCGCCGGTGTAGGCGGCATAGTTGCCGTCGTTGTAAAGACCGGTCAGCCTGCCGCCGTTGGAGGTGACGGTGATCGGGTTCGCGAGAGTAGTCGTTCCAGCCCAACCAGCCGTATACTTGATGCCCAGCGCACCACCGTCGAGGGTGATGACGCCGCTGCCGAAACTGCCGGCGCCGCTATTCTGCTGCCGCAGCAACCGACCCGCCGTGACGCCGATGGCTCCGCTGTAGCCCGCGAACGCCGCGGTCGAATCGAAGATGGCGTCGCCCGCCCCGGCCTTGCTGAGCGCCCCGGAGCCGGAAATCCCGCCGCCGGTGAAGGTGAAGTCCGTCCCGGAGGCGTTACTGAAGCCGAGGCTCGCGGGCGAATAGGTCGCGGCGATGGCGATCGTCCGGTTAGCGCCGCTGGCGAACGTGACGGCATCGCCGTCCGTGAAGACCGTGGCGTCGCCGGTCCAGTTGGCCGTGCTCGTGTTCCAGTTGCCGTTGACGGCCCCTGTCCAGCTCAGGTTGCCGGCCCGGAGGCTGGTTGCCGCAAACAGGCAGAGCGCCGCTGTGAAAGCCAGCCGTCGCAGCGATGATGTCCCCATGAGAAGCACTGAACGACCCCGAGGCACCTTCGAGAACTGCATGACGTTTCTCCTCTCTTGCATCCGCGGCCCGCATGGCGGCGACTGCCGCCTCTACGTGTGACCCCACAAACACGCTATAGGATAGCGACAGGCATCGCGGCCGTGTTCCACTTCCGTCCGTTTTTCTTCTAGTTTTTTCCGCACAGATGCTATATTCCCTCTATGAGTGACTACTGGCCGGCCTATTTGGTTGATCGCACGTTGGAGAACCCGTATGGGGTGCATGCGTTCCGCGCGATTTTGGGTGAAACGCCAGATCTCCATGTCCACCGTTTTCACGAGTTTTTCTATCTGGACGTAGGCAAGGCGCGCCAGCGTCTGGAGAATAGGGCCTATTCTGTGGCCTGTGGGGAGTTGCACTTTCTTCCGGCCAACAGTTGGCATATCGCCGATGGCGACGGGACCGCGCAATCGATCGTCGTGAACTTTTACGACACCGCCTTCGCCCGATCTGTTCCGGCCGACCGGGAGGCCCTGATGGTCGTGCGGCATCTCGCGGAGCGTGCGCGCGCCGGAGACTCCGGGATTCCGCTCGCGGGGTCGGCGCGAGACAAGGTCGCCACTCTGCTGGACGGCCTCGTCAAGGAGTGCGCGAGCCGCGAGCAGGGCTGGGAGAGCGCGGTCAAGGTCCAGCTCCACGCCTTGCTCCTGGTGCTGCTGCGCGAGACACCCGTGGGGGAAGCCTTGCGCGGTCAGACCGCGTCGCGGATCACCGATGCGCATACGGCGCGGATCGAGAAGGTGCTCGTTCACATCCATGAGCATCTCGCGGAGCGACTGCCGTTTCGCGAGTTGTCCCGCATGGCTGGCATGGGCCATACACTTTTCTGCGAGGCCTTCAAGGCCTGCACCGGGCACACACTGGTCGACTACGTTAACCGCCTGCGTGTCGACCATGCATGTTTTCTACTGGCGCAGGACGACCGGCCCCTGCCAATCATCGCCGAAGCTTGCGGGTTCCGCTGCTTCAGCCACTTCTACGGTGTTTTTCGCTCGCTGACCGGACGGACGCCCCATCGCTTCCGCACCAGCGTCTGGGAGGTCGGGTTGAAGCGCACGGGGTTGGCCACGTTGTAGATGGTGCTGTCTTTGCCATCATGAGCGTCGCTTCGCGATTCGTTGGCCAGGCATGGGAAACACCGCCCTCACTCTCTCGCGGGTGGTGACCTCCCGGCGCCCCGAACTGCTTGATTCACCTGTGCTGCCTCAGCGCACCAGCACGGTTGTCCCTGTGGCCGGCTGCTGCACGCCGGTGAGTCTGACCCAGCCATTGCCGTAGTTCACCGTACCGCGATAGCCGTCCTCGAAGGTCACCGACTTGAACGTCTGGCCGGTCAAGTTGCTGCTGGTCGTCAGGATCGTCAGGGTCTGATCCGCCAGATCCAACTTGTCCTGCTTGAAGCGGACCACGAGGTCGAGGTTCGCGAGGCCGGTGACGGCGGACTTGACGGAGAGCCGGTCGTAGTCCACGCCCGCCACCGCGCCTTCGCTGAAGATGTCGATCGCCAGCGTGGCGGCGCCACCTACCGCGAGATTGCAGCTGGCGGCGTGGGTCAGCCGGAGATCCCCCGCGCGGTCCGTGTTGCCGACGTCGACCGTGGCGCCGGCGTTGAGTGTGACCGTTGTGGCGTTGAACGTCCCGATGCCGCCCAGGGTGCCGCCGTTGTTCACGGTGACGGCCGAGGCGCTGACGGTGCCGTTGGAGACCGTGAGCAGGCTCCCGCCGTTGGCAACGACCACCGGCCCCAGGCTGCCCAGGTCCATGGCCGCGGTGCTGTTGTAGAAGCCGACCAGCCCGGTGGTGAGCAGGCGGGTGGGGGACGTAGCCGTGAAAACGGTTCCGGCCGTTGGCCCGAGCGCGGCCACCTCCGCCAACCGCGGCACGAATTCTGTGACGGCCGAGCCCCCGCGGAAGGGATACTGGATCGTACTGCTGGTGCGGTCACTCCAGCCGACGGTCAGGCGGTCTGTGCTGTTGTAAGCGCCGGCTGCGGCGAGAGAAGTCGCGGTGATCCAAGGATTGCTTGCGGGCGTCTCGTAGCGCAGCACCACGTTACCGTCGTCCACCACCTGCGCGTTGGTGAATTGCACGACAAAGCCGCGCGTCGGCGCAGCGGCGGAATATGGCACATTGCAGCTTCCGCGGATCGTGACGGTCTCGGCGGTGCCGGCGTCGCCGTCCCCGAGGAGCAGGCGGTCGTCGTTCAGTTGCGCCTGCAGCGTCAGGCGGAGTTGTTGATTGTAGTCGCCCACGCCCGTGGCGACTTCGTAGACGGCACCACCCAGAAGCTGCAGGCTGCCCCCCGAGAACTTCGTCGTGGCGATTGTGGTGCCGGGTGCGGTGTGGACGATGTTGCGCAGCACGCCGCTGCCGGCGATGGTTACGTTGCTGGCCAGGACGCCGCCGCCCGCGGTCAGCCAGAGACCGTTGGGGTTGCTGGTCGCGTTGATCGTGCTGCCGACGATATTGACCGTGCGCCCGCTCGACAGATCGATATTGACGCGGGCGGTGTTGGCGGGCCTGAAATCGTCGAGATGATACGCCCCCCCTTGCAGATGCATAACCCCAGGGCCATTCTGCGGCTGGGCAATCGTCACCTTGCCGCCGTTGGCGCGGATAGCGGAGAAGAAGTCGGTGCTGTCGGCTGTGGGCGACACCCAGATCTCCTGGATGCCGACGTTCAAGTTCTTGATGTTCCATCCGCCGTTGCCACCAATAAGGATGCCGCGTCCGGTCCAGCTCACCCCGAGGTTAAGGCTGCGGGTGCCGCCGCCCGTCACGTTGCCGAGGATCTGCGGGACTGTGGCCCGGACGTTTTCGTTCCAGGAGGAGATCGTGCGATCAGCGCCATTCAGGTCGATGGTGCCGGTGAGCTGCAACGGCCGTTTCGGCTGATAGGCGTGGGCGTTGCCAAAGACAGGCGCACCGGTCAGCGTGATGTTGCCGCTGAAGATGGCGGGGTTGGCGGTGGCGGAGCCGACATCCCACAGCACCGTTGCGGCGCCGAGGCTGATGTTGTTGGTCAGCGTGGTGCTGCCCGTGGTGGGGCCGCCCAGTTTGAAGCTGCCGCCATTGAGCGCGATCGTGCCGGAACCGAACCCGTAGGTGCCAGCTGTCGGCGGATTGAACGTGAGTGCTCCTGCCGACAGCGTCGTGCCGCCGCCGAAGGTCAGGTTGTTGGTGTAGCCGCTGAAGGTGACGGTCGGAGATCCGGACTGGCTGTACGAGCCCGCCGTGATGCCGCCGCCGGAGAAGGTATAGGTGCCGCCCGTAATGGCAATGCTGGCGGGTGCAACGTCGGCGGGCACAGGGCCGGACGTGCCGATGTAGACGCTGCCGGCGCCGGTCGTGCCGAAGGTGACGCCATCGCCGGCGGTGAAGGCCGCACCGGTGAAGTTGGTCTCGGACGTGTTCCAGCGCATCGTACCGGCGCTGTTGTTCCACGTCAGGGGGGCCGCGCGCAGCCCGGCCGCCAGGAGCCAAACGCCTGTCAGCAGCAAGCAGCAGATCGTGCGCGTGATGATCCGATTCTGTTTCATACCGAATCCCTTCTGTTATCGTCGTACTCTCTGACCAGCCTGAACACACAACGGTCTTACGAGTATCCGCGATTTGACATCATTATATGCGTCTTCGCTGTTCCGGTGTTCTGGTTTCAGACGAAATCATTCTGGTATCTTCCGGCAGCGCTCGCTATCTTGGATGCATGAAAGAGGACTATTGGCCAGCCAGGCTGGTGGATCGGGAGCTGGAGAATCCGCATGCGGTGTTTGCTTTCGAGACGACGGTTCCCGTGCAGTCCGGCCAGCATATCCACCCGTTTCACGAGTTTGTCCAGTTGACGGCGGGCGACGCACGGCAGTTGCACGGGGATCGGAGCTATCCGTTCCGGCCGGGCGACCTGTACTTTCTTCCGGCGGGCGACTGGCACATCGCCAGCGCCGAAGGCCGTGCCGAGGTGCGGGTGGTCAACTTCTACGACGCCTCGTTCTCGCCCTCCCTGCCCGCCGACTGCGAGGCACTGGCGCTGGTGCGGCTGCTGGCCACGCGGGCGCGTGCCCGGCAGCCGCGGATCGATCTGCCCGTGTCTGTCGAGGGGCGCGTGTGCGCGCTGCTGGCTGAGATGTGTGCGGAATGCGGCCGGCGCCGGCCCGGCTATCGCGGCGCGGTGAGCATCCGATTGCACGAGCTGTTGCTTCTGCTGAGGCGTGAGACGCCCCTGGGGGAGTCGCTCCGCGAGCAGCCGGCCCCGACGCTCTCGGCTGCGCGGGCCGAGCGAATGGAACGGGTGCTCGCGCACGTCCGAGAGCGGTTGCACGAACGCCTGACCGTGAGCGATCTGGCGCGCCTGGCCGGCCTGGGACACAGCGTGTTCTGCGAGACGTTCCGCGCCCACACGGGACATACGCTGGTGAACTACGTGAACCGGCTGCGGGTGGATGCCGCCTGCCGGTTGCTGGCCCTGGACGACCGGCCGCTGCCGATCGTGGCCGAAACCTGCGGGTTCCGCTGCTTCAGCCACTTCTATGCCGTCTTCCGGTCTCTGACCGGCAGTACACCCAAGCGGTTTCGCGGGGCCGCCGTGCAACGGCCCCCCTCGCACCCAGCGCTAGAAAGGTGATTGACGGATCAACGATTCAATCGTGAATTAGGCAAATGTTGATGAGCCGGCCGCGCGGCTGCGCCGCGAATGTTCGAGGGGGTAACTTGGATGGGCAGCGTGGTCGACGACAACACGCGGTGGCGATCGGGCTACGTCGTGTTTGATTGCCGTCCGATC
>CAZZCT010000289.1:0-4294 GCA_964652365.1 uncultured Lentisphaerales bacterium
CGGACTACCCCGCGTTGCGCTTCGCAGGGGCGGACACCCTGAAAGATGTAGCCGGCAACTTGACATCCGGTGCGCGATGTTTGATCCTTTTCCGATGGTTGACAGGAAAGGATCTGCAGCATGAGACTCTGGCTGGTGCGGCACGCCGAGGCGGTGGCGGTTGGGGAGCAGGGGGTCTCGCGCGATGCGATGCGCAGCCTGACCGAGCGCGGCCAGCGGCGGGCCCGCCTGATTGGCGAGGCCTTGGCGCGCCTCAACGTGCGGCCGGCGATGGTCGTGACCAGCCCGCTCCTGCGGGCGCGGCAGACCGCCGAGGTGCTGGCGCACGTGCTGGGGGTGACGGCGCCCCTGCGCGTTTGCATGGCCCTGACGCCGGAGGCCGAACCCGACCAGGCCTGGCGCGCCCTCCTTGACCACGGGCCGCACGATCTGCTGGTCGTGGGCCACCTGCCATCGCTGGCAACTCTGGCCGGCTGGCTGCTCTCGCCGACGGCGCCGGCCGGACTGCACCTGCGCAAGACCGCGGTGCTCGAACTGCGTTTCGAGGGCCAGCCCACGCCGGGCCATGCCTGTCTCGAATGGCTGCTTAATCCGGCCTGCGTCGAGGCCCTGCGCGAGGAAGCATGAGAACGGGTCGGAGCGCAACAGGCACGCGCCGCGGCTGGGACCAGCCCGGAGATGCAAGTCCGCCAACCCGACGACCGGGCGCGGTGCCGCGCGCCGCGGCCGCGGTCGGTCGGCTGGCCGCGCTGCTGCTGCTGGCCAGCGCCTGCCGCCGGCCGGCGCCGCCGCCGGTCGAGAGCGCCGGGCCGACCATGGGCACCGTCGCCACCGTTTCGGTGCCGGCGGCCGCGGCGGCCGCGCTGCCCGACCAGCGGGCCGAGGTCGCGCAGTGTTTCGCCGAGCTCGAGCAGACCCTGAGCATCTTCCGGCCGGACAGTGATCTTGCGCGCCTCAACGCGGCGGCCGGCGGCGAGCCGCTGACGGTCGGAACCGACACACTATCGGTATTGTCATCCGCCCTGCGCGCCGCGGACGCCAGCGGCGGGGCGTTCGATCCGACGGTGGGACCCTTGATGGCGGTCTGGGGCTTTCGAGGAACCAACCGGTTGGTCGCGCCACCGGGGTCCGAGCTGCTGGCCGAGGCGCGCGCCCGGGTGGGCTGGACCAACATCGTGATGCACGGCGCGGAGGTCGGTCTGCGGCGCACCGGCATGCGGCTCGACCTCGGCGGCATCGCCAAAGGGTATGCGGTCGACGTGGCCTGGAACCGGCTGCGCGCCGCCGGCGTAACCAACTTCACCGTCAACTTGGGCGGCAACCTGCGCTGCGGCGGGCAGGCGGCGCCGGATCGTCCGGGCTGGCGGGTAGGTGTGCGCAATCCGTTCGACACCAGTCAGGTGGTGGGCCTGTTAGTCCTGCAGGATGGCGAGGCGGTGGCGACGTCCGGTAACTACGAGCGCTTTGTGACCCTGGCGGGGCGACGCTACGCCCATATCATCGATCCGCGCAGCGGCCGGCCGGTCGAGGGCATGGCGGGTGTGACGGTCCTGGCCCCCACCGCGCTGGACGCCGATGCCCTGTCGACCTCGCTGTTCGTGCTGGGGCCCCAGGCCGGCCTGCGGCTGCTGCGCGAATACCCGGGATGTGAGGTGGTCTGGATTCCCGATGCGCAGCCGGCACGTCTGCTGGCGACCCCGGGCTTCGCGCGCCGGTTCGTGCCACAGGCAGGCTGGGAACGGCGGATCGAGATCCTGAACGAATGAGGTCCGCAGCGTGCCGGTGCGCCCGCACGGCTAACGGACATCCAAGCCCTCTTTCTCGGCCGCTACGCGCAGTCGCTCGTCGGCGCTGAGGAAGACCAGCGCACCGGCGCACTCGTTGTGCACCGCCAGTCCGGCCGCCAGCTGCAGCGCGTCCGCCGCGCGCAACGGGTGAACCCGCAGTAGCCGCATGGCGCGCGTGCGGACGCGGTCCGAGGGCTGGACTTCGGTCCAGCCGGCCGACAGAATCTCAAGCTTGCGCAACGCGATCGCCACGTGCTCCGGCGCCAGGTCGCCGGCCCGCATCAGACGACCGATGGCCGAGGCGCACTCCACGCGCGTGGCCCACCAGGTGACGATTTCGCCATCCTCACGCAACTGCACCTCGCGACGGGCGGTGTCGGCCTCTCGGACCACAAGGGCGATGAGCGCAGACGTATCCCAGTATCTCATGGCGACTCCTCGCGGTCCCGCAAGGCGGCTGCGACCGCGCTGCCTCCCTGGCGAGGTTCTGCGATCCTCGCATCCAGGAACGTCGTCACGTCCAAGGGGTGACGCGGTCCACACACGGTTCCATCAGCAACCAGCATCCGCAGCCGGTCTTCCTGAGCCAGCGTGTGCGGATCGACGGCCTCGATTCGCGCAACTGGAATGTGACGGTCCATCACGAGAACCGTCTCGCCCTCCTTCACCAGACCCAACAGTCGGCTAAGGTTGTTCTTAGTGTAGGTTATAGTGGCTCTTGTCATAGAGCTAAAATAGCTCGATGCCATGCAGGCGTCAAGCGGCTGTGACGTGCGGCCAAGCCTGAGGGCGCCGGGCACATCGACGCCTACCGGGGCGGCGACGGTGCGAGACAGTTCATGTTCCCGTGCGCAGGGTGGCTTTGCTCGCGTCCGACTCGTCGTCGCACAGGTCGCACCACGGCAGTTGGAAGCACTCCGGGCAGTCGCCGTCGCAGCCTGTCAGGGTCAGGCCGACGCCCTCCGCCAGGTATTCGAAGGGCTCGCGCGTCACGTAGCCGGCCAGCCAGCCGTAGAGCTCCCGCGGCGGCAGGCTTTCGACGGCCTCCACGCGCACGCCGCGCGCATCCAACCGCGCGCGCAGGCGGTCGAGCTCCGCTGCGAGTTCAGTGTCGTTCAGGGCGGCCGCGGTCGTGGGCTGGCCAAACTCCGCCACGTAGTTCCAGGTCAGCGGCTGGCGTGTGACCCAACGTTCAAACACGAACCAGTCCTGTGCTGGGTCGCAGTCCGGCTCCACCGGCGGGAAGAGAAAGCCGGCGCGGGACATGGCCTGGCGTGACCCGAGGCGATGCCAGCCGCGAACCCAGCGCAGGATCTCGCCCAACAGCCACTCCGACTGCGGGTGTTCGGGCTGCCACCCGAGGTCGCGGGGATCCAGGCCGGCAGTCGCCAGTTCGTTCACGGTACGTGTCACGGGGTTGTTCTCAGGGGTCAGTCTCATCGCGGAATCCTCCTTGTACTACCCTGAAGGCGCCAGGCCGGTCAGATTCCTCTTTTTTTTTTCAGCCCCCTTTTTGCTTGCGGGCATGGACAACCCCGCGCGCGGCGGTTAGCATGGTCTTTCCAACCGCACGAGGTCAGAATGTCCAACCGCCGTATCGTCGTCACGTCCGCCCTGCCCTATGCCAACGGTGCCATCCACATCGGGCACCTGGTGGAGTATCTGCAAACCGATTTCTGGGTGCGCTTCCAGAAGATGCGCGGCAACACCTGCGTCTACGTCTGCGCGGACGACACCCACGGTACGCCGGTCATGATCCGGGCGCGCCAGGAAGGGATCGAGCCGGAGGCGCTGATCGCCCGCAGTCACGCCCAGCACGTGCGCGACTTCACCGACTTCGGGATCCACTTCGACAACTACCACTCGACCCACAGCGATGAGAACCGCGCCTTCAGCCACCAGGTCTTCGCGGCTATGGAGCGGGGCGGCCACATTCGCGGACGCAGCATTCCACAGCTCTACTGTGACCATGACGGCATGTTCCTGCCGGACCGCTTCGTCAAGGGCACTTGCCCGCGCTGTGGCGCCGCCGACCAATACGGCGACTCCTGCGACGCCTGCAGCGCCACCTACGCTGCCGAGGAGCTGCGCGACGCGCGCTGTTCGGTCTGCGGTCGTGTGCCCGTCACGCGCGACAGCGAGCATCTGTTCTTCGAGTTGGAGCCGTTCCGCGACTACCTGCGCGAGTGGCTGCCAACCCACACGGCGCGCGACGTGGCCAACAAGTTGCTGGAGTGGTTCGGCGAGCCGCTGCGCGGCTGGGACATCTCCCGCGACGCGCCCTATTTCGGCTTCGAAATCCCCGGCCACCCGGGCAAGTTCTTCTATGTCTGGCTGGATGCGCCGATTGGCTACATGGCGTCGCTCCAGAACTGGTGCGGGCGCCACGGCGAGTCGTTCGATCACTGGTGGAACGACCCCGCGGCCGAGCTCTACCACTTCATCGGCAAGGATATCGTGCGCTTCCACTGCCTCTTCTGGCCGGCCATGCTGCACTTTGCCGGGTT
>CAZZCT010000289.1:4304-5926 GCA_964652365.1 uncultured Lentisphaerales bacterium
CCAGGTCTTCGTGCACGGCTTCCTGACCGTGAATGGCGAGAAGATGAGCAAGTCGAAGGGCACGTTCGTAAGTGCGCGGACCTACCTGGACCACCTGCCGGCCTATGCCCTGCGTTTCTACTACGCCTGCAAGCTCAACGCGACCACCGACGACATCGATCTCAACCTCGAGGATTTCGTCGGGCGCGTGAACTCCGACCTGGTGGGCAAGATCACCAACCTGGCCTCGCGCGGCGCCCAGATGCTGCACCGCAACCTGGGCGGCCGGGCCGGCCGACCCGATGCCGCCGGCCGCGAGCTGCTGGCCTGGGCGCGGTCGCGGGCCGATACGATTGCGCAGCACTACGAAGCGCGCGATTTCAGCAAGGCGATGGTCGAAGTGCGCGAGATCGCCGACCGCGCCAACCAGCACTTCGACGGCCAGGCGCCTTGGTCCCTGGTGAAGCAGGACCTCGAGGCGGCGCGGGCCGTGCTGACCACCACGTTGAACCTGTTCCGCCTGCTGGCGATCTACCTGCAGCCGGTTCTGCCCGCCTACGCGGCCCAGGCGGCGGAACTGTTCGGGGAGACGTCGTACCGTTGGGATGACCTCGTGAAGGAGTTCGAGGACCGCGCGCTGGGTCCCTACAGCTATCTGGCCACGCGGATCGACCGGGACCATGTGGACCAGATGATCGCCGCCAGCGCCGTGGTGGCAGCTCCCGTCGCGCCGGCCGGTCCGACGGTCCCGGCGGAACCCAAAGCCGCGGCCAGCGCCGCGCCGACGGTTGCCGAAGCGACGGATGCCAAGGAGATCATCGACTACGACACCTTTGCGAAGGCTGACCTGCGGGTGGCACGGGTGGTTTCAGCCGAGTTGGTCGAGGGGGCCGACAAGCTGCTCAAGCTGATGCTGGACGTGGGCGAGGCCAAGCCGCGCCAGGTCTTTGCCGGCATCCGCAAGGCCTACGACCCCGCCACGCTGATCGGCCGGTCGGTGGTGATGGTGGCCAACCTGGCGCCGCGCAAGATGCGCTTCGGCGTCTCCGAGGGCATGATCCTGGCCGCCAGCAATCCGGATGGCAGCCTCTTTGTGGTGGCCCCTGATGCCGGCGCCCTGCCCGGCGCGGGTGTCAAGTAGGCGGTCGGGAAGACCGCGGTCCTCGTCTGGGCACATGAACGTGGCCTCGACGCCGCCGTCCTCGCCGCCTACGGCTGGCCTGCAGACTGAGCCGACGACCAGCTCCTCGAACGCCTGCTGGCGTTGAACCTGGCCTGACCACGTGGAGGTTCTTTCCCGGCTCGCCGTGCGCTGCGCGCGCAGGGGAGTACGGCGGGACGCACCGGACCGCCGGGATTCGCGCCGGAGGAACGCGCGCCGCTGTTTCACTGTCCCCAATCGTCCTGTCCCTGACCGGTCCGCTGACCGTTTTCGCTGCGCTTCCGGACCGGCTACCGAACCATAATGATCGTGCCATGGGAGCGGATGATCGTCAGTTGCGTAGCGGTGCGCAATAACTTGCACCCGTCCGGCATGCCGGTGACCGTGATGGTACCCGTGTCGAGGCCGCTGGCCGCCGTGGCGATTACGTAACTGGCTTGGTTCGGAGTCGAGACCTGATTGATCGCCAGGTTTATCCCGC
>CAZZCT010000290.1:0-5885 GCA_964652365.1 uncultured Lentisphaerales bacterium
TGGTGGCCGCCACCACGGCCTTCCGGGATGCCGGATTCAAGAAGGTGTTCTTCGATGACGACCTGCGGATGGGGAACTTTGGAACCCAGATCACCGGCTGCTTCTGCGAGGCGTGCATCGCTGAGTTCAACCGGCGGCAGGCTGCGCGCTACACGCGGGAGGATCTGCGTCGGTTCGTTCTGAATCCGGGCGAGCACGCCGCGATCTGTGAGCAGTGGATGGATTTCAACTGCGCCAAGGTGACGGCTTTCATGAAGGCGGTGAACCTGCCGGGCCTCCAGGTCGGGATCATGGTGATGACGAACGGCGACCGCAGGCACGGCGTGGACCTGCCGGCCATCCTCAAGGCGGTACCGGATTGCCTGGTGCGCGTGGGCGAGGGGTGTTTCGCCGACCACGAATTCGATCCGCCCGCCGGCAAAGCCGAGCTGATCGCGAGCCTGGAAATGCACAAGGCCATCGTGAATGACGTTTCCCGCCTATACACCGAGAACACGGTGTATCCGTGGCCGAACCTGCGGCCGGAGAACATGGCGAAAAAACTGCTCATCGAGGTGGAGCATGGCCTGCGCAACATCATGCTCATGCCACCGCAACTGCTCGACGCGCCGGAGTACTGGGAAGCCATTGCAGGGGTGTTGCCCGAGGCGAAAGCCCTGGCGGCGAAACAGGCGGAAAGGTAAGAGGCAAACATGAAGAACGCATGGTTCAAGGCACATCTGACTGACGGCAAGTCGAACTTGCCATTCTCGTTCACGTACGACGGGCGGCCCTCGGCCCCGCTGCTCGCGGAGTGGCCGGTGAAGGTGACGGACGAACGGCTTGACGCCAACCGCACCCGGCGCACGCTCACGTGGACCGACCCGAAGACCGGCTTGGAAATCCGCTGCGAAGCGGTGGACTACGCGGACTATCCGGTGGTCGAATGGACGGTGTGGTTCAAGAACACCGGGACAGACGACACGCCGATCCTGGAGGATATCCAGGGGCTCGACCTGCGCCTTGAACGGGCGGCGGCGGAACCGGAGTTCGTGCTCAACGGCATCAAGGGCGACTTCGAGAGCGCGGAGGGTTACGAACCGTACCGGCGCATTCTGGCCGCCGATTCCATCGCCACGTTTGCCCCGCCAGACTGGTCGGGCAAATCGTGCGACGGCCCGGTCGGCTGGCCCTACTTCAACCTGCAGACGCCCGGCGGGGGAACAATCATCGCGGTCGGCTGGCCGGGCCAGTGGGCCGCCTCCTTCACCCGCGATGCCGGGACCGGTTTGACGGTCCGCGCCGGACAGCAGCTCACCCGCCTGTTTCTAAAGTCCGGCGAGGAGATTCGCACGCCGTTGATCACCCTGCTCTTCTGGCAGGGCGAAGATGTGGTCGAGGCCCAGAACCTCTGGCGGCACTGGTATCGCGCCCACAATCTGCCGCGGATCGACGGCCAACCGCAAGCGCCCGCGACCATCGTGACCGTGCTCGGTGACGATGCCGAACGAGAGGAACTCCAGGCCCTCCTGGATGGCGGCGTTCCGATCGATATTCTGTGGCGCGACGCCGGCGGCACCCGTGAAACCGTTTGGTTCCAGGCCGGCGACGGTCCGTACCACGAGCCGGGCATGGTCTGGCTCAACTCCGGCACCTGGGAGATCGATGCAGCCAAGTATCCGCACGGCTTCCGGCCGCTGAGCGACTGGGCGCATGCCCGCGGGATGCAATTCATGCTCTGGTTCGAGCCGGAACGGGTGGGGGACCCGGACTCGTGGCTCGGGAAGAACCATCCCGAATGGCTCCTGCCCGGCACCTCCCACGGGGCGTTGCTTGACGAAGGAAACCCGGCGGCGCGGCAGTGGCTGACCGACCACGTCAGCGGCATGATCGCGTCGCAGGGTCTGGATTGGTATCGCGAGGACATGAACGGGGCCGGCCCGCTCGCCGCGTGGCGCAAGAACGACGCGCCGGATCGCCAAGGCATGACCGAGAACCTTTACGTTCAGGGGCATCTGGCGTTCTGGGACGAACTGCGCCGTCGTCATCCGCACCTGCGCATCGACTCCTGTGCGTCCGGCGGGCGCCGGAACGACCTCGAGACCATGCGCCGGGCCGTGCCGCTGCTGCGCAGCGACTTCCAGCATGCGCACATGCCCGGCGTGGTCGAAGGCAACCAGGGACACACCTATGGGCTCTCGTCCTGGCTGCCCTTCCAGGGCACGGCGACTTTCGGCGCCGACCCCTACACGGCCCGCAGTTTCTACCTCCCGTCCTTCGGCGTCAGCGGGAAGCTCTGGAAGAAGAAGCGTGAGAATACCGAGGCCATGCGCCGGGCCTATACCGAGTGCCGCCGGATTGCGCCGATGATGCTCGAAGGAGACTACTATCCGCTCACGCCGTACAGCCTCGCGCTCGATCAGTGGATCGCCTGGCAGTTCAACCGGCCTGAGTCGGGCGACGGTGTGGTACAGGCCTTCCGGCGGAAGGATTGCGGCGACGTGGCGCAGACCTACCGCCTACGCGGGCTGGACCCCGCGGTGATGTATGAGATCACGAACTTCGATGTGGAAGGTCCAACGAGGATCGCCGGCAAAGACCTTTTGGAGACAGGCCTGACGGTGAACATCATCGCCGTACCGGGCGCGGCCGTGATCGTCTACCGATGCGTTGGACAGGAAAGGCCATGATGACTGACAACTGATCGCTGATGACTTCGCTTGCGGCCGCGGGCCGTCTTGGGAACAAGAACACCATGGAGAAGAACCTGATTGCCCTGTCGATCGCCGCCGCGTCACTGCTCGGCAGTTCCACGCTCCACGCCGCCGACACCGAGAGCACGCCGTTCCCCGGCGTGCGCTATGTGCACCGGCATGTATCCGAGCCGCGCGAGATCGACATGCACATCGTCATCGTCGACCTGAATCAGCCGGGCGTGAGGGTCGTGACCACCGGGCCCAATGGCGACCGGGCGGGCGAGACCGATCTGGAAACGACGCGGGCGTTTGTGAAGCGCAGCCAGGCCCAGATCGGCATCAACAGCGGGTTCTTCAGCCGCACGGTCACGGAGCGACTGCTAGGGGCGGCCGACCTCAGTTCACTGGCCGTGTCCGACGGCGTGAGCGCCTCCGACTGGGGAACGTGGATCAAAGACGCCATCAACATCGGCCGCGACAACACGGTCACCTTCGTTACCCGCGCCAGGGATGACACCACCGGGTACATGACGGCACCAAAGGTGGAGCTGTACAACGCCTTGTCCGGCAATGCCCGCCTGCTGCGGGACGGAGTCGTCCTGCCGGGCAAGGGTGGCGACGCCACCTATCCGCAGACCGCCGTCGGCCACACAGCCGACCATCGCCTGATCCTCTTCGTCTCCGACGGCCGCCAGCCGGACTTCAGCGCGGGGATGACCTACGGGGAAGTGGCGGTCGTCCTCAAGGAGTTCGGCGCCGTGGACGCCATCGCCTTCGACGGCGGCGGCTCCGCCACGATGGTCCTGGCCGACGGCAAGGACGGCGAGCCCCGAGTGCTCAACCGCCCCTCCGACGGCCAGGAACGGGCCGTCGGCAACAATCTGGGCGTGCTGATCCGGCCGCCGCTGGTCACCGAGGAGGATTGAGATGGCGCATGGGAAGATGAAGCGGACAATAATGATAATTGCGGTTGGGATCGGTGTATGCTCTCAGTGCCTGGGATTGACCGCGGCCGGATCCCGGTTTGATTGCACCAAGCCTGATCACCGGGACTACACGCCGGGCTGGACGGCCCGCCACGAGAGTTTCAACGCCATCGCCGCGAAGGGCGATGTGGACCTCGTCTTCCTAGGCGACTCCATCACGCAAGGCTGGGAGCGCGGGGGGGCGGAAACGTGGAAGAAGTACTACGGCCAGCGCAAGGCCACCAACTTCGGCATCGACGGCGATCAGACCCAGCATGTCCTCTGGCGCATCGACCACGGCAACTTTGCCGGCATCAGCCCCAAGCTCATCGTCATCATGCTGGGCACGAACAACGCCGGCCACAACACGCCGGGGGAAGTCGCCGAGGCCATGGGGATCATCATCAAGCGGCTGCGGGACAAACTGCCCGGCACCAGGTTGCTGCTCCTCGGGATCTTTCCCCGCGGCTTCAAGGCCGACGACGCCCTCCGCGCGGCCAACGCCAAGGCCAATGAGGCGTTCAGCAAGCTGGCCGACAACAAGTGGATCCACTACCTGGACATCGGCCAAGAATTCCTGGAGAAGGACGGGACGATCTCGCCGGAGATCATGCCGGACGGGGTGCATCCCAACGCCAGGGGCTACGAGATCTGGGCCAAGGCCATCGAGGTCAAGGTGACCGAGTTGTTGGAAAAAGAACGATAAGCCTGAAGAATCAGCAAGAGTGAGGACTAGGATCATGTCGAAACAAAACATTCCGCAAACGGACAAATGTAACGCGGCTGCGGCGTCGGAGCGCAAGGCCGCCGGGCCGTCGACGCTTTTGCCTGGTCGTGCCGCCAAGGCCCTGGAACTCGCGGCGTTCGGCGTGATACTGGCTTTGTTCGTGGCCACCCAGGTGCGGTGCTTCACGCCGGCCCACATCGAGGACGACATCGACGCCTACGTCTGGCTGGCAAAACGGATGGCCAACCTCCAGCCGCTGTCGGTTGAGCCCGAGCCGTTCCGCTTTCACACGCACCCCTACGTGCAAACGCCCGACGGCAAGGTGACGGTCAAGTACGCCCCCGGCGGGCCGGCGGCGATGGCGGTGGCGTACCGCCTGGTCGGGGACAAGGGTGTGTTCCTGGTCAGCCCGATCGCCGGCGGGCTGGCCCTGGTAGGCGCATACCTGCTCTTTGGCGCATGGATGGGACCCCTTGCGCGGATGCTGGCCCTTGCCACGCTGGCCGGCCACGAGATGTTTCAGCACTACTCGTCCTATCCGTTGACGCACGCCCTGGATGCCTGCATGGTCGTCTGGGGGATGTACTTCCTGACCAGATGGTCCGCGCGCGCCGACACGCGCTCTGCCGTTGGGACCGGGCTTTGCCTGGGCTACGCCGCGTGCATCCGCCACACCAACGTGATGTTGGGAGCGTGCGTGCTGGCGGCCGTCGTCGCCGTGCTCGTGAGGAGGCCGAGATCGTGGCGGTCGGCGCTTGCCATGACAGCCGCGTACGCTGTTCTCCCTGCGGCCATGGCCGTCTACAACACCCAGCTCTTCGGCCGTCCATGGATCACCGGCTACGCCCTGTCCGACGAGCAGGGCGCGTTCTCGCTCACCATGCTCGCCGGCAACTTCCAGCCCTTTCTGACCAACGCCGTGGTCAACGTCTACCTGCTCACGCTGCCGCTGGGCCTGTTGGGGGCGATGATGCTCGGCCCGGTGCGTCAAAGGGCGATCAACATGCTGTGGGTCGTGCCAGCGCTGGTCCTGTACGGCTGCTACTACTGGTATGTCCCCTACGGGGGCTTCTTCCGGTTCGTGCTGCCCGTGCTGCCGGCGCTCGTCGGGCTGTCGTACGCCCTGCTTGACGGCGTGAAGGCCGGGCGAGGCGGCCGCCTGACCGGCATGGCGTTGCTGGCGGCGGTGATGTTCGCCCACTCCTGGCAGGCTAACGCCGCCAATCTCGCCGGCCACCGCGTGCCTCACGAAGCAGCCGCCCAGATCATAGCCGCCGACCAAGCCAAGGGCGTCATCGCCGCCGACGCGGTCATTTTCACCCGCGACCGTTTCACCAAGTGCCTCCCGACGGAGCGGAACTACGTGGTCTACGATCTGGACGCCTTCTCGCAGCGCTACGGGCGCGACGCGTTCCCCGAGCCAAGGGACTACGACCTGTCGTGGGCCCAACGAGGGCGCATACCGCCGCGCCGCCAGCCCAGCCGCACGGCCGAGTTCCGGCAGTTCTACGAGGGCAA
>CAZZCT010000291.1:0-5880 GCA_964652365.1 uncultured Lentisphaerales bacterium
GACAAGGGCATCGACCTGCTGGAGGAGGCCGGTGTCTCAATCCGGACGGAAATGGACTCCGTGCCCGCCGAACTGGACGAGGTCACCCGGCGCGTGATGCGGCTCGAGATCGAGGAAACCGCCCTGCGTAAGGAGAAGGACCACGCCAGCCAGACCCGGCTCGCGGAGTTGCAGCGCGAACTGGCCGAACTGCGATCCAAGGCCGACGCCATGAAGGCCCAGTGGCAGAACGAGAAACAGACCCTGGCACAGATCCGCCAGCGGCGCGAGGAGCTTGAAGCGGCGCGCCGCGACTACGATACGGCGGAGCGCGCCTACAACCACGAGCGCGCCGCGGAACTGCGCTATGGCCGCATCCCGGCCATTGAGAAGCAACTCGTGGAGCTTCAGAACCAGTTGCACACGCGGTCGGGCGGCACGGCGATGCTGCGCG
The DNA here is from genome assembly GCA_964652365.1 of uncultured Lentisphaerales bacterium. Taxonomy (GTDB): domain Bacteria; phylum Verrucomicrobiota; class Kiritimatiellia; order RFP12; family CAZZCT01; genus CAZZCT01. The sequence continues at coordinate 434 of CAZZCT010000291.1, forward strand.
AGGAGGTGACCGAGGAGGAGATCGCCCAGGTGGTATCGCGGTGGGCCGGCGTACCGGTCACCCGCCTGATGGCCGGCGAACGCGCCAAGCTGCTGGATCTGGAGGCGGCGCTCAAGACGCGCGTGATCGGCCAGGACGAGGCCGTCGGAGCCGTGGCGGACGCGGTGCTGCGGGCACGCGCCGGCATCAAGAACCGGCGCCGTCCGGTCGGGGCGTTCCTCTTTCTGGGCCCGACCGGCGTCGGCAAGACCGAACTGGCCCGCAGTCTGGCGCTGGAGCTCTTCGATGCCGAGGAGACCATGATCCGGCTCGACATGAGCGAGTACATGGAGAAGCACGCCGTAGCCCGTCTGGTGGGGGCGCCACCCGGCTACATCGGCTACGAGGAGGGCGGACAGTTGACCGAGGCGGTCCGCCGCAAGCCCTACAGCGTCGTGCTGCTCGACGAGATCGAGAAGGCCCATCCGGATGTCTTCAACATTCTGCTGCAGGTGCTCGACGATGGACGCCTGACCGATGGCCACGGCCGGACCGTCAGCTTCCGCAACGCGATCATCATCCTGACCAGCAACGTCGGCTCGGAGTTTCTGGCGGGCAATTCCGACAGGTCGGCGAGGTCCGACTTAGCGGACAGTCCCGACGCTCCCGCCATCCCCACCAAGGCACGCGCGCAGGTAATGGAGGCCTTGCGACAGGCCTTCCGGCCTGAGTTTCTCAACCGGCTGGACGAGGTGGTGCTCTTCCAGCCGCTCGGCCGGAGCCAGATTGAGCAGATCGTGCGGCTACAGGTGGTTGACCTCCAGGCGCGGCTGGCGGAGCAGGAACTCAAGCTGGATCTGACCGATGCGGCCGTGGCGTGGATCGCCAAGACCGGGTTCGATCCCGTCTACGGCGCGCGGCCGATCAAGCGCACACTGCAACGCGAGGTCGAAACCCCGATTGCGCGCCTACTGGTGTCGGGCACGTGCGCACCAGGCGCCACCATCCACGTGGACGCCGGCCAGGAGGGACTGAGCGTGACGGGTTGAATTCCCGTGCTCGGGACGCACGTCGGGCCGACGTGCGCCACAGGGCGAACGATTGGCTACGGGTTGAAAGCCCGTAGCCTGCGACACACCGCAAGCATCTTGACTCTGCATCGCCGTCCGTGTCCACCCGCCGCGACTCACCGTGCGCGCACCCGCAGGTACTTCTCCATGCCGTAGGGGAAATCGTGCGGCGCGTAGTTTCCTACGCGCGTGCGGTAGAGGCTGTGGCTGCGTGGGAAGTGGAGGAAGACCCAGGGGCAATCCTCGCGGACGATCTGCTGCATGGCCCCGTAGAGGCGCAGGCGCTCGGCGGGGTCGGTCACGGACAGCGCCGCCTCGTAGAGTTGGTCAAACTCGGGGTTGGCGTAGTTGCAGCGGTTGGGCCCCGGCGAGCTGTTGCGGCCGTAGAACAGCTGCAGGAAGTTCTCGGCATCGGGGTAGTCGCCCACCCAACCGATGCGGAACATCTGGCTCTCGCGCCGCGAGACCTTCTGCAGGAAGCTGGGCCAGTTGTGGTATTCGGGCTGCAGATCCAGCCCCACGCGATCCATGAACGCCACCAGCAGCTCGGTCGACTCGCGGGTGTCCTGATTGGTGCGCCCCAGGTCCAGCCGCAACGTCAACCGCCGGCCGGTGCGCGGCTCGCGCCCATCGGGATAGCCGGCCTCGGCCAACAGCCGTCGCGCCCGCTCCAGGTCAAAGGCGAAAGCGGCCGGCCGTTCGAGCCGGCCGGCCACACCCGGGGGGACGGGCCCGTCGGCCGCGGTCACACGTTGGTTGTAAAAGGCCTCCCAGCGGGCGCCGTCAAAGGCGCAGTTGAGCGCCTGACGCAGCGCGCGGTTGGGCCCCAGCAGCGGGTCCTCCATGTTGATGCCGATGTACGCCACCTCCAGCGTCGGCATGGACGCCAGGTGAATGCCACGCCGGGCCAGGCGGTCGTTGAGAGCGCCTTGGGGGCCGATCACCGCGTCCCAGTGGTCGCGCGCAATCTCCCCCTGGAAGTCCAGTTCGCCAGACAGGAACGACAGCCACTGGGTCGTGGCGTCGTCCATGACGCGGAAGATCAGGCGATCAAACGGCCGTTCCGGCCCGGCCGGATCAAACGCAGCCGGGCCCAGGCGCCAGCCGCGCCAGTCCGGCCAGCGCTCGAAGACCATCGTGTAGTTGCGCTGCCACGAGGCCAGCCGGTAGGCGCCGGAGCCGACCGGGTGGTCGGAAAAGGCCGGTCCATAGGTCCGCACCGCCTCCTCCGGCACGACCGCCGTGTAGGCCATGGCGAGGACCCAGGCGAACTGGGGGCAGGGCCGCGCCAGCTCAATACGCACGGTATGCTGGTCCGGCGCGGAGACCCCCTCCCACGGCACCTCGGCCAAGTCACCCTGGACATGGGCGGATCGCTCGCGGAACCCTGCGAGTCCTTGGATGCGGCCCTCGATGGTCCAGTAGCCGGGTGAAGCCAGACGGGCGTCTGCGAGACGGCGCAGCGAGTAGACCACATCCGCCGCGCTGACCGGCCGGCCGCGGGGCAGGCCGCCGGTGTCCAGGCCGAAACAGGGATCTGGCGCAAAACTGGCCGCCGGATCGAGGCGTATGAGGTAGACCAGTCCGTCGGGCGAAACCTCTGGCAGGGATGCCGCCAGACCGGGAATCAGGCGATAGGGCCGGGCCGCGTAGTCATACTCCAGCAGGCATTCGTAGACGAGCCCCACCGCGCGGGCGGCATAGGCCGAGGCCGCGGCCACGGGATCCAGGCTGGCCACGCGGTCCAACGTACGTCGGAAGGTCGGCGGCTCGGCGGCCGCCGCAACGGCAAGTCCCGCAGCCAGCGCGACGGACCAAACAAAGGGGAGGATGGGACACGCAAATCTCCGGCCGCGTGGCGTTCGCCGCCGGCCGTGGCTCACGCTGCCGGCTGCGTCCGGCACGTCAGGGCGATTCCGGAGCCGGAACCTGTTCCGGCGCCTCCGTGCCACCCGACTCGGCGGAGGGGAATCCGCCGCTCATCGGGGCCGTAGCGGCCGGAGGGTTCTCGCGCTCGGCGCCGCTCATGAGCGAGTCGCCGCCACTTCCGCTGCGCGCCACGAGCAGCGAAAGGATGATGGTGTTGAAGAGGAAGATGCCGGCCAGGATGACGGTCACCTTGGTGAGCACGTTGCCCATCTGCGCGCCAAAGATGGCTTCGCCCGCGCCGCCGCCGAAACTCATGCCCACGCCCGAGCCCTTGGAGCGCTGGAGCAGGATCACGCCAATCAGCAGCAGGCAGACGAATGCCTCGAGCACAAACAACAGAATCTTCACGATATGCATGGAACCCTCCGTGGAAAAAGAATGCGCCGGCCGCCTCAGAATCCGGCGCGCACGATCGCCGCGAATGTGTCGGCCTTGAGCGCTGCGCCGCCGATCAACCCGCCATCGATGTCAGGCTGCGCCATCAGTTCCTTGGCGTTGTCCGGCTTCATGCTGCCGCCGTACTGAATGCGGACAGCCGCCGCGGTGGCGGCGTCCGACAGGCCTACCAGGACCTGGCGGATCAAGGCATGCACTTCCTGGGCCTGGGCCGACGTCGCCACCCGGCCGGTGCCGATGGCCCAGACCGGTTCATAGGCGACCACGACCTGCCGAAGCGCCGCGCCCAGGCCAGCCAGGCTGCCCTTGACCTGCGTCGAGACCACCTGGGCCGTGCGGTTGGCCTCACGCTCGTCGAGCGTCTCGCCCACGCACACGATCGGGATCAGGCCGGCGGCCAGCGCCGCGCGGGTCTTCTGGTTCACGATCGCGTCAGTCTCGCCGAAGTATGTGCGCCGCTCGCTGTGGCCGAGAATCACGTGCGTCACGCACAACGCCTTCAGCATGGGCACGGAGATCTCGCCCGTGTAGGCGCCGGAAGCTTCCCAGTGCATGTTCTGGGCTCCCAGACCGATCGCCGAACCGGCCAGCGCGTCAGCTGCCGCCTTGAGCGCCGTAAACGGCGGGCAGACCACCACCTCGACAGCCGACGGTCCATCGCCCAACTCGGCCCGGATCGCGGCAACCAACGCGGCGGCCTCGGCCGGAGTCTTGTTCATCTTCCAGTTGCCCGCGACGATCTTCCTGCGCATCAATCGGCTCCTTGTTGGGAAAAGGTGTCTAGTATGGATCAGCCGGGGTACTGGAAGCAAGCCTACTTGTCGTTCAGCGCGACCACGCCGGGCAGCGCCTTGCCTTCGAGAAATTCGAGGCTCGCGCCGCCGCCGGTGCTGATGTGGGTCATCTTGGCAGCCAGGCCGCTCTGGTTGACCGCGCTGACGCTGTCGCCGCCGCCGATGATCGTGACCGCGCCGCTGTCGGCCACGGCCCGGCACACGCCGGAAGTGCCCTGGGCGAACTTGGGCATCTCAAAGCAGCCCATCGGGCCGTTCCAAATCACGGTCTTGGCGCCCCGGATGGCCTGTGCATAGAGAGCCGTGGTCTGCGGGCCGATGTCGAGCGCCATCCAGCCATCGGGAATGTCGTTGCCAACCACCTGCGTGTTAGCATTGGCGTCGAACTTGTCGGCCGCGATATTGTCCACCGGCAGCAGGAACTGCACGCCGCGGGCCGCCGCATCGGCCAGCATCTTGCCGGCGTACTCGAGTTGGTCGAGTTCGCACAGCGACTTGCCGACCGAGTGGCCCTGGGCCTTGAGGAAGGTGTAGGCCATGCCGCCGCCGATGATCAACACGTCGACCTTGGTCAGCAGGTTCTGCACGACCGCCAACTTGTCAGAGACCTTGGCCCCACCCAGAATCGCGACAAAGGGACGTGCCGGCTTCTCAACCGCGCCGCCCAGGTATTCGAGCTCCTTCTCCATCAGGAATCCGGCCACGTTCTCCTTCAGGTACTTGCAGACCACGGCCGTGGAGGCATGGGCGCGGTGGGCGGAACCGAAGGCGTCGTTGCAGTAGAGGTCGCCGTAGCTGGCGAGCTTCTGCGCCATGGTCTTCTGCTTCTCCTTCAACGCCGCCTTCTTGGCCTTGTACTCCTCATCCGTCAGCTCGTCGGTCTTCTTGACGCTGGCTTCCTCTTCCTTGTAGAAGCGGGTGTTCTCGAGCATCACGAGGCCGCCGGGCTTCAGGGCCTTGACGGCATCGTCCGCAGCCAGACAATCCGGCGCGAAGACCACCGGCCGGCCCAGCAGTTTGGCGAGGTACTCGGCCACCGGCTGCAGGCTGAACTCCGCCTCGTACCCCTTGCCCTTGGGCCGCCCCAAGTGACTCATCAGCACCAGACTGCCACCCTGGTCGAGCACGTACTGGATCGAGGGCAGCGCGCCGCGGACGCGCGTGTCGTCCGAAATCACGCCGGACTTGATCGGCACGTTGAAGTCCACGCGCATCAGGACACGCCGGCCTTTGAGATTCACATCGCGCAGGGTCTTCTTGTTCATAGGGAAACTCCTTC
>CAZZCT010000292.1:0-5865 GCA_964652365.1 uncultured Lentisphaerales bacterium
TGCTTCGTACTACTATTGGCCATATTCTTGCTTCGTGGGAAAGAATTGAACCACGGATGCACACGGATTTCACGGAAAGCAAAGCAGGTGCGCGCCAACGCATCCGTGTCCATCGGTGTCCATCCGTGGTTCTCTTCTTCTTCGGTTGCGGCTGCGCCGCGCTGGGCTCTTCGTGGCCTTCGTGGTGAGACCGAATTGCGCTTCTGGCTCTATCGGCGGTCATCTGCGCAATCTGCGGAGATAAGCCCCCCCTCGAACGGAGCGTGACTGCGCGCTACTCGCCCTGATAGAGATCGCTGGTGGCGAAATGCGGCTCGGCAGTCTGCCGCAACCCCAGCCGGCGCAGGCCGGCCTCGTCTCCCGGCGACGGCATGTGCGTCAAATGCATCTCGCAATCACGCAGATGCACCAGCTGGTCCATGGCCGCCTGGGAGGCGGTGTTGCCGGCCGAACTCATGGCCAGGGCAATCAGCGCTTCGTCGACATTCAGGCTGGGATGCCGTCCCCGTAGAATGTCCTGCTTGAGCCGGATGATGGCGTGCAGCACATCCGGCGACAGCAGGTGGATGCTGTCGGGGATGCCGGCCAGGTGTTTGATGGCATTCAGCACCGCGCTGGCCGGAGCGTGCATCAGCGGCGAATTGCGCCCCGCCACGACCACCCCGTCCGGCAGTTCGATGGCCGTGCCACAGCAGACGCCGTTGTGCCCCTTGCCCTGCCCGGCAGCCTGCTTCGCCGCCAATCGGGCCGGGCCGACCACGCGGCGGTCCTCGATCTGCATCCCCAGTTCCTTGATCAGCAGTTCGATCCGCGACACCGTCTCGCGGTCGGTCAACCCCAGGGCGAACTCGCAGGCGTGCCGGAAATAGCGCCGGATCAACTCCTGGCCGGCGGCCGCCCGCACGACGGCATCGTCGAGGATGCCCATGCCGACGCGGTTGACCCCCATGTCCGTGGGTGAACGATAGGGACACGGCGCATGCGTGATCCGCTCCCAAATCGCGCCCAGCAGGGGAAACGCCGCCACGTCGCGATTGTAATTGATGGCCGCGACGCCGTGGGCCTCGAGGTGGAACGGGTCGATCATGTTGATGTCGCGCAGATCGGCCGTGGCGGCCTCGTAGGCCATGTTCACGGGATGGCGCAGCGGCAGGTTCCAGACCGGAAACGTCTCGAACTTGGCGTAGCCGGCGGGACGGCCGGCCACGCGGTCATGATAGATCTGCGTCAGGCAGGTCGCCAGCTTGCCGCTGCCCGGGCCGGGCCCGGTCACCACCACCAGCGGCCGCTCGGTCTCGACGTAGGGATTGGCCCCGTAGCCGTCGGGACTGACAATCGTGTCTATGTCCGTCGGGTAGCCGCGCGTGGCGCGATGACAATAGACCCGCACGCCGCGGCGCTCGAGACGCGTCTGGAACTGGCGCGCGGAGGGTTGTCCGTCGAAGCGCGTGATCACCACGGCCCGGACATCCAGGCCCCAGTCCCGCAAGTCATCGATCAGCTTGAGGGCGTCGGCATCGTACGAGATGCCAAAATCGGCCCGCACCTTCTTGCGTTCGATGTCGCCGGCATGGATGCACAGCACGATGTCGGCCTGATCGCGCAGCTGCTGCAGCAGACGCAGCTTAACGTTGGGGTCGTACCCCGGCAGGACGCGGGCGGCATGCATGTCGTGCATCAGCTTGCCGCCGAACTCCAGGTAGAGCTTGTTGCCGAAATTGGCCACGCGACGCAGGATCTCGTCGCGCTGTGCCTGCAGATAGCCCTCGTTGTCAAAACCGGTCGCACGCATTCGGAACCTCCAGCTTGAGCGGATTGCGCCCGGTCGTCGCCACCTGAGGACGCAACGCAGTCGCTGGAAGGACATTCTAGCGCACCCGTCCGCCCCGGTATATGTCGGCACAGCGGTTATTTGATGGCCGTTCGGCCGTTTGAGCCTCGTCCATGACTCGAAGTTGTTCGGGTGCGCAGGAACGGGTAAGGGTGGCGCTTCGCGCACAGTGATGGAGGGCCGTGCTTGTCACGGCCGCGCGGACAGGGAGAACCGGGGACAGTGAATCTATGCCATGCCGGTCCCGCAGCCCGTCGGTGCGTTGTGTCTTCAGGGGGTGCAGCCATCACGGCGGGCTAGCGCAGCCAGGGCTGAAAACGTGCCCGGTCCTCGGGGGTGACGGTGCACTCGCTGACGGCATCGTCGCGGCGGGTGCGCACCACCACGGCCCGGTCAGGCCGTTGATCGGCGTAGGCCGCGCAAAGGGCCCTGGCCTGGGCCAGGTCATCGGCGCTGGCCGCACCGGGCACCAGCAGCGTGGGTCCCGGCACATTGATGGAGTGCATCAGGGTGTCGCCCGGGACCATCGCGTTTCGCAGGGCCTGGTTATCCAGATGGTCACGGCCCACGATCCCCTTGGCCCCGCCCGGCAACCGGAAGTGGCGGCCGTAGCGCAGCAGGACGGCCAGGCGCGGGTCGTCAAGTCCCTCGTGATCCATCAGATCCTGCAGCCGTCGGCAGAAGCCCGACTCGGTCAGCAGGCAGCCGCCCGCGGGTGTCGGGTAGTCGCGCAGACCATACTGCACCGCCAGTTCCATCTGCGGCTTGCGCGAGCGGCTTTGCAGGGCCAGCAAGCGGGTGCGATCGACGCGGCCTTCGAGCTCTGGCCGGGTGGGCTCGAGCAACTGGGCCGAGAGCGGCCGCAACAGGCGGTCCGGAATCCCCGAGTCCTGCGCCACGATGCCCAGCGCGCGGCGGTTCTGCGACATGGGTCGCTGGTTGAGCACCTCGCCCGTCGCCACGAAATCGAAGCCGCCCGCCGCCATGCGCTCTGCCGCGCGACGCACCATGCGGGCGTGACAGTCGATGCACGGGTTCAGACACCCGCCGTAGCCGTGCGGCGGCCGGCGCACCAGCTCCATGATGTCGGCCGTAAAGTCGACTTCGTGCAACGTGATCCCGAGTGCATGGGCCGCCGCGCGCGCCGGCGCGGGGTTGAAGAAGGGGCTGTCGAAGACCACGCCCTCCATGTGGCAGCCCTGCGCACGCAACACGCAGACGGCCAGGCGGCTGTCGAGCCCGCCGGAGAGCAGGGCCAGGCCGCGAACGGCGTGCGGGGCAGCGGATGCAGTGGCATTCATGGGGGCGACACTGTACGGAAAGGCCGGATGGATTGACAAGCGGCATCTTGCCACGTGCAATCGGCGATGCGCGCTAAGAAACCGGCCCGCGCGGCGTTCCTTCTGTGAAAACCGCGACGGTGCGCACCGCGTCGGCTAACTCGCAGGAGAACGGCAATGCATACCCGCACGGTATCGTTTCCGCCCGGCGACCCGCCGTGGCGTCTGCTTCCACAACCGTTTGGCGAATCGTCCTACCTGGTGCGCCTGCGCCGGATGTGCCGCGGTCTGCGCGCGCCGCGCGACAGTGGCGTCCATCGGGCCGCCCGCACCGAACTACAGCGCCAGGCCGCGCCGGTCGCGGCGTTGCTGTTCCCGCTGTTGAGCGTTCTGTTGCTGATGCTGCTGGCGGCCGCGGCCCGGCCGCTCGCGACCACCTCGTCGCCCCGCGCAACCCCGGACGACGAGCCGGTGCCGACGCTGGTGCCGGTGGAGCCGCCCACGCCCGTACCGATGGACGCGAACGGAGCGGCTGCGGATCCAACCGGCTGGCGCGAGGCCATGGACCCCGCAACCGAGCCAGCACACACGGAGCTGGTCACACGCGCACCCGAGGCGCCCCGCCTGCTGCCGCCGGTGCGCCCGACGCACGGTCCGGGACTCCCGGGGCTGAGTCTGCCGCCGGGCTACGGTGACCGCCTGACACCCGAGGGCCGCCAGCGGACGGGCGCCGCCCCGGCCTCCGAGGATGCAGTGGTGCGCGCCCTGCGCTGGCTCAAGCTTCACCAGCAGGCGGACGGCAGTTGGACGGGCGAACGCCAGGGCGACGCGCGTACCGCCATGACCGCGCTGGCGGTGCTCTGCTTCCTCGCACATGGCGACGTACCGGGCAACCCGCGCGCCGTCGAGTTCGGCCCAGCCGCGCAACGCGGCATCGAGTTTCTGCTGGCCGCACAGCAGCCTCACGGGCTGTTTGCCCACCGCGACGGCCACAACTACACCCAACCGATCGCCGCCTACGCCCTCTGCGAGGCCTTCGGCATGACGCGCAACCCGAACGTACGCCAGGCGGCCGAGTGTGCCGTGCGGCCCATCGTGGACGGCCAGCATGCGTCCGGCGGCTGGGACTACAACCTGGCGCCCGCGACCGACCGCGACGATACCTCTTACATGGCCTGGTGCGCGCAGGCCCTGCGCGCCGCCAGCCTGGCCGGCCTGCCCGTGCCGGGGCTGGCGGAAGCCTGCCGGCTGGCGGTGCGCGGGTTCCAGCGTAACGCGGCGCCCGCACTCGGCGGATTCGGCTACACGGCGCCGGGCCAGAGCGGCCTCTCGGCCGCCGGAGCGCTCTGCCTGCAGCTGCTGGGCGCCCCGGAGGTCATCGAGGTGCGGCGCACGCTGGCCTGGCTGGAACCGGCCACCTGCCGGTTCGACGACTGGGCGCGCCAGCCCTATGGCGGCGCCAGTCCAGTATACTATTGGTATTACCTGACCCAGGCCCGCTTCCACGCCGGCGGGACGGCCTGGAAGCAGTGGGAGCGGCAGTTCGCCCCTGAACTGGTCCGGGCGCAGCGGGTAGAGCTGGCGGTGGCCACCGATGCCGACGGGCGGCCTGCCGCAGTTGGGTCGTGGACGAGCCCCTCCCCCGCCGAGCACAGCGCCGGCACCGTCCAGGACACCTGCCTGTGCGCGCTGCAACTCATGGTCTACTACCGCTACCTGCAGACGTATGCGGCCGCGGCCGTGACCGCCGCCCCCCTAGCCGCCGCGCGGAGCGAGTTTGCGGACGACACGCGGGTGGACGTGGACCTGTGAGGGAGGGCCGACAAGCTCCGCCCGCCGGGTGCTGCTTCCGCGATGCGCGGGGCGCGGGGCACCGGCGGAGCGCGCGCGATTCAGGCCACGGGATCGTCCACGGCTGGCTGCACGGATGGAGGCGGGGGCGCTCGAACGCAGTTGACACCTTCGGTCGCGCATCGGAAACTGGCGGCATGAACGACACGTCCTTTCAGGAGGCGATCACCCAGATCTGTGCTCGGGACAAAAGGTACACCGAGGAGTCCTACTACTTCCTGCGAGAGGCACTCGACTTCACGACCAAGTCCATGGAGAAGCCCGAGTCAGGGCCGGAACGGCACGTTTCGGGCCAGGACCTACTGCAAGGAGTCCGCCGCTACGCCTTGCAGGAATTCGGTCCCATGGCCCTGACGGTGCTGAACACCTGGGGCATCCAACGGACCGAGGACGTCGGCGAACTGGTCTTCAACCTGGTGGAGGCCGGCAAGCTGGCCAAGACCGAACGCGACCGGCGCGAGGACTTCGCGAACGGTTTTGATTTTGTCGAGGCCTTCGCCAAGCCCTACGAGGTGGAGGAACCGGCACGCACCGCGCGGCGGTCCGGCCGGCGCACGCGCACGCGCTGAGACGGCGGTCGAGGAAACTGGGGACATAAAAGCGAAACTGGGAGCGAAACTGGGGACATAGAAGCTGTGTCGATGGCCGGCTGGCGGCGCCGGTGCCGCTCGGCGACCGGTGCGGGAGCTCCGTGCGGGGGGACGTACAGCCTTCGCATTCAGGCTATGGTTTGGCGCGCCGCGCTCGGAAACCCGATTGGCGAATGGGCGGTCCCGTAGGTCCCGCCCAACTGGAGCGAGACAGGTTCTATGTCCCCAGTTCGGTCCTCGCGGCGGGTTGAAGTTATTGGCAAGCCGGCCGCGCGGCTGCGCCGCGAATGAACGCCGGGGTAACTCTGTCCGA
>CAZZCT010000293.1:0-5777 GCA_964652365.1 uncultured Lentisphaerales bacterium
GCGGGCGGAATGGTGACATTCTGCGATCCGTTCGGCTCAACAACCGAGAAGATCGCGTAGTATGCTGTCGGCACGACTTGCGGCTCGAGTGTCTGATCGACATTCCCACGCCCCGGCGTGTGGGTCCAACTCGATGGCTGGTACCAGTAGAAATCGTCCTTCGCTGCACCGCTGCCTTGCAGTTGGAGCGGAGCCTCCCACGGCGGCAGCAAGAACTTGTAGCCGACGTACGAAAAGCCTCGGTCCTCCAACAACTGCGTGACGTCACTGGCACCGTAACAGATCGCGTGCTCGTAAGCGCCCATGCTACGAATAACTCGAATGCCGCCGTTGACCGGCAGGAGAAACCGTGTGTCGTCTGTATCTGGCAGGTTCGGCGCTGGAAAGACTGTCTCATCACCCCAGACAAAGAAGGACCACCCGTCAGCCAACGTGTCAAAGTAGTCCGCGAGACCAAACTCGATCTCCTCAGCCGTAAGGACGTGATCGGCCAGCACCGTCCCATCCGGCACGCTCGCCTGCCGGTACGCAGGATCAGGGGGCACATCCAAGCTCTCGAACGGGTCGATGACCTGAATCTTCCAGTTGCCGATATTGGCGCCCGTCGGACCGACTAGCTCGACGTACTCGTTGAACACTTCCGTCGATAGTTTCAACGGGTAGTTGAACTCGTTGATCCACACGCTTCCTGGCGGACAGGAGAAGACAAAGTAATAGGGCGACCACCCTTCCGCCGCGTGTCGAGTATTCAGGTCGACCGGCGCGTACCAAGGCGGGTTCCCCCAGCGCTCTGGCTCCAGTTTGTCGGTGCGGGGCTCCATCATGATGGGCCGACCCACGATGTTGGAATAGGTGCCCCACACAACGTACTGCACCACCTGATCGATCGCGTGGTTGGGTATGCGCGAGCCGCTCGGCGTTCGATAGGTGCGATCGCCGACCCGATCCATCACAACCGTCGTGCAGGTGTTCGAAGCCTGGAGGCCGAGTCCGCGCCAGTTGGCGATTCCCCATGTCCCTTCGCCAACACAGTAGCTGAGATAGAGTCGGATATCCTGAGGGTTCATCAGGAACCGGCCGATCTGCGCTTCGACACCTACAAAGTCCGTGCTCAGCGGCTGCTCCGGCAGCAGCTTCACGTTGAAGATCTCGTAGCCGGCGCGCACCGGTTCGGTCATCAGCACGTTATCGATGCAGACGCGTGCCATGCCGGAGTTGGTGGACGAGTAAATGCGCAGAACCTTGTTCTGCAGGTCGTACGGCTCGACCCGGAAGTACTGGTAGTTGCCGCTGCTGACCGTCAGGTTGGTCAGGAACGTCCACGGTTCTGGCGACTCCTGATCAGGCGCCACACGCAGTTCCAGCTGGCCGGTCTGCCCGGCATCCCAGACGCGGTACCAGAAGGCGATCTCACCGATGCCCGTGCCCACCTTGGGTGTCTGCACGAAGGGCCGGTGCTCGTCCAGCAGTTCGGCGCCCGCCACGCCATCGCGCGGGCTGTTGTTCAGATAGCAGGTCTGGTGGGTCAGCATCGTGGGCTCAAAGGCCCGCGTGGTCTGCAGACTGGTGATCAGGGTGTTGTAGGCCTGCCAGGTGGAGTCGTCGCGCGGCGGGTAGTCGCGCGCCAGCAAGCCATCCAGTTTGAGCACGCCGTTGATTGAGGACGACTCCAGCATACGCACGCGAATACGCCCGGCGAAGTTGAGCCGGACCGGCTGGTAGAAGCTGACCGCCGTCGCCGTGGGCATGGCCACGGTGACGTTGGTCACGGCGACGTAACTGCTGGGGTCGCCCTGCACGCTGCGCTCAATCGCGAAGCTGACGCTGCCGCCGCTGGTGCGGTATTCGAAGGCGATCGAGCCGATACCATTGGTCAGCACCGGTGTCACCAGAGCCTGCACCAGATTGGTGTTGGCGCGCGACCGGTCGAACTGAACCTCGTTGCCCAGTGATCCAGCTGAGGTGTTGACCCAGCCTTCCAGCACGGCCCAACCCAACTCGTCGCGCAGCCAGCGATACTGCTGGGTCGTCCAGTCGGTCCAGTCGTCGTACTTCACGCCCCCGTAAGAGGCCGGCTCGGTGTTGTCGTGGCTGCGGGTCACCGCGCGCCACGGCGCGAGGGCTGGGGCGTCCACGACCACCGGCACATCGCCGCCGCCGACGCAGCGCAACTGCACGAAGGTCTCATCCCAGCGCTTGAAGGACTCCGTGCGGTCGACGTACGCCAGCGAGTTGACCGCGATGCTCGGGTTCTTGGCGACAAACTTGGTGTAGTCCGGCACGCTCAGCCCGTTGGCCGGCGCCGCGTAGATCGCCAGAGTCTGCGTCGGCACCACGCGCGTGAGGCGGTCGTTGACCACGCTCCAACGGTTCAGGGTGGGCGCATCGCGGCGCTTGCCGCCCCAGTACCAGTGCGCCACGTTGACCGTATCGAAGTCGGTAATCTCCGACAGCTTCTCGGTTGCGCCGCTCATCACCTTGAGCGACGAGATCTCCGGCACGGCGTCAAAGGTCAGGAAGCCGACCGAGCCACCCTCTTTAATGCGGTTGGCGCTGCTGTCGCGGAAGTTGACCACCCCGCGGGCATTGATGTTCACGGCCAATTCCACGTAGGTGTTGCCGGCATCCGTGCTGATGTCCACAACGACGGTCTTGTCCACCGCCCTGAGATCGCCGATGAAGTTGACTGCGGCGCCGCCGGTTTGCGCGACCTCCGTGAGAACGCCTTCATTCCAGCGGTAAACGGCGATGCGTAGTTCGTCGTCGACGCTGGCCGCCGACGGATCCGAATCCTGGATCAGCCGCACCTCGTAGAAGGTGCCGACCGACTGGAAGACCGGCTGGTAGCAGACGACGGTCGAGAGATAGGCCTTGGCCGGGGAGATCTCGGAGGCCCGCATCTTGGCAGTGACGGTCAGTGGTAGCGCCCAGGCGAAGCCCTGCGTGTAGAGGGCGTAGTAGGCGTCATTGATCGTGGCACGGCTGCGGTAGGTGAAGGTCTCAACGCCTTCCGTCAGCGTCAGGCCGCTGTTGCCGACGCGTCCGACGCTGGTCTCGCTCAACTGCAGCGCCCGGTTGGCCGTCCCGACCGTTGTCGGATTGCGTTCGTCGATCACCTTGGCCTGTTCGATCGTCCAGCCAAAGGTGGTGGCCGTGGGCACGGTCTCATAGCCGCTGTCCAGCGCATCGTTGCTGAAATCCTCGCGGGTGGACTGGTCGATCGTGTAGACGTCCTGCGGCCAGGTGTTGAAGTTGTTCGTGAAGGACTTGACCGCGTAGAGGCCCAGACTCTCTTCGAAGTAGTACTGGCTGGCCTGCCAGTTGTCGAAGTTCTGGTACACGGCACGCTTGACGATGTAGTCGCGGTTAGCCGTGTTAAACCGGAACAGCAGGAAGCCCTCGTACTCAAGCACCGCCAGCATGTCGTTGGTCGCATTGCGCTCGGCATAGCCAGCGATCGGCGGATAGGGGAAGTCCTGGTTATTATCACCCCACTCCCGCTCAACGGACTCGAACGCCATGGCATCGCTGACGTAGCCCTGCAGCCCCTTGAAGCGCCAAGTCAGGTTGGTGATGCCGCTCACCAGGGTGATTCCCTGCCAGGTGTAGTCACCCACCAGCTCCATGGGCACGGTCGCGGAGGTCGGCTGCGTGTCGAGCACGAACTCGCCGCAGTCCGAACGAAAACTGCGGATGCCGTAGCTCAGGAAGGTCGCCGGACGGGACGCCACATCCTCGTCGACGTCGGGCAGGAAGGTGGGACTCTGGTTCTCGACATTGGTCGGCTGCACGCTGCCGCCAGTTCCACCGGTTCCATCCGGATCGCGGCTGTAGTAATAGCCGTCGAAGTCGCACTTGAAATAGTAGTACATGGTGCCGGCTTCGCGCTGCGGGATCACGCCCTCGTAGCGGCCGTTCCCCAAGTGCACCGCGTTGGTCGAACTCCATGTCCCGGCCGTGCCCTGCCACTGGTAGTAGACGGTGACGCGGCGATTGACGGTCGGGACGACCGGATCGACATCCGTCACGACGCACCGCACCTGCACGCTCTGATCGCGCGACGGATAGCCGGGGTTGTGCAGCTCCTCGACCAGACGCACGTCGGCCGGCGGATAGGAGAGCGCCACGTTGTCGATCACGATCGCGCCGTTCATCAGGTTGGCGGAGGTGTCGCTGGTGTTGCGGTCCGTGCGCACGATCCGCACGTAGCGCACATCGCGACGGTTGATCTCAATCGGCGCAGCCCGCTGATAGAGCGGAAGCGTGCTCTTGGCGGGATAGTTGGTGGCGAAGACCGTAGTCCAACCCGCCGTAGGCGTGGCGTTGGTGGTGGTCTGCACCTCTATTGCGCCGCTGCGGCTGACCAAGCGCATACTGGATGTAAAGTAGATGGCGCCAACACCTTCGGCCAGGTGGGGCGAAAGCAAGTAGGCGCCCTGCATGCTGCGCAGGTAGAGACATGGCCTGGTGCCACCATCCGGTACGGCGCCACCCCACGAGGTGACCACCGTGCCACCGCCCGCATACCAGCGACTACTGCCGCCCAACACCGACTGGTACCAGTTTGTATAGGGGTTGTCCACGTCCGGCGGCCAGGACGAGGCCGGATCCGCCGACCAGCCGGAGAAATCGGTGAAGCGCACCTCGCCCAGCGACGACGAGACCGTGTAGGTCTTCTCACCAGTCTGCGGGTAGCGGATCGTCGCCGTCACGCCGCTCAAGGTGTAGGTGATGTGATACGAGAGCGCCCCGGCATTCAGAGCCGGCAGCGTATTGGTCCAGTTGCCTCCACCAGCACTCCCGAGACTCAACGGCTGGTAGACGCTTGACCCCTGCGGGGCGTAGGACAGCGTCGGAACGCCCGTCAGCGTGCCGTTGGCCGGCGGGATGTAGACCGTCACGCCGACTGGCTTGCCGTTGAGTACGCCGGCAGCAAAGGTGACGTTGGGATCGTACACGATCGCTATCTGCAAAGGCGCCGACCAGGCCGAGGTCTTGGTCGGATCGGTCTGGCTGCGGGCCTGCGCCAGCACGCTACGCACGCCAACCGTGGCCCAGGCGTGCGTAAGCGTGCCAGCACCCCAGCCGGAGACATCGCCGCCGCCCCAGTCGAAACGGTACTCGACCGGACTGCCGAACGAACTGCTGGCGGTGGCAATGAAGGTCAGCGACTGGGTGTTGGTGCCGAAGCCACGCACTGGACTGTCCGTCAGCGTCGGTTGCGTCACCGTCTCGACGTCGGTGCCGGTTCCCGTAACCGCAGCCGACGGGCTGCCCGAGGTCTGGGTGGCTTGGACCGTCAATGTGGCGTTGTAGGCGGCCGCGGCCGTCGGCCGGAAAGACACCGTGACGTTATTGCTGCTGCCGTTCGCGACGGTGAAGGCCTGCGGCAGAGCCGAATAGCCGGCCGACGGCGCGAAGCTGACGGCCGTCACGTTCAACGGGCCAGTCCCGTCGTTGTGCACGGCGAAGGTCCGCTGCGCCGTCAGGTTGGTTACCACGATCCCGAAGGCAATCGGCACGCCGGACAGACGCATGATCGCGGTGTTCGTGATTGTCAGCGCCAGCGGAGCCGACCAGGGAGACGAAACCGACGGGCTAACGGCGGAGCGCGCCTGCCCGCGCACGCTGAACGGCCCGGTGGTCGTCCAGGCGTGGCTCTGGGAAGCCGCGCTGGCCCAGGTGGAAGTCCCGCCATCGCCCCAGGCAAAGCGGTACTCCAGGGCTCTGCCATAGTTGTTGCTGGCCGCAGCCGTGTAATTCAGCGTGGCGGTGCG
>CAZZCT010000294.1:0-940 GCA_964652365.1 uncultured Lentisphaerales bacterium
ACGTCCTCGTGAGCCGTGATTGCATGGGCATGCGCACGTCGGAGCGGCAGGTTCGGCGCAACTCTCGCAGTTTGAGGCAGTTGGTGGACCTGCGAGAAGACGATCGAACCGCCAACTCCCGCAATCCAGGGCCAGCCGCGACCCACTTGACATCCGCACCCATGTGTCACATACTGTGTCACATGAAGACGGCAACCATCAGGCAAGTGCGGCACGACTTCGGAACCGTGCTCGAATGGGTGGCTCAAGGCGAGGAAGTCACGGTTCTGAACCGGACCCGCCCCGTGGCCCGAATCTGCCCCCCGCGCGCCCAGATTCCGGCCAAGTTCAAGATGCCGGACTTCGCGGCCCGCGCGAAGGCGATCTTCGGCGACAAACGGACCCGTTTCACCAGCATCGTACTGGAGGAAAGGGAGCAGAGCCGATGGTAGCCTATGCCGACACCAGCTTTCTCGTCTCCCTCTACGGCCGGGACGCCAACAGTGCCCCGGCGCAGGAGCTTGCCTCCGGGCTCGCCGGGCCGCTGGCCTTCACACCGTTCCTGCGCCATGAGGCCCGCAACGCCATCCGCCTGGCGGTGTTCCGCAAGGAAATCACACCCGGCGAATGCCAGTCCGTGATCGCCGCCATCGAAGCCGACATCCAGACCGGAGCACTGGTCGAAACGCCTGTCGCCTGGGCGGAAGTCTATGCCGAAACCGAAGCCTTGAGCGCGGCACACACCGCGAAGCTTGGCATGCGCGCGTCAGACGTGCTTCACGTTGCCGCCGCCGCCACCCTGGGCGTAAGGGACTTCTACACCTTTGACGCCCGACAAAGAGCGCTGGCCGTCAAGGCGGGAATGAAAGTCAGACCCTAGGAGCCTGTTGGGCTTAGGCTTCATACGTTGCCCCAGCCATATAATGCGCCCCAAAAACATTAGGTCTCTCGGAACGAGAAA
>CAZZCT010000294.1:950-5766 GCA_964652365.1 uncultured Lentisphaerales bacterium
AGCGCAACTGGCGGCCGCCGATGGACTCGCGCAGGATCGAGTTGCCGGGCACGGCGTCGGGTGAAACGGCCAGAAAGTTGTGCAGGAAGCCCGACAGGCGCCGGGCCTCGGCATACTCGCGCTGGTGTGGCTTGAGCTCGTTCAACAGGGGCGCCGCGCGGTTCTTGATCACGGCCAGTTCGTAGTCGAGCGCCGAGTTGAACGTGGCATCGCTGAGATGCTGGAAAGGGAAGATCCAGCGCTGTTCACCGCGCTGCACCGAGGGCCAGCGCTGCAGCGTGTGCAGGGCCGGGTGACCGCGGTAGCGGTTGTCGCGCACCAGGCGGCGCAACAGGCGGTTGTCGGTGGTCGAGATGCGCGTGTTGTGGTCCACCCCGAGCTGCGTGAGGGCGCTGATGTAGACGCGGAACTTGCCCGCGTCGTTCACCTCCGAGGTCAGCTGCGGATTCAGGCAGTGGAGGCCCTCCATCACCACCAGGCCGCGTGGTCCGAGCTGCGTGACGGCCTCCTGGTCGCGCCCCCGCTTGTTGACGAAGTCGAACGCCGGCAGGTGCACGGGCTGACCGTCGAGCAGGGCGCGCAGGTCGCGGTTGAGTCGCGGCAGGTCCATGGACTCGATGTGCTCGTAGTCCAGGCCGCCCTCGGCGTCGCGCGGATTCAGCTCGTCGCCCACGAAGTAGTTGTCGGTGGAGATCAGCAGCGGCTGCAGGCCGTTAACGCGCAGGTGGGTGATCAGCCGCTTGGCGAAGGTGGTCTTGCCGGCGGAAGATGGTCCGGCGATCAGCACCAGTCGCGCCGGTGGGGTACGCGTGGCAATCTGTTCCGCGATCTGCGCCAGCTTCTTTTCGTGCAGCGCTTCGGCCGTCTGGATGAAGTCCTCGACGTGGTTGGCCATGATGGCCTCGTTGAGCTGGCCGACGGTCGTGATCCCCAGGATGCGGCCCCAGGCGACATGCTCCTGATAGACCCGGAACAGGTGCGGCTCGAACTGGAAGGGCGCCAGCTCGGTCGGGTGGTCGCGGGCCGGGATCTGCAGCACGAACCCCGGGCCGCAGGGGACCAGGTCGAACAGTGGCAGCAGACCGGTGCGGTGGACCATCGGCTCCTGCAGCAGGTCCAGGAATCCGTCGCAGTTCACCAGGTGCACCTGCGGCGGGTTGCGGTGTTCGAGCAGGGCCGACTTGTCGCTCTGTCCGTTGGCCTGGAACATCCGCATCGCGTCTTCGTAGGAGACGCGCACCGGATCGAGCGGCAGATCCGCGTTCACCAGACGCCGCAAGGCGTCGCGCAGGCGGGTCACGTGACGTTCATGCGAGGGGACTGGGGCGTGGGCGTCGGGAGCCGGGTCCGCGGGTTGGTCGGGCCAGGCGACGGTGCAGTAGAGGCCCGTGCCCAAGGCGTGTCGCACGTGAAAGGCGGCGCCGGGAAAAGTGTCGTGAACCGCCTTGGCCAGCAGGAAACTCAGCGACCAGCGGTAGATGCGCCAGCCATGGTCATCGGCCAGGCTGAGCGGTTCGACGCGGCTGTTGACTGCCAGCGGGAAGCTGAGCGAGACGGCCTCGTTGTTGACCAGCGCGCCGAGTACCGGCAAGTCGTTCGCGGCGCGGGCCGGAAGCACCGCCAGCACCGGTGTGTCGGCCGGCACCTCGCGGGGCTTCTGGTCGTCCACCTGTAGCATCACGGTTCGCATGATCGGCTCCTATTTGCGCCGGCGGGGCTGATAGCCGCTATCGCCGGATTGTGGAAGATGGAAGGTTGGAAGGTTGGGAAACGGCCCATCAGACAACCCTATGGGAAGCGCTCCCTTGCGCAGGGTCGTCCATTGTTCCATTGTTCCAGCATTCCAACTCCCGCAGTCTTGGGGCCATCGCCTTTGGTTGCTCACACCGTGCGTTGAAGCATGTCTTCGGCCAGCGCCGTCAGCGGCGCCACCGGCCCGGGCAGGCCGGACAGGCTGGCGATCGCGCGGGCGGTGTGTTCGGCGGCGGCGTGGCGGGCCTCGGCCAGGGTCCATACCGACAGGCAGGAGAGCTCGGGCGGCTTGCCCGGGCGCTGCTCGGGACCGTCGAGCAGGTCGTCGATGATCTGGAACGTCAGGCCGACGTGGTTGGCATAGTCGCCCAACCGGTCGACACAGGCCGGCGCGGCCCCTACTGCCAGGGCGCCCATGCGCATGGCGGCGCGGAAGAGGTCGGCCGTCTTGTGCTGATGCACGAAGGTCACGGTGGCCGCATCGCACGTTCCGGCAAAGGCCAGATCCTCAACTTGGCCGCCGACGACTCCGACGATCCCTGCGGCCCGGGCAAGTTCCACCACGAGGTGCGGCACGGCGCCGGGCACGGGCCCGGGCGTGGCGGCCAGCACCTCGAAGGCGTAGGCCTGGAGGGCATCGCCGGCCAGCACGCCCATGGATTCGCCATAGCGTGCATGGACCGTGGGCTGGCCGCGCCGCAGGAGGTCGTTGTCCATGCAGGGCAGGTCGTCGTGGACCAGCGTATAGGTATGCAGGAACTCGACCGCCAGGGCCGGCCCGCGGGCATCGCTCCAGGCGCCGCCCGCAGCTTCGGCGGCTGCCAGACATAGGATCGGCCGCAGTCGCTTGCCGCCGACCAGCACGCTGTAGCGCATGGCTTCCGCCAGGCGGCTCGGCCGCCGGTCGGCCGCCGGGAGTACGCGCAGCAGCTCGGCCTCGACCCAGGCGCGGCGGCTGGTCAGATATCCTTCGAGATCGAACATGATGTTCCCAGCATAGCGGCAGCGGGCGCGTACGGAAACCCCAAACGTGGCTGCCGAACGGCCGCGCGGACAGACGGAGGGCGGTGGAGCGGACCGGGCCCGGGCGAGACGAGCTCGCCCCTCCACGCTGCGCGCATGCGGCCATGGAGGGCCGTGCTTGTCACGGCCGCGCGGACAGACCGAGGGCGGTGGAGCGGACCAGCCACGGCCGACACGAGCTCGCCCCTCCACGCTGCGCGCATGCGGCCATGGAGGGCCGTGCTTGTCACGGCCGCGCGGACAGCTATGATACGCGCCATGTCTCTGGACGATACCACCATCGCCGCGATTGCCACCGCGCCCGGCGCGGCAGGGGTCGCGGTGGTGCGCATCTCCGGCCCGCTGGCCCTGGTCGTGGCGGATCGGGTCGTGCGCGGTTCGGGTCCGCCGCCCGCACTGCGTCGGCCGGGCTCGTTCTACCACGCCCACTTTGCTGATCCGCTCAGCGGCGCCGTCCTGGACGACGGTCTGGTGCTGGTCTTCCGCGCGCCGCACAGCTACACCGGCGAGGATTCCGTCGAACTTCAGGGCCATGGCGGCCAGATGCCGGCGCGGCGCCTGCTGGAGGCGGTCCTGGCGGCCGGTGCCCGCCCGGCCGCGGCCGGAGAGTTCACGCGCCGGGCGTTTCTCAATGGCCGTCTCGATCTAACCCAGGCCGAGGCCGTGCTCGACCTGATCACGGCCCGCACCGAGCGCGCCGCCGCCGCCGCGCAGGCCCAGCTCGACGGCGCCCTGGGTCAGCACCTGGCGGCACTCTATGAGACCCTGGCCACGCTCTGCGCCGATCTGGAGGCGCTGCTGGACTTCGACGAAAGCGACGTGCCCGAGAGCCTGCTGCACACCGTCGATGCACGCCTGGTCGAGCTGCACGCGGAGATCGACCGGCAACTCGCCACCTGGCACGACGGCCATCTGCTGCGCGAGGGCGCCCTGGTCGTGATCAGCGGCGCGCCCAATGTCGGCAAGTCCAGTCTCCTCAACGCCCTGTTGGGCCGCGCCCGCGCAATCGTCAGCCCCACGCCCGGCACCACGCGCGACACGCTCGAGGAGGGGCTGGCCCTGGAGGGCATCCCGTTGCGCCTGGTCGACACGGCCGGCCTGCGCGACGTCGCCTGCCCGATCGAACGCGAAGGCGTGGCGCGCGCCCGCGAACTGCTTGAACAGGCCGATCTGCATCTGCACCTGCTGGAGGCCGGTTCGTCGCTGGTGGACCAGCTGGCGGCCGCTCCCGGAGGGCTGCCCCGCGACCGGACACTGCTGGTGGTCAACAAGTGCGATCTTGCGCCGACGCCGCCCAATCTGAACGCCTTGGACGGCTGGACCGTCGTGCCGGTCTCGGCCCGCGTCGGCACCGGCCTGGATCAGCTGCGCCATGCGCTTGTGCGGGCCCTGGGGTCGGCGCCGGCCGGACCGGCGGACACCAGCATCTCCACGCGCCACCGCGCGGAGCTGCAGTTGACGGCCGGCAGAATCGGTGAAGCGCGCGCCCTGCTGGCCGACGGTCCGGTCGGCATCGTTTTTGCGGCCGGTGCCCTGCGCGACGGCGCCGAAGCACTCGGCCGCGTCACCGGCCGGGTCTATTCGGACGAGTTGCTGGACCGTATCTTCAGTCGGTTCTGCGTGGGCAAGTAGCCCCTTTCCGGTGCGGGACGGGGGTTTGCGGACAGGACGGAGATTATCGCCGCACCGGAAAGGGGCTCAGGCAGCCCGGACGGGCTGCGGGGGAGTTGGATGAGGGGGAGAGCGTATGTTCGGCGGAGAATCCGAGATGCAGACGCAGTGGGGCATCTCGACGGCTACCGTCGTTATGCCGTTTCCGTTTCGTGACTTCCGCGGTGAACGGTGGGGAAGAAGCGGCGTGGGCGGTTCGCGAGCCACCAGCCCCTTACGGCTCGGTTCTGGGGGGGCGAAAAAGGGATGTAAGGGTCGAAAACCGCGGATGTCTAGAACAGATCCGAATGACTCCCCGTCCGGGTCAGAGTCAATACCATCCTACACAAGTGTCCGGTTAAAATCGAACCCACCACGCGATCAGCCCTGT
>CAZZCT010000295.1:0-5744 GCA_964652365.1 uncultured Lentisphaerales bacterium
CCCGAGGAGGCGCGCAAGAACCTGATGGACAAGACCACTGCCAATGGCTTCGCCTTTGCCACGCGCTTCAGCAACGACCCGAAGTACCTGGACTTCGCCGCCGCCAACATCGTGGTAGACGAGAGCTTCCACACCTGGTACCGCACTGGCGTCTGCTCGGCCAAGAACTGGTCCGAAACCATCTCTTCCCACCGGCTGATCCAGGTTTTCATGCACGACATCGACAAGCGGAAACACCCGGAACGATACCCGAAATAATGTCCGTAATCCGCTCCGCCCCGGACGAGAAGATCATCCGCCCCGGCAGCAGGATCCCCAGGAGAAAGAGCAGAACCGTTGCGGAGAGAAGGGACATGACTCACCACCCCTGATCCAGGCAGACGTTGCGGCAGTAGGCAATCTTCTGCCGCGCCTGGGTCCGCAGCACTGCGCGTTCGATGGCCGCGGGGTCCCAGAAGCCGAGGATGCGGTTGCGCAGCGCGCGCTCGTTCTGTGCATAGGCGGGGTTGCCGGCCAGGTTGCACAGTTCCTGGGGGTCGGTCTGAAGGTCGTAGAGTTCGTGCGGTGCGGTATGGTTGAACACGTATTTCAGGTTGCCATCGCGCAGGAAGGCGCGGGGGTGGTTCCAACCTTCGCCTTCGAATTCGCAGAAGACGCCCTGACCCCGGAACTCCTCCGGACGCCCTTCGAGCAGGGGGAGCAGCGAATGGCCGTCCAATTCGTCGGCCAGAATCGACGGCAGCGTGCCGCCGGCCATATCGAGGAGGGTGGGATAGAGGTCGACCAACGACACAGGGGTCTCGACCGTGGCGCCTTGCGCATAGCGGCCCGGTCGGCTCACGATCAGCGGGACGCGCGCCGAGGCCTCGCGCAGCGAGCATTTGGCGATCATGCCGTGTTCGCCAGCCATCTCGCCGTGGTCGCTGAAGTAGAGGATGATAGTCTTCTCCGCCTGCCCGCTTTGCGTCAGGGCGTCCAGAATGCGCCCCACGTATTCGTCGAACTCGGTGATCAGGGCATAGTATGCCTGCCGGGCACGAAGGATCTCCGCCTCGGTATGGGCTCCCGCGTCCATCCGGTAGAAGGTTCGCATGGCCCTGTCGACTTCACCGAGATTCTCGCCGCGCCAGTTGACCGGGAGATCGACCTTCCCGGCGTAGCTGTCGAACAGATCCTGCCGCGCCAGGAACGGAGGGTGCGGCAGGATCGTGCCGCAGCAGAGCGCCCAGGGGCGGCCGCGTGGGGCGCGTCCCCTTTCGAGAAGCTCGCGGATCGTGCCGTCGACGATCTTGCGGTCCTGGCGGAAGATAAGCTGGCGATTGGGCGTATCCACCCCCGCGCCGGCGATCGGCGACTTGTTGCCGCAGCGATAGGGCAACGGACGGGTCCAATCATGGCTGGTCCGAACGCCGTACGAGAAAAACTCCTGGCCGTCGGTATTCCCCTCCAGTACGGGCCGCCGGTCGAAGCCGTAGAGTTTCTGGTAGCCGTTGAAGTGCATCTTGCCGCAGAGCAGGGTTTCATAGCCGGCCAGGCCGAGCGCGTGCGCCCAGGTCACCGTGTTCTCCGGCATGGCGCAGCAGTTATTCCAGGCGCCGATCTTATGGGGATACTGGCCGGCCATGAACGACTGCCGGCTCGGCGAGCAGAGCGGCGAGTTACAGTAGGCCTGAGTGAAATTGACGCCCTGACGCGCCAGCCGGTCGAGGTTCGGCGTGCGCGCGATCGGATGGCCGTTAAACCCGCTGTAGCCCCAATGATGCTCGTCCGAAAAGATCATCAGGATGTTGGGGCTCTCGGGTCCGGCCTCTCTTGCGGGTTCGATCAGTTCGTCGCCGTAAGGCACGGCTTGGCTGATGTCCGCGGGTTTGTCAGGATCATTCGGCATATCGTCAACCTCTTTTCAAGTCGCGGCTGGTTGGGCCAGCCTCCCGGGCAACCGGCCCATTCGCTGCGCGAGCGTGGAGAGACTCTGTTCGTGGAAATCGGCCATGGCCACGTGGATGGTGTCGCGGAACGGCGCCATCCATCGCGCTTCCAGATTTCCGGGTCCGAAGTAGGCGCCGAGGATCGAACCGCACGTGCAGCCGAAGCTGTCGGTGTCGTTCCCCTGGCTGACCTGCATGCAGATGCCTTCGCCGACATTCTGGGCGAAACGCAGCGTGTTGATGACCGTGCCGATCTCCTGGTAGACCTGGCAGTGACCGAACTCGCGGTACTTGCCATGCACCCGGCTGTAGCCATCCAGCCAGTCGGACGCCGCGCGGACCATGGCGATCGAGTCCTGCACGACTTCGAAGAACCGGCTGCGGCGGGGCACGAACTTCGCGGCCGTCTCGAAGATGTCCATCGGTTCCTCGGCCACGAAGGCCGTGGCGATCGCGGCGGCCGCGAACATCGTGCCGTAGATGCCCGTGCGGCGGTGGGTGAAGCCGGCATCGCGCCAGGCCAGTTCGGCGGCCAGCGCCGGGTTGCCCGGACATGCATAGCCGTAGGCGTCGGCGCGAATCAAAGCCCCGCAGGCTTCGTCGTTCGGGTTGAGCAGCGTCACCCACTCTTCGAACGGATCGTCGGGCCCCCCGCCGATGGAACGCAGGCCGGCCTTCAGGTTCATCGCCCGCTCGGGGCCCCAGCACCAGCCCAGCGGCAGGTTCCGCAACCAGAGTTGGGCGAGGTGTTCGCGCGTGAACGCTGCGCCGTGCTGCTCCAGCAGCCGCATGCCCATGACGGTGTAGTTGATGTCGTCGTCCGACGCGACATACGCAATCTTCTCCCGGACCGTGTCTCTCCAGTCCCCATGCCTCCGTCCGAGCGCGATGAGCATCTTCTCGCTGATGTAGTCCCGGATCGGCCACTCCCCTACGGCCTTTGCCGCCATTCGCAGCTCCGCGAGCGTCGGGTTCACTTCGAGCGGTTTGCCGAGGATGCACCCGCACACCGAGGCCAGGAAGGCCGCCTCGACGCGTGGGGCCATGGCGGCCGCGTCGACCGTCGCCAGCGGCTTGACCGGCCTCGACGGGTCGCACTCCGCCCAGATCTCGTCCAGCGCGTTTGGCTCCACATGCCGCCAGTCGGCTCGCAGCGGCAGGTTGACCAGCCGGCGGGCCATCGCATGCAGGAGATCGTAGCTCTCGGGCAGCGCTTCGATCTCAGCCTTGAGCCCGTCGACCGCGTGGCCCTGGCGGGCCTTGGTCGCGACCACATCCAATAGTGTCTTGCGAAGCAATGCAATGGTCGGAAGCATGACGATCCTCTCTTCTTTCAGCGCCCCTGTGCCGCGGGCAGAACCCAGCGGACGTTTGAAGGTCCATGATAGTCGATCTGCGGCGAGCACGCCCGGTCAAATGTGACCGTGTAGCTCACCATCCCGAAATCGGTGGGTAGATTCCGCACGCCGAAGCGGGCCTCGGGAGCGATCCATTCCCGCGGCACGCCCGCGCCCAGCGTCAGACCGCCGGCCTCTTCCACCACAAACACGTCCCGCAGCAGGGTGAGCATCTCGGCGGTGGTCCAGTTATGCGGCATGTTGCCGCCGAGCGCCCGCTCCACGTTGAGCCAGCCGCGACGGTTGGCGCCGTTGCCGAAGGGCAGCAGTTCGTGGCCGGTGGGTTTCCCCTCGATGAACGCGGCCACGTCCCAGGGACCGTCCGCCGCGAGCATGCCGCGGATGGACGTCCAGGCTTCCTCGCGCAGGCCGAGCAGGATCGCGTTGTGCGCCTGTGCCGCTTCGAAGTACGTCCACAACGGCTCGGGTTTGCGGGCGTGCTCGGGCGTGAGACGATTCTTGCGGAACCAGTTGTCGAATGCGGCCGCGAGCGCCTCCCGTTGCACCGCGAGCGCACCGCTCGGGTACGGGGCTACCGCCGGGTCGCGCACATTGCCGTAGGCGGACAGCAGGTGCCTGGCGATCAGGCCATCCACCTGCTCCGATTCCTTCGTCCAAGCGCCGGCCAGGTCGTCGCGCCCAAGCCGGGCTGCCGACTCGGCCGCCAGTCGCAGACCCGCGACGGCCCAGCAGTTGATGTAGAAATCCGGCGCGTGCCAGTCCATGCGGCCGTGGATCAGACCGTTGTTCGCGGGCAGGCAGACGACGTTGCCGGCCGGCGTGTGCTGGGTGAAGGGGATCCGGTTCTCGGTCATCGCCCGCAGCGGCTTTGCCGCGCGCAGCATCCGCAGGATCCAATCGACGCGCTTCCGAATGTCCGGGAAGACCTGCGTCTCCCAGTCGCGGTCGCCGGTGATCCGCGCGTGCGATACAAGCGCCCAGATGCCTTCGCCGGGCGCATCCGCCTCGGCACCGAAGCCTCCGGAAAAGAGAAGCGGCGCGAGGTAGTCGTTGCCGATCCGCGCGAGGTCGCCGCGGCCCATCAGGTCCAGCGCCCGCAGGATGATCACGCCGTCGCGGAGCCAGAAGATGGGGTAGTTGACGGCGCCGATGCGCGGCAGACCGTTCTCCATCGCCGCCAGCACGTGCCAGGCGCAGCGCTCCCAACCGAGCGCCACCCGCGGGTCGGGCGCGAACACGCGCGCGGGCAGCGCCGCGTCCCAATCGGCGGCCGCCCGGGCCCAGGCATCCGATGTCCTGATTGCCGCGCGCGCCGGCGGCGCACAGTACCAATCTCCAAGCGGCCGTCCGGCGAACGCGTGTACCGTGCGGAAGCGGAGCGTCCAGACCGCGCCGGTCCCGGCGCGGACCTCGAACGCCAGAGCCGCCGCGGGCGAATCCCATTCGCCTTCCGCCGGGAATACTTCAACCGCCGTCGGCTGCGATTCCGGCGCCAATTGCGGGCCGCCCTTGATGACCAGCGTGTTCTCCCCCGGCTGCCACGACGCGTCCGTCAGCTTCGCTCCGGCCGGCCCCACATCCCGCACCACGACGGCACAGACCGCATCCACAGCGCCGGCCGCGGCGACTTCCACCTCGTTGAAGTCCACCCCCTGCGACCCTTCGCCGCCCAGATGGACCAGGCGATGCCGCACGGCAAGTCCGTCCAGCGTGTAGCGCGATTCCGCCACGGGCGGTCCGCCGGGTTCGGCAATCAGGGTCCAGGCGATCGCATGGTCTGGCAGAAGCTCGTGCGAGCGCCATTCGCCATCCAACCGGAACCAGAGCGTCACCCCGCAGGTCCAGACGCCGGGCGAGTAGCTGTTTCCCGGCTCCACCGTCGTCTTGTCGCAGGCATCCGAGAGCGGATGGCCGAGAAAGATATGGGTCCGTCCGCGATTGGCGGTGCGACGGGCCAGAGCCATCAGCGCGCGGAGTTCGCTCTGTATCGCGGCAGGACTCAAGGCCTGTTTTACGGGCGCGGTCGTCTCATCGCCGTGACGCACGGCTTGGCTGAGGTCTGTGGGCCTATCGGGATTACTCATCAGTAAAACTCCAGTTGGTTGACCAACCACACAGCGTCAAAAGCCTTCAACCACAAGCGCGCCGGGGCGCGCTATGCAAAGCGGCGCCGGGTCGCCGCACTCCAAAAGACTTTCCTCCGCACGCATTAGTCGGCGCCAAAGTCTTCCAACTCCGCCCTCAATCCATCCAACACGCGCCGGGCCTGGCGGTCTTCGCGATCCCGGCCCAGGGCCGCGTTGCGCGCGCAGGCTTTGATGACCTCGCCATGCTCGAGATCCTCCATGGCGTTCAGGAAGGTCAGCAACGCCTTGAGCCGCAGATGTTCATCCGGCGATCTCAGATTGTAGCGCCAAGCATTAGCGGGACCACTTTTCATCGGAAAATGGGTGACACT
>CAZZCT010000296.1:0-5727 GCA_964652365.1 uncultured Lentisphaerales bacterium
TGAGATGTCTTTTGTTGCTTGCCTTCGCCACGAGTGTGCTGGCCGGCGCTGATCCGGCGGCTGAGTTCCGCGAGTGGTGCACGAAACAGGCCACCGCGGGCGAATCCATGACGGTGGCCGGCAGCGATGGCTGGCTGTTTCTACGAAGCGAACTGCGGCACATCGGCGTTGGCCCGTTCTGGGGCGAGGCGGCGGCCAAGGTCTCGAAGGCGGGATCGCCTGACAAGGCCGACCCGCTGCCCGCGATCATCGACTTCCACGAGCAGCTCAAGGCGATGGGAATCGAACTGATTGTTGCGCCCGTCCCGTGCAAGGCGCTGGTCTATCCGGAAAAACGCGGCGACCCGGCCGAGGGCCGGATGGACGCCTGGCACCAGGAGTTCTACGCGATGCTTGCCGCCAAGGGCGTGAAGGTGCTCGACCTGGCCGACGCTTTCGCCAAGGAGAAGGCCAAGGGGCCAGCTCTGTACTGTAAGACCGACACCCATTGGTCGCCCTATGCCTGCGAACTGACCGCCAAGCTGATCAAGGAGCGGCTCGGCTCGCCCGCGTGGCTGCCGGCCAAGCCCGGCGCCTTCAAGACCGCGGTCGAAAAGCGGACGATCGTCGGCGATCTGACGGGCGGCAAAGGTTCCGAGGAACTGCCGGTGCGGGTGGTGACCGGTGCGGATGGCACCGCGACCGAGGACAAGGCCAGCCCGGTCGTGCTCATGGGCGATAGCCACTGCCTGGTCTTCCACGCCGGGGCTGACCTGCACGGCACGGGCGCCGGGCTCGCCGACCAACTTGCAGCCGAACTGGGCATGGCCGTGGATGTGATCGGCGTGCGCGGCTCCGGCGCCACGCCGGCCCGCGTCAACCTGCTGCGCCGTGCCAAGGCCGATCCTGGCTATCTCTTCGGCAAGAAGGTCGTCATCTGGTGCTTCACGGCCCGCGAGTTCACCGAGAGCAGCGGCTGGTCGCTCGTGCCGTTTTCGTCCGTCACCAAGTCAGCCGGCAAGGCACAGTAAGCCGCAGTCAGAAAGGAAACACACATGAATCCAGCTCGAATCCTGAAAGCCGCCATGGCGGCCCTGCTCGTGGCCGTCGGCGCAGCGCTCGCCGCTGCGCCAGCTCCGGACATTGCGGCGAAGGTGCTGGCGCTCACCGACGCCGAGACGCGGATCGTGTGGCTGCGAAACAAACAGTGGCAGACGAACAAGGGCGGTGTCGACGGCGGCGTCGGCTGTTCCCTTATGGCCTTCGATACGGCGGGCAAAGGCGAGCGAGAACTGGTTCCCGAGGGCGAGATCTACAACCCACTCATTTCCCCGAGCGGCCGTCATGTGATCTACACCGCGACGACGGACGGGAAGCGCCTGATGCATTGCGTGGACTGGAACGGCGCGAACAGCCGCGTGCTGGGCGAGGGCTATGCGTTGTGGGCATGGCGCGAACCGGCCTCGGGTAGGGAATGGGTGTATACGAGCGATACGAGGGCCGCCAACGGCAACGACGCCACGTTCGTCGACCGCTTCCAAGTCGACAAGCCCGAAGCCAGGGAGAGGATTTTCACGGGCCGCCTGTCGAATCGTTTTTCCCTTTCTGCCGACGGCACCCACGCGGCGAGCGAGTTTCCACATCCCAATTCTGGAATGTTGTACACCCGCACCGGTCAAGTGGATCGCAAGATGTATCACAATGGTTGCAATACCTACATCTCCCCCGACGACTCCTATTTCGTGACGATAATGGACGGCGGCCACCGCTTGGTCACGCTCTACAAGCTGGACGGCAGCAGTCGTGACGTCGGTCTGATCCCGCCCGGCCTCAAGCCCGTGAAAGACGGCAGCAAGGGCGTGGTATGGAACCCGAAATGGGCGTCGGATGCCCGCCACATGTCCGTGGCTGGCCCGTTTCGGAACCTGCACGCCGATCATTCCGACATCTGGCTGGGCCGGTTCGCGGACGATTTCAGCTCGATCGCGAAATGGGTGCAGGTGACCGACAACGAATTCATGGATGTGTTCGCCCATACGTGGATCGATCCCGGGCTGGGACGGTATGCGGGCGAGGCGCCCTACACGCTCGCGGTGCCGGCGTCCGTCACCGGCCCCGGCGACTGGCGATGGTCGTATGGCGATGGCGCCGATGGATCGGAAGGCAGGCACACGTTCGGCGAGGCCGGCGACTACGCGATCACGGCCCGGCAGGGCGACCGCACGATGAAGGGAACGGTCCGTGTGGCCGAGCGGGCGGCGCCGAAGCTTCTCAGCGCGGTGGCGCTCGACGACCGGCGCGTGCTCATCACGTGCAGCGAGCCCGTCCAGACGGCGGTGGCCACGGTGACGCTGGAAAACGGCACGGCCGCGACGAAACTGTCCGTCGACAGCGAAGGCACCGGGATCATCGCCGAGTTTGCCGCGCCCTTGGGCGCGAGGGAAACGCTGGCGGTGAAGGGGGTTACTGACCGTGCCCAATCGCCGAACGAAATGCCGGCGGCTCAGGCGCGGGTTGTCGTTCCCGACTGGCCCTCGAATCTTGCGGGCTTGTGCTACCTGTGGCAGAACTCTCGGACGCGAAACGTGGTCGTCGACGAACGAGTCGGGCTTCCGGTCGCCACCGGGCTGGGCGGCTGGCTCAAGCCCGCGCAATACAATCGCTTCGGAGCCGCGGTGGCCCCGGGCGGCGGTTTCTCGCTCTGCGCCGGCTCCCCCGAACGCATCGCGGACGGCATCGACCGGACGCACCAGTTCAGTTTGGAGATCGTGGTGGCGTCGGCCGATCTCGCGCAGACCAAAGGCGCGGATGACAAACCCGTCGCCATCTTCACCTGGGGGTACTCCTGGGGGAATGGCGTCTTCTGGCTCTTCCAGGAGAAAGACAAACTGCTGGCGGGACTCTCCAAGTATAAGGGCGACAAACAGCCGGAGGTGTTCGAGATGGCCACGCTGCCCGACACCAAGCCCCATCATGTGATCGTGAGTGTGGCCGCCAAGCGGCTCGCGCTCCACCTCGACGGCAAAAAGGTGAAGGAGATCGATCCCTCACCAGCATCGTTGGGGGACGGGGTGAACCCCTTTTTCTTGGCCGCCCATCACCCTGATCCGCACAAGAACACCTGGCGCGGCACGTTCGAACATGTCGCCATGTACAACCGCTTCATCGAAGAGCCCGAGGCGGCGAAGAACGCGGCGGCCGTGGCGGCGAGCCTAGCCCAGCGCAAGCCGCTGCCGCGGATCGAGGTACAGGCGACGCTCGTGGCGAAATCGAAGCTGCCGGATCCCGGGCAGATGGCCCCGTACCGCAACGCGCTCGTGGTGAACGAATACGCGGTGGAAAAGGTGCTGCAAGGCACGTATGCGCCGCAGACCATCCGCGTGGCGCAGTGGGGGATCATCGACCTGAAGGCGACTCCGCTCGCGGCGCAGCCGCCGGGTGCGCGTGTGAAGCTGGTGCTGGAAAGGTTTGCGGATCACCACGAACTGGAGTCCGAACTGATCGCCGACACCCTGGAAGAAAACTTCGACCTGAATCTCTACACGGACGTGAACCTGTGAGCCGGAACGATGCAGTTGGATCGGACGCTACCCCTCGCCCGCTCCCTCGCGGGGAGAGGGAACAGTTGAAATGAAACTATTGACAATGGATGACTTCAACTTCGGACAAAACCATGAGTGACCTGGTATTTGAACAACACAAAGAAACCGGCAAGATCACCTCGGTTAAGCTGTATGGTACGGAACTGTTGAACGAATCGGACACCGGACAGACCGATCTGATCGTCAATGACTTGCCCCTGAAAACCAGGCCTCATCCCGCAGGCGACTCCGGGCGGGCGGACCGTCGGCTCAAGGGGAGCGTTTCGTCGACCACTTTTCCGGCTGGGGTCTGGTGGTCATCCGGCAGATCGGCGGCCGCGACTACGCGAAGTTCAACTGCACCGGGATCAACTATCTGATTCGCCGCGAGCAGTGCGACATGACCGACCTGCCCTGCCCGGGCCCCGGTGGACCGGTCAATGAGGCGCCGCTCCACGTGGACAGCTTCGGCCTGCTCAACTGGGACTGGAAATTCTGGGGCGACAAGACGCGCATGATCTTTCCGTCCTCCCACACCCAAGGGCCAAGCGACGAATTCGGGCATATCGGCTACGAGCACGACACACCGGCGAAGTGCAAGCAGTTCATCCAGAACGCATGGCGTCGCACCTATCCTGGCTGTCTGGTGGTGCATGGCGGGCTCTTCTACAACTGCGAAACGGAGGAATGGATCGCCATCACCTGCCGCCAGGCCCATGTTGGTTACCGGCTCAACATCGCCGATGCCGGCGAGGGGGTCGGGTATGACTTCCTGCTCCACGCCCCGTTCGGCCTTGGCGACAACCTGCGCCTGCCGGAGATCAAGATCTATCACGGCAAGACGCGCCAGAAAATGATGGAGTGGCTCGGCTGGTATATCACCTTCTACTATGAGGAATGCCCGGCGTGGGTGTACAAGACCAACTGGGGCGGCGGGCTGGCCTGGAACAACCGGCCAAGCTGGATTGAGCAGGCGGACTTCTGGGAAGACGAGCTGGACAAAGGGTTCTACAACGGGATCGGCTACAGCCTAGTCACCAACCGTCCGGTTCACTCCGGCACCACTCCGCTGGGCTATGAGCCGGACCCGAACCACGGCACGCAGGAGGAGTTCAAGGCCATGTGCCATCGCTTGCGCGACCGCGGGGTGCCGCTGCTGATCTGGATGTCGCACAGCGGGCTCTGCCCGGGTGCACATGCGGTGGACGACGACTGGTTCATCCGCGGCATCGACGGGCGATGGACAGCCGGCTGGGGCTCCGAGGACGGTGGCATGGTGATGTGCAACCCCGGCCACCCCGGCTACATCGAGTACACCAAGGAATGGATCCACTTCTACATCGTCGAGTGCGGCTGCAAGGGGATCTTCTTCGACTGTCTCGGCTGGGTCTTCCCGCCGGACTTCCAGAAGCGGGACTTCATGCGCTACCCGGCCGACACCAACCTGATGACGGTCCGCTTCCAGACCGAGATCTACAACTACCTGAAGGAGTGCGACCCGGAAGCGATCATGCTCGGCGAGGGGGTCAGCCTGGATGCGCCGATCAACATCTTCTCCATCGCCGGCAACCCGATCCGGGCGATCGACGGCATGGGCCCGCGCGACTTTTTTCTCAACCTCAACCGGTACGCGCCGAAGAAGGTGGTGATCGACCAGGGCGGGCACAACTTCCCGGCCAGCGGCATGTGCTGCAGTCTTGCGAAGAAGAATGAAGAACACGCCCGGTTCCTGACCCGGTTGATAACCGAGAAGGGCGGCCGGGATGCCTTTACCCATCTGGTGGGTGACCTGTCGATTATCGACAATCTCCTCTTCTTCCCGCTACAGGAGGGGGCGCCCCCGAACACGAAGTTCTTCCCGGCCCGCAATCTTTTCACGCTGCCGGCCCCCTGGGAGGACGTCTTGCGGCTCCGGGGCAAGTTCAACGGCGCCGTGATCGAGAAGGGCACGGACGGCTTCTTCCACAACGTGGTCGCCGATGTCTATCAGATGGAACGGCGATGAGGGAAAAGCAAGCGCGATCTCCTGAGATGACGGCGGCGAGTCGACATCAGGCAAACGATCAACAGAAGGAGTTTTGACATGATGACACCGAGCGATATCAAAAGCTACAGGGTCACACCTAGATCGCGACAAGCTAAATCCATGGAAGGAGGAAGGGATCGA
>CAZZCT010000297.1:0-5672 GCA_964652365.1 uncultured Lentisphaerales bacterium
CACCCGGTCGGCCAACGCCCAGCCGCGGTTTGAACCGAAATGCGCGGGAACCGCGAACGGCAGTTTCAAGTCATGGACGAGCAAACACAAGATCTTCCGGAACGGAAAATCTATCGTCCTGCCAGGGCGCGGCGGATCAAGGGTTCGGCCTCGTGGGCATTGGTGCCGGCCTCAATGGCGGACTGCACCATCTTGCGTGCGCCGTCCTGGGCGTAGCCGAGCGCCACCAGCGCCATGATGGCATCGCGCACCGCGACCGGGTCGGCGGCCGCTCCGCCGGGGGTTCGGCTGGTGGCGGCCATGGCTTCGGCCGGATCGATCTTGTCGCGGAGTTCGACCACGATGCGTTCGGCGGTCTTGCGGCCGATGCCGTGCACCGCGCTGATGCGCTTGGCGTCACCCTCCACGATGGCGATGCGGAGTTCGCTCACCGTCAGGCCGCTGAGGGCGTTGAGGGCAACTTTCGGGCCGATTCCGCTGATGGTCATGAGCAGCAGGAAGGTCTGCTTCTCCTCGCGCGTGGCAAAGCCGAAGAGCAGCTCGTCGTCTTCCCGGACCAGGTGATGCACAAACAGGCGGCAGGCCGTGCCGGTGGCCGGCAGGCGGTCGAAAGTGCTGAGGGGAATGGCCAGGTCGTAGCCGATGCCGCCGAGTTCGAGCAGCACGGCGGTGGGGTGTTTTTCAACCAGCAGGCCGTTCATCGTTGCGATCATAACCCAAGCCTCTCTTTGGACGGCCGGAGGACCGTCCCACGTTGAACGGTGCCGTTCCGCACGTCCCTGCGCCGGCCGCTACAGCGCCTGGGCGCCCCCCAGTGCGATCCGGTTGCGGTTGTGGAGGTGGCAAATGGCAATGGCCAGGGCATCGGCCGCGTCCTCCGGCGGCGTCTGGCCCAGGCCCAGCAGCGAGACGACCATGTGCTGGATCTGCTCCTTGGTGGCGCCGCCGAAACCGACGACCGCCTGCTTGACGCGGCGCGGCTCGTATTCGAACACCGGGCAGGCCGCCTGGGCGCAGGCGGCGATCACGGCGCCCCGGGCCTCCCCCAGGCGGATGACGGTACGCACGTTGCGGCAGTAGAAGACGCCTTCGATCGCGGCGACCGCCGGCCGGGTCTCGGTCAACAGTGTGGCCAGTTCGGTCTGCAGGTTCAGCAGGCAGGCGGAAATCGGGCGTCCGGGCGGATTGCGGATGATCCCGCACATGACGGTGTGCATCCGCGTACCCACGGCTTCGACGACCGCCACGCCCGTGGCGCGCAGCGAGGTGTCGATGCCCAACACGCGCAGGGGCACGCCGGCCGGACCGCCAGGGGTGGCGGACTTCGGTGCCGGCGGCGTGGCGCCCGCCTCCCGACCTGTGATCCCGCGTGATGCCAGCGGGGTCGCGTGCGCCACCCTGGAAGCGAGCGACCTATGGGCTCCAGCCCGCATGGGTATATCCTCGTTCGCGTCGTCGGCGTCGATCTCCGAACGATCGAGGGTGAAGACCGCTTCGCGGAGGCCGAGGACGCGTCAAAAGCACGTCAACGCGCGTGCGGGGGTGTGCACCAAGCCCGAACCGATGCTAGTCCTCGTCCAGTTGGTCTTCGATGGCGGCGGCTACGTCCATGTTGGTGTAGACGTTCTGAACGTCGTCGTAGTCTTCCAGGGCGTTGATGAACTTCTGCACGGCCTTGGCCACACCCACCTCGGCGATCGGTGTCACGGTGGTGGGGATCAGGCCGACCTCGGCGCTGACCGGCTGGATCCCGGCCTTCTGCAGCGCATCGCAGACGTCGGCGAAGGCCTGCGTCGAGGTGAGCACCTCAAAGCTGTCGCCGTCGTTGATCATGTCATCGGCACCGGCTTCGAGCACGATGCTCATGACGTGGTCCTCCGTCTGTCCGGCGGCGTCGATGATGATCTGGCCCTTGCGCTCGAACCCGCGCGATACGGCGCCCAAGGCGGCGAAGTCGGAGCCGTTCTTCTTGAAGATGTTGCGGATTTCGGCGGCCGCGCGGTTCTTGTTGTCGGTCAGCACCTTGACGATCAACCCGACACCGCCCTGGGCGTAACCCTCGTACGTGATCTCCTCGAAGACGGCGCCGCCCAACTCGCCCGTGCCCTTCTTGATGGCGCGTTCGATGTTGTCGTTGGGCATGTTGACGCTCTTGCCCTTCTGGATCAGGTTGCGCAGTGTCGGGTTGTTGTTCGGGTCGCCGCCGCCCTGCTTGGCCACGACCATCATTTCCTTGGCCAGTTTGCTGAAGACCTTGCCCTTCTTGGCGTCGGCCGCGCCCTTCTGATGCTTGATCTTGGCCCACTTGCTATGACCGCTCATATGACTCCACCTCTCTCCGGCCGGCCGCTTCCGACCGGCACCCAGGCGCGGCGGCATTGCCGCCAACCGGCTTGCGCCGCGCCATGCTCATCCGTGTGTCCGGACATCCGGACAACAGTGTCTCACTGGTTGTGCGCCTGGCCTACGGCACCAGCCCCGGCCGGCATCGCACAACCCAACAAATCCCCGGGTGCGGGCAGTTCCAACTCCTGAACCCACCCGTTCTCGAAGCCCAACTCCGCCACGGCCTCCGTCACCTGCGCATACTCATCTGCCGTTAGCGTCCGATCCCAACCCGGCGTCGTCGTCGCCCGGTGCACTGGCGTATACTGGGACATCACGCTGACGTGAATCCCCGTGCCGACCGTGTCCGCCAGCCAGCGCAGGTTGTCCACCGCCTCCGCGGCCCGACCGGGCAGCACCAGCAGACGGCAGACGGTTCCGCGGCGCGCCACGCCCGCCTCATCGAGTTCCAACGGCCCCAGTTGGTGCCAGAACCACCGCAGCGTGGCCCGTGCGGCCGCCACATAGCCGGCCGCCTCCGATGCTTCCCGGGCCGTCGATTCCTGCGCATAGCGCAGGTCTGTCAGGGCGATATCTGCCAGATCGCGAAAGGCTTCCAAGGTCGTCACCGACTCAAAACCGCTCGTATTATAGACAAACGGCAGCCGGACGCCACTGCGAATTAGCGGTGCGGCGGCCGCCCGGATCTGCGGCAGCCACGGCGTGGGGCTGACGAGATTCCAGTTGTGGCAGCCCTGTTCGGCCAGTTCTCGAAACCGGGCGCCCAGCTCCTCGGGGGTCAGGTCGGTGCCCTGGGCCTGCTGGCTCCACGGGAAGTTCTGGCAATAGAGGCAGCGCAGGGTACAGTGTGAAAAGAAAACGGTCCCCGAACCGCGCGTGCCGCTGATGGGCGGCTCCTCGCCAAAGTGGGGCCCGTGCCGGTAGACTCGCACCCGTGAGCCCGCACCGCAGCTGCCGTGCCGGCCGGCCAGACGGTTCACGGCGCAGCACCGCGGGCAGAGCCGGCAGGCTTCCAGAGCGGACTCGACGGAAGTCGCCGGGCTACTCGTCCGTCTCCTCCTTGTGGTGCTTGGCCGACTCCGCGATGATCTTCTGCGCGATGTTGGACGGCACGACGTCGTAGCGCGTGAAAGCCATGTCAAACGAGCCCTGGCCGCCGGTCAGGCTGCGCAGTTGCGCGGCATACTGGAACAGCTCCGCCAGCGGCACCTCGGCCGTGATGGTCTGGACGCCTTCCTCGGATTCCATGCCCAGGATCCGTCCGCGGCGGTGGTTCAGGTCGCCGTTGATCGTGCCCATGAAGTGCTCGGGCACGACGATGTGGGCGGTCATGATCGGTTCGAGCAGCACGGGTTTGGCCTTGGACATGCCGTCCCGCAGGGCGCGTGCCCCCGAGATCTTGAAGGCGATCTCAGACGAGTCGACATCGTGGTAGGATCCGTCGTAGACCTCGACGGTGACGTCCTGCACGGGGTAGCCGGCCACGGCGCCGGCCAGCATCCCCTCCACGACACCCTTCTGCACGGCGGGCATGAAATTACCGGGGATCGTGCCGCCGACCACCGCGTCGACGAACCACTCGGTGTCGTCCGCGCGTTTGGGCCGCACGCGCAGAAAGACCTCGCCGTACTGGCCGCGGCCGCCGGTCTGCTTCTTGTGGCGATAGTGGCCTTCGCCCAGGGCGGTGACTGTCTCGCGGTACGGCACCTTGGGGGTGCTGAGGTCGACCGACACGTTGGACTGGGACTTCATCAGCTTGACGGCGACGTCGATGTGCACGTCGCCCAGGCCCTTCAGGATCACCTGCTTGGTCTCGGCGTTCTTTTCAACATGCAGCGTCGAATCCTGTTCGCAGAGACGGGTCAAGGCGGTGCCCATCTTGTCTTCGTCCACCTGCGTCTTGGCGACGATGGCCATGTACATCACGGGGCTGGGGAACTCCAGCGCCGGCAGTTGCAGCGTTCCGCCCGGCGCGGTCAGCGTGTGACCGGTCTTGGTGGCCTTGAGCTTGGGGATGGCGATGATGTCGCCGGGCCCGGCCTGTTCGATGGGCACCTGCTTCTTGCCCACGGTCTGCACCAGCGTGCCGGCCATCTCCTTGGCGCCGGTGATCGTGTTGTGCAACTCGGCGTGCGGGGCGATCATGCCGGAGATCACGCGGACGAAGCTCAGTTGGCCGACGAAGGTGTCGATCGCCGTGCGCCAGACCAGGCCGACGAACGGAGCGGCCGGGTCGGCTGGAATGGTGTTGCCGGCCGCATCCTGGAACGGGTGTCCCACAGGGGAGGGGAGCAGACGGCAGATGCCGTCCAGCGTCTCGCTGACGCCGATGCCCTTGAGCGGCAGGCAGACGAAGACCGGGTAGAGCCCGCCGCGGGCGACGGCGGCGACCAGGCCGCGCGAGAGCTCATCCGCGGACAGCTCCTCGCCGGCCAGGAACTTCTCGATCAGCGTGTCGTCAGTCTCGGCGGCCCGCTCCATCAGCGCGCCGCGCGCCTCGTTGACCTGCTCGGCCATGGCGGCCGGCACATCCTTGGCCGTCAGAACATCCACCACCGCCGCGCCGTCGGCCGCCGGCAGGATCACGGGCACGCAGTTTGCGCCAAAGGCTGCCCGGATCGACTCCAGGGCCTTGTCGAAGCTGGCATTCTCACGGTCCAACCCGGTCACCACGAAGGCGCGGGCCGGCAGGTTGTTGCGGTCGCAGGTGCGCCAGGCCCGTCGGGTGCCGACCTGCACCCCGCCGGTCGCATCCACCACCACGAGGGCCGCATCCGCCGCGCGCACCGCGCCCAGCAACTGGCCGTAGAAATCCATGAACCCGGGGACATCGATGAACGACAGGTCGTAACGTCGGCCGCCGCAGGTGTACGGGGCGGTGAACGGGCTGGCAAAGAGGGAGATCTTACGGCTCTTCTCTTCGTCGGTGTAGTCGGAGACGCTTGACCCGGTGTCCGTGGAGCCCAACCGGTCGGTTAATCCCAGCCGCATGGCCAGCGCGTCCGTCAGGGCAGTCTTGCCGCTGCCGGTGTGCCCGACAATCGCAAAATTACGCACATCGGCGACCGGGATGTCTTTCATAGTCAGGGTCCCTTAGTTGCTTGGCGTTTCCAAGATCCTCGGCCTGACAGCCCCATTGCCGCGCCCGCTGCACGGGCGCGGCCGGCACTTCAGGCCGGGTTCTCCTCCCGGACGGCATGCGTCCTGAGAGACGAAGGCACATATTACAGAGTCTGGCCCAGCAGGCAAACGAAAAGAACTGGTCAGCCACGCGGGGGGTGCGATTCACTTTAGTTGATGGTTAGGCGGCCGCGAGGTTGGAGCGG
>CAZZCT010000298.1:0-5596 GCA_964652365.1 uncultured Lentisphaerales bacterium
GCAAGCGGAGGGTTCAGGGTTCGGGGTTCAGTGTGAGATTCCCGCCTGAACCCTGTTTCCCGGCTCTTTCAGGGGTTCTGCAAGAGCATCTCTAGCCAAAGAGATAGACCGGTCTGGATCCCAGCGTGAGGCGCCGATCAGACGGCAGCGTCACGGGTTCGCCCTGTGCATCCTGCGCGCAGCCGAAGGCGGGCGGCACGTCGATCTGGACCGGGTTGCCATGCGACCAGCCGACCAATACGGGCGTGTTGGCGGCCGTGGCGCAGGCCAGCAGGTAGGTATGCCGGGGGTCGGCGCCGGGTACCGGCAGTCGCCGCAGGAAATGCCCGCCTCCCAGGGTCTGGTTCAGGACGCGCAGGGCCTCGAACGCCGGTCGCCGGCGCCAGTGCTCGGCCGGCTGGTCGTCCACCAACCCGAAACCGTGGGCGGCCAGGCGCCAGACGACGGTTTGTTGCACCAGGCCGGAGCAGGTGGCCAGCAGCAGGTAGCGGGTGAGGTAGTCGGCGTAGTCGGATTCCGACACGCTGGGGTCGTTGCGGCGCGGGCCGGGCGAGGTGTAGGGGGCTCCGACCGGCGACCAGACGCCGGTCCCCAGGAGCGGCCAGTTGACCTCCGAGACGATCAGGCGATCGGCGCAGCGGCCGGCCGATCCGCGGGCGAGCGCGCGCGCCGCGACGAACTTATCGAGCGTGTCCCAACGGCCCTGCCGGTTTTCGGGCGCGCCGCGCCGATCGACGTACAGATGCATGGAGATCGCGTCCCAGGCACACCCGGGCGGCAGGCGCGTCAGGGCGGCCTGCGCGAATGGAAAGGCGCTGTCGATCACGGCCGGCCCCACCATCGGCAGTCCGGGGTAGGCCTGGCGCAGTTCTGGCAGCACGCGCAGCAGGCGGTCGTAGTCTTCCAGGCCCCAGAGCCCCCACTTGACACGGTTGATGGCGTGTCCGAACTCCAGCCATTCGAGTTGCCCGCCCACACAGGCGAGCACCTCATGGCAGAACTCGCGCCAGCGCTCAGGTTCGCGTACGGTCCGGCGGTCCTGAAGCATTGCGCCGGCCACCCGGAAGCCCGCCTCAACCAGTGTGCGGACGGTCCGCAGGGTCTCGGCCTGCCGGGCCATGTTGGCATGGTGGTTGAAGCGCACCAGCACGTCGCGCACATTCAATTCGTGTAGCAGCGCCACTTCGCGTTCGAGCGTCTCGGCCTGCCCGCTGATGGCGACCGCCAGACTGCGATCGAATAACACCGGTGCCCCAAAGGCCTCGCGCTGCAGGTCGCGGCCATGCGCCCGCACGGCGGATGCGGCCTGTGCCGCGGCCGAGGCGAGTTGGAAGGGCAGGCGGGGAGCATGGAAGCGGCGGCGGTCGCGCGCGCGCAGCGTCGGCACCGGTTGGGCGGAACGTTCGTCCCAAACCCACTGGTCGCGCGGCGGCGGGTAGTTGGGGACCGTGCTCACGGCGCGCGCCGCCGCCCGCCGCGGGTGGCGCAGATGCCGCGTGGCGCAATGCAGCGCGAACAGGCCGCGGTCGAATCGCTCCCAGCGCCGGAAGGCGCGCGGCGGCACGGCCTGCCAGTACATCTCAAAAAACACGCGCCGGAAGTCCGATGGCAGCCAGATGCGCGAGAGATCGCGCGCCCGGGACCGGGGCGAGAGCGGAGCGCCCAGACGGCCACGGTTCAGATCGATGAAATAGACGCGCTGCGCCTGCCGCTGCGCGCCGGGGCCCAGCAGGATGTTCTGGTTGCCCAGATCGCGATGCTGGAAGCCGGCGTCGTGCAGTTGGCGTACGGCCTGCGCCACGTGCTCCAGGAGTTCCATGAAGTACGCGCACTCCGGTTCCTCGGCGAACAACCGGATCAGTTCGTCGCGGAAGCTGACCAGCCCGGGCACGTACAGCGACACGAAGTGGCTCTCGACATAACGGCCGTTCTGCCAATGCTCGAGGCAGGCCAGCGGAGTGGGGGTGCCGATCCCGCGCGCCGTCAGCCCCTGCGCGGCGTCAAAGGTGCGGGCGGCTTTCGAGCCGCGCCAAAGGCGGTCGCAATGGTCCTTGAGCGGCGATTGCGCG
Source organism: uncultured Lentisphaerales bacterium (assembly GCA_964652365.1). Classification (GTDB taxonomy): domain Bacteria; phylum Verrucomicrobiota; class Kiritimatiellia; order RFP12; family CAZZCT01; genus CAZZCT01. The sequence goes on from CAZZCT010000298.1 coordinate 2,070, forward strand.
CCGAAGCTCTTGACGGCCACGTCGGGCGCGGTCGCGGCGGCTCCCAGCCGCAGGCGGCGCGTCTGGTGACGTCCGGTCTGCAGCATGCGGGCGTCGGGGCTGGCCAGCCAGACCGGCAGCTGCGCCAGGTCCGCCAGCAGTTCCGGCGTTGCGAAGGCCGGGTTGGTGCGGCCCTGGTAGGGTCCGATAGTTTGCCAGTCTGCAAGCGGGCGCATGTTGTACCGTGGGTCCAGCAAGCTGTGGTCGCGCGGCACGGCCGGCCGCGGACCGGTCGCGACCGGGTCAGGCTACTTCGGCCGCCAGGCGTTGGTCGAGGTCGTGTCGGCGCAACGCGTCCAGCAGTCCGCCCAAGTCCCCTTCCAGGATCGTGCCCAGGCTGTAGAGCGTGAGGTTGATGCGGTGGTCGGTTAGCCGGTTCTGCGGGTAGTTGTAGGTCCGGATCTTCTGGCTGCGGTCGCCCGAGCCAATCAGGTCGCGCCGGCTCTGACCCTTCTGGGCCTGCTCGGCCAGGCGGCGCTGGTCCAGGATGCGCGACTTCAGCACGGCCAAAGCCTTTTCGCGGTTGCGGTGTTGCGAGCGCTCGTCCTGGCACTGGGCCACCAACCCCGTGGGCAAATGGGTGATGCGCACCGCCGAATAGGTGGTGTTGACGCCCTGGCCGCCGTGTCCGCCCGCGCAGAAGATGTCGATGCGCAGTTCGTCGGCGGGCAGCTCCAGGTCGTCTTCTTCGTCGGCTTCCGGAAAGACGGCCACGGTCGCGGCCGAGGTATGGATGCGGCCCTGGGCCTCGGTGGCGGGCACGCGCTGCACCCGGTGGGTGCCGCTTTCGAAGCGCAGCAGGCCATAGACGCTCTCGCCGCTCACGATCGCGGTGACGTCCTTGTAGCCGCCCAGTTCGCTGGGGCTGGCATCGACCACGCTGATCTTCCAGCCCCGTCGTTCGGCGAACCGGTTGTACATGCGGAAGAGATCGGCCGCGAACAGCGCCGCCTCCTCGCCGCCCGTGCCGGCCCGGATCTCGAGCACGGCATTGCGCGTCAGGGCCGGGTCGGGCGGCAGGAGCGCTTCGAGCATCACGCGCTCGGCCTCGGGCTGGCGCGCCTGGAGGTCAACGATCTCGGCGCGCGCCAGGGCGCGCAGGTCGGCGTCGGCGCGTTCGTCGGTTGCCAGCTGTCGGTTCTGCTCCAGCTCGTCGGCAATCCGGTAGTAGGCCTGCGCCAGCCCCTCCAGCCGTCGCAGGCCGGCATGCTCGCGCACCCGCTCGCGCAACCGCCGCGGGTTGGCCAGCGTGGCGGGGTCGCTCAGTTCGGATTCAAGCGTGCCCAGCCGCGCCAGCACGTTCGTGATCCGTTGCCGGTCAATCATGGCTGGTGGTCCGTTGGCGTGACCCGGACCCGGCGCGCCGGGTACCGGGAACGCAAAGGGCCGGCCCGGGACCCTGACGGACCCGGCAGCCGACCCCTGCAGAACGTCTGCGCTACGTGCGGAGGCCGTAACGCTTGCGGAACAGGTCCACGCGTCCTTCGGTGTCCAGCATGGTCTGCTGTCCGGTAAAGAACGGGTGGCAGGCCGAACAGGTGTTCACGGTCATGGTCTTCACGGTCGACCGCGTTTCGAGGGACCGGCCGCAGGCGCACGTGATGGTCGCCGCCTCGTATGTGGGGTGAGTTTCCTTCTTCATGACACAAGAACCCTTTCGTCGTTCAACGGACCTTTTACGATAGCCGACTGTGCCAGCCGGCGCAAGGGCTTTTTCCATCTCCCGCCGCAGGCCGAATACAGCTTGTCGGCAGGGGCGGCAACCGGTACTCTAAACAACCATCCATGAGTGCACATTCGCAAGACGCCATCAACCTGTTGGACGTGACCCATGACGCGGGCGGAGCGCCCTCGCCGCGCAGCTTCTTCCGGCGGATCGACTGGGCGGCCTTCTGGACCGCCACCGGCCTGTCGTTTCTCGTCTACTTCCTGACTCTCGGCCCCTCCGTGACGCTCGAGGACTCCGGCGAACTGGCCGTGGCCGGCGACTACCTGGGCGTGCCCCATCCCCCCGGTTACCCCATCTGGACCCTCAGTGCCTGGGTCTTTGCGCGGGTCTTCGAATGGGTCACCTTCCGTGGACAACCGACGCCGGCTTGGAGTATCGCGCTCTGTTCGGCCGTTTTCGGCGCGCTGGCCACCGGGCTGACCGCCATGCTGATCACGCGTTCCAGTTCCGACATGCTGCATGATTCGCACAACGAACTGCACCAGGCCGATACGGCTCACGAGGACCGCATCTGCTGGGTCGGCGGCGTGGCCGGCAGTCTGCTCTTCGCCTTCAGTCCGGTGATGTGGTCGCAGGCGACCATCGTGGAGGTCTACGCCCTCAACGCCTTCTTCCTGATGCTGATCCTGTTGCTGACCTACCGCTGGATGCGTCAGCCGACCCATCGCGTGCTCTGGATCACGGCCTTTGTCTTCGGACTGGGCCTGACCAACTACCAGGTGCTGCTGCTGGCGGCGTTGCCGCTGGTGGTGGTGATCTTCCTGCGCGACATTCTGCTCTTCCGCGACTTCCTGTTGCAGGGGATCCCCTTTGCCCTGACCCTGCTGGTTCTGAAGCTGGGCGCCATGCCCCCGGTGGAGGGGTTCGGCAAGCTGAAGCCGATCCTGGCCGAGCTCCAGGTTCCCTCGCCCAAGGCCTTTGTTGCCGGGCTGGCGGTCGCGGGGGTGGGTCTGCTGGCGGCGATCCTCTGGCATGAACTCCGCCGCCACGGCCGGGCGGCGCGGCCGGGGCTGGAGCGGCAGGCAACGGCGCTGATTGGCGGCTGTTTCGGGCTCGGCTGCCTGCTGATGCTGGGGGCGCGCTTCTTCGTGGTGTCGGTCAAAGCGGCGAGCGAACTGGCGGCGCCGCTGGTTCACCCGCAGTACTACATGACGGCCGCGCTGATCGTGACCGCCTCCATCGGCCTGTGCGTGGTGGCCGCTATGACGCGCGGTCAGCGCCGCTGGAACGATCCGCTCGTGTGGGGGCCGCTGGTGGCCCTGGGCGTGCTGATGCTGTTCCAGGTCAGCCAGCTCTCCGGCCTGCCGGCCGCGCCGATCGTGGCGCCGGGCGGATCGCAACCGCCGTTCTCCTGGGGGCCCGTGACGCTCGGGTTCCTGGCGCTCCTGGCGGTGCTGGTGGCCATTGCCCTCACGACACCCATGGGCGTCTACTTCGCCGGGGCGGTGTGCGTGATCGAGCTGACGCTCTACCTGCTGTTGCGCCGCGGCGCGCTGGCCGGACTGAACCATCCGCTGACCTGGTGGTTCTGGATGCCGGTGATCCTGAACTTCGTCTTCCTGGGGCTGGGCTGGATCCTGTTGCCGCACGGCCGCACGGTATCGCTGACGTTGCTCGCCGCCGAGGCCGGCGTGTCGTTCTATGTCTACATGCCGATCGTCTCCGACCTGCGCAATCCGCCCATGAACTGGGGCTACCCGCGCACCTGGGAGGGCTTCAAGCACGCCATCACGCGCGGCCAGTATGAGAAGATCGCGCC
>CAZZCT010000299.1:0-5587 GCA_964652365.1 uncultured Lentisphaerales bacterium
GCTGTCCCAGGGCGCGCTGCCGCCGTTGGCGGCCCAGCCGCGCAGGCGCAGGCCGATGCCGGGGTGCACGAGGGCCCGCCAGGTGTAGTCGCCGGCCGGGACCGGCGTGCCGGGCGTGCGCCAGTGGGGGGTGGTCAACCCGTCCCAGCGCACCTCGTGGCGGCCCTTGGTATAGAAGGCCGCGTTGAGCAACTGGCGCACCACGCGGTTCGCGCCGTCGTAGAGGTTCAGCGAGATGTAACCGTCCAAGGGCATGTCGAAGGCGACCGGCTTGAACCCCGGCGGTTCGCGCGAGGCGATCAGGCCGGTCCAATCCACCACGGGCGCGCCGTTCTCGATGCGCACGGCGAACTCGCGGCGGTCGGCCAGGCGCAGCGGTTGGGGCTCAACCGCGGCGGCGGGCTTCTCCAGGCGGGCCGTACCCCACTGGGTATAGGCGCGGAAGGTGAACACGCGATCCGGCACGATGTTGGGCTGGAAGATGTCCTTGATCGAGACGCGCCCGCCGGCGCCGGCCGTGTAGTTGGGCTCCAGCGCCATGCGCAGCTCCGCGCCGGACTTGAGCGGCTGTCCGTCGGCGGTCAGCAGTGCCCAGGGAATCGCGATCTCCTGCACGTAGTGCTTGCCGTCGTCGGCCACGCGGAAGGCCTGGGCTGCGCCGTGCTCCTGGGCATCGCGGAGTCCGCCGTCCTTGAAGGTGCGTCCGTAGGCCACGTCCAGGACGTCCAGCCTGTCGCGGTCCTGCCAGCCGGTCCAGTGGGTGACCCGTTCGGCGACGCCGTCGCGACCCTCGAGGTGGGTGATGAACCGCATCTGCAGACAGTCGCCCTGGAACCCCATGTCGCCCTTGGATGAGCCCGGGTTATTCAACGGCACCGGGTCGTTCCAGCGGGCCAGCAGGTAGAGGTTGGCGGCATCGTACATGGCATGGAACCAGACGCCGTACTGATCGCGCAGGTTCTCGACGTCGCTGACCGCAAAGATGCCGGCGGCCAGGTTCCAGTCGTCGACCGCGCCGTCGATGGTCACCTTCGCCGGCGTCGGCAACACCCGCACCAGATTGTTCTCGGTCTCCGTGGCCTGGGCCGCCGCGCCTGCCAACAGCAGGGCCGCGACCAGTGGGGTTGCCTGACGCATCACGCTTCCAGCCATAGGGTACTCCGTTTCGCAGTTGACGGCATCTTATCGCATCGATTATTTTACCTGCAACATCAATCAGCCAGAGGAATCGGGTGCGGCGTGGATGGCACGGACACACAGACCTGGGCGGGCGTGCGGCTGAAGCCTGGCGGCGACGACCCACGGTTCAACCGGATCGCGGCCGAACTGCGCCGACGCATCCTGACTGGGGAATGGGCGCCCGGCACGCGCCTGCCGACGCGGGACGTTATCGAGTCCGAATACCGGGCCTCCAGTGCGACCGTGCAGAAAGCCATTGACGTATTGTTGCATGAACGGCTCGTGCTGGCGCGCCGGCGGGCAGGCACGCGGGTGGCCGACCCTGAGTGCCATCGCCGCGCCTATGGACTGGTCTTCCCGCTGCCCCGCGCGCGGCTCGAAACATCCCGGTTTCTCGACGCCATCCGGCTGGAGGCTGAACGCGGCACCTCGGCGACGCAGAGTTTCCACATTGCCTACGAGATCGACGGCCACGTGGACTCGCCCGGGTATCGCCAACTGGTCGGTCTGGTGCGGCGGCACCGTCTGGCCGGGCTGATCCTGGCAACGCCGGCCGGCTACATTCAGACCTCGCCCTTGCTGCAGGAGCCCCACATGGCGCGGGTGGCGGTCCTGGGCAGCAGCCCGATCGACCGCACGCCGCGCGTGGCGTTGCAGCCGTTCGACGCGCGCGCCATGGCTTGGCTGCGCGCCGCCGGTCGTCGCCGGCTGGCAGTCATCCGCGGACCCGTGCACCAGGACGAGGACGCGGGCGTGCCGCGACTGCTGGAGACGGCGCGCCAACACGGGCTGGAGTGTCGCCCCCATTGGATCCAGGATGTGCATTTGGAGCTGCGCTCCGCGGCCGCACGCGCGGCCCAGTTGCTCTTTCACCCCGGTCAACGCGAGCGTCCCGATGCCCTGCTGATCGCTGACGACAATCTGGTTGAGCACGCCACGCGGGGCCTGTGCGAGTTGGGCCTGCGCATTCCGCGGGATGTGACGGTCGTGGCCCACGCCAACTTTCCATGGCCTACGCCCAGCGCCGTGCCGGTGCGGCGCGTGGGTTATGACATCGCGCGGATGCTGCGCGAGTGCCTGGCGGTGCTGGAGGCGCAGCGCCGCGGCGCGATGCCGGCGGCGGTGACGCGCTTGCCGGCCGTTTTTGACGACGAGCTGGACAAACCGGACAAACAGGGAGGGAGACCATGCAGAGATCACACATGACGCGTTGGGTTACATCCGCGGCCGCCATCTGCGCGGCGAGAGTCTGGGCCGCGGCCTATACTTGGGACGGCGGCGGAGCAAACAACAACTGGGGCACTCCGGCAAACTGGAGCCCGGATCTCAGTGCGGCGGGAGACCTGAGCGGCGCCGACCTGACGTTCAACACGACTGCGGGCAGCGCTGGCGGATCGGCCTCCGCGCCCGCGATTACCGTTAACGACCAGTCCGGGCTCAGAATCAATTCGCTGGCCTTCTCGGGATACCCGACACCCTCAAAGGGTTGGCGCATCAACGGCAATGCATTCGCCTTGAACGCGGGTGGCATCAACGTCAGCGCCAACGTCAGCGGCAGCGGCGTGACCATTACCAACGGCCTGACGCTATCGGCCAGCCAGAGCTGGAAGGGCGTCGCCAGTTCGACGCTGGTGCTCAGCGGCAACCTGACAGCCGCAGCCGGCGTGACCGTCAACCTGGCGCATACGACGACAGTTGGTACGCAAGTCACACTCACCTTGGGCGGCAACAACGTCGGGTTCGCTGGCAACCTCGTCGCCGGGGCCGAGAGGATATACCTGACCTTCAGTCTGGCCACCGCGATGGTTGGCGGGAACATCGATCTGGGCTCGCACGCGAATGCGAGGTTGAACCTATCCCCCTCGGGTGGTATCTACACGTTTGGTCTCGGATCTGGGAACGGCAATATCAAGATTATCTCCAGCCACGCATTTGATCTCAATGGTGGCTACATCAACTGGAACCCCGGCCTGGGGGCCGATTTCAGCATGACCGCGAACATACAGGTGAATGACGACAACCCCAAGGTCGTTCTTGGGGCCGTGGCCTCCAAGATGATCCTCACGGGCAATCGCCAGTTCACGGCAGACAACAACGGCGAACTCTACAATGCTCAGTTGCTTTCCGGGCTCAGCGACGATGGCACCGCCCGCAGTATCGACGTGAACCGCGGGCTGCTCATACTTACGTCGCCGGCAGGCAATCCTGGTTCCGGCACGGCCAGTCTGGGGGGCAAGGTGACCACCAGCGGTTCCGGTCTGATCGCCATCTCGAACACGAACCAGATCTTCAACGGCAACCTGGACGCATCCAGCGGCATCGTACTGGACGGCGTTTCATGGACCACCTTCCGGGCCAACCGCTCGAGCGGCCGTGGCACTGGCACGCGGCAGTGGACGGGGCTGTCGTTTGCCGCCCGCACGACCAAGCTGACCATCGACAAGACCGGCACCGACAGCAGCACATGGAACAACAGTTTCTCCATGGGATGCAACTACGCGGGCTTATCCGGGGCGATTTCTGTGTCCGGAACGGCGCCCTATGCCAATGCTTCGGTCGACCTTCAACAGGACATTGCGCTGACGGCGGTGCGGACGATCACTGCCAGGGGCATCGTCCCCACGTCATCGGGACTGGCGGCGGAGAACCGCATCAGCGGCGACATCTCTGGAGCCGGTGCCATCGTTGTGGATGGCAATGGCAGGGAACTGGTGTTGGCCGGCTACAATACCTGGACCGTGACACCGACGGTCAGCAGCAGCGGCGTCTTCAGCGCCGGGCCCGGCGGCCTAGCCACCATTGCCAGCATCTTTCGCTTTGACGACACGCAGTTGTCCAGCGGCACCAGCATTCCGCAGGGCAACGGCGGCAGCGCGTCGTTTCTGGTGAGTTGGGGCAACAATGTGGGCGGTGGCGGGGTGCGCGGTTTCATGGTGACCGGTGACAGCGACGGCCAGGTTTACACGCTGCCGAGCGGCATGCGCGTGCTGATCGGGTCAAACGCGCCCGACTTGGGCAACATGGGTACCGGGTTGTTCGGCAGTTCCGGCGGTGAAGCGACACTATCCAACATGGCCATCATCTCGCACATTGGCAACACCACGGCCGTGGCGAAACCGTTCGCCTTTGTGCGTGACGGAACGCTGCACCTTGGCGATGTCGGCGGTCCGGTTCGCTTCCAGCATGCAACCGGTGCGACGGGCGCGGCGCCCGCCGCCAGCACGCTCACCGAGGCCGGCACCACCGGGCTGGTCAACAACGAGATCCAGAAGATCGGCATCGGGACACTGGTGTTGGACAATGTGGCCTACACCGACCTGAGTGGGGCGGGCGACTACTCGTCGAATCACAAGTGGACCATCGGCAACGCGGCTGCCGACGGCACGTTGGCTTTCAGTGGCGCGGTGCGTGAAACGGGTACGTCGGCCAGCAACTCGATCCGCGGCAACGCCGGGCTTGGCAACACGAAGATGCAGGGCGGCGTGATCGAGATCGGTGTGGCTGGCGATTTCACAACGCGCCTGGGCACGGCCGCCGGTCAACTCGACATGAGCGGACAGGGCGGCGCGGGGTTCGCCGCCTACGGTGATCGGCGCGTGGTACGCCTGACCAACAGCAGTGGCGTGCTGGGCGGGGATGTAGGGTACGGTTCGGGCAATTTCGTCAAACGCGAGGAGGCGCTGACCTTTGGATCGCTGACGGCAAACAACACCGCCGTCCTCATGAATCGAATCACGGCCGGTGGCGGCGGGGGCCAGAACTTCATGGCGACCGTACGCGGCGTGGGCACCGCCCCGGAAGGCGAGATCGCCGGCAGCATCACGTCGGTCGACAGCCCCTTGCGGCTGGTTGCGCGGACCACACCCTGGGGCACGGCGCTGCCGGCCGGCACGTTGGTCTTCAGTGGAGCCAATACCTATGACGCGAACACCCAGGTCGAGGCCGGCACACTGCTGGTAAACGGCTCCCTGAGCACCCGAAGCAGAACCGTCACGGTCTACAGCGGTGCCACGCTGGGCGGCACCGGCACGATCAGCCGCGCGGTGTCGGTCCAGAGCGGCGGCATCCTGGCCCCCGGAAACCTGAACGCGGCGGGAACGCTGACGGTGAGCAGCCTGACGCTGGCCTCGGGCGCGGTCTACAAATGGACCGCAGCCGGCAGCGGGGACCGCGTGAACGTTACCGGTACGCTGACCTTGCCGGCAACGGCTTCCGTGATAGTGGCCGGATCGAGCGTGCCGGTTCCCGCCGTGCTGTTCAGCGCGGGCGGACTGGCTGGCGCCACGGACCTGAGCGGGTGGACCGTCACTGGGGTTGGCGGCGCGCGCGTGGCCATCGAGGGTACGCAGGTGGTCCTGAAGGTCGCGCGCGGAACGGCGGTGTTGATTCGCTGACGGTGCCACCGCTC
>CAZZCT010000300.1:0-5541 GCA_964652365.1 uncultured Lentisphaerales bacterium
CAACGCGGCCCTTCACTTTCCGGGCCGCGACGAGCAGATGATCGCCTACAAGCTTGCCGGCCACCAGCATGTCTGCGAGGTCGAGCGCGAACTCAGCCTGCAGGCCGGGCGCGCGGTGCGGGTGACCTTCACCGCGCAGGTCGTGCCGGTCTGCCGCGGCATCCTGTCGACCCTGTATGGCAATCTGGTGAAGCCCATGACCGAGGCCGAGGTCCTGGCCGTGTACCGCGAGTTCTACCGCGACAGCCCCTTTGTGCGCGTGCTCGCGAGCGACTCGGCCACCGGCACCCTGCACGTGCGGGGCACCAACTTCTGCAACCTCGTCGTCAGCGTCGACAGCCGGACCGGCCGTCTGCGCCTTGTCTCCCACATCGACAACCTGATGAAGGGTCAGGCGGGTTCGGCACTGCAGAACATGAACGTCATGTTCGGTCTGCCGGAAACAACCGGCCTGTTTCGTCCCGGCATCTACCCGTGACCAAGTCCCAACCACGCGGAGCAACCATGGCACATGCAAAGCAGACTCCCAAGATCTCCCGTCCGCGTCCCGGTCTCGGCCGCGGCTTGGGTGCCCTGATCGGCCAACCGGCGCCGGCGGCGCCGCAACCCGAGGCCGCGCCAACCGCCACGGCGGCCGGCCCATCGGCGGCGGCCGCACCGGCGCAACCCGACGCGGCCGCTGCGGACAGCGGCGCCGGTCGCCACGTGGTGATGGTGGCCACCCACTCGATCGCGAGGTGCCCGTGGCAGCCGCGCCAGACCTTTGACGAGGAGGCGCTGCGCGAACTGACCGACTCGATTCGCAGCCGCGGCGTGATCCAGCCGCTGATCTGCCGCCGGGCCGCCGATGGGGCCTGCCAGTTGATCGCGGGCGAACGCCGCCTGCGCGCGGCGATTGCGGCCGGCCTGACCGAGGTGCCGGTGCTGCTGATGGACGCCGCCGACCGCGATGCCGCCGAAATGGCGATCATCGAGAACATCCAGCGTGAGGACCTGAACATCATCGAAGAGGCCGAGGGCTACCGCACCCTGGCCGAACGTTTCGGCCTGACGCAGCAGGAGGTTTCGGAGCGCGTCGGCAAAGCGCGCGCCAGCGTGGCCAACGCCATGCGGCTGCTCGACCTGCCCGACGAGGTCAAGCAACTGCTCGGCTCAGGCCAGCTCTCGGCCGGACACGCCAAACTGCTGCTCAGCCTGCCGGACGAAAAGGACCAGGTGCTGCTGGCGCGCCGGACGGTGCTCGATGGCGTCACGGTGCGCGGACTTGAGAAGCTGGTCGAACGCCGCCGCACCGGCGGCGGCGAACGGCGCGTCGCCCAGCCCGACATGCCCGACAGCCACCTGAAGGACCTGACCGACCGCCTGCACCGCCACTTCGGCACCCGCGTGCACCTGGTGCCGGGGCTGACCTATGCCAACGGCAAACGTGCGCAGGGACACCTGACCGTCGAGTTCTACGACAACGACGACCTGAGCCGGATTCTCGGCATTCTGGGCGTCACCGTGGATTGACGCCGACGTTCAGTTTATAGGCGCGCAACCTGTCGCTCAGCATACAGAAGGTGTACGTGCGGGCCGTGCGCAGTTGGCACTCGTTCACTCCCTGGCACTTCCGCCAATCGCCAAACCGGCACGTCCGCCCCGTCCTCCTCCCGTGTGCAGGCACAGCGCCACCCCCGTGCTTGCGGTCGAGGAACTGCCGCCCCTGTGCGCCGTATCAGCGTCCAGGCAACCGCCCGGGGGCCGCCGTGAACCGTACGCCGCATACCCGCACACACCCGCACGCGGCATCGTTCTGCGACGGGCGTCAGCCACCGCTTTGCGTCTGCACGCCATTGGGTCGTCAAACACGGCCTGATCGGCGGACGCTTCGTGCTCAATCTCTCCCTTGTAGGCGCTTACCTCCAAAACGATGTGGCGGTTCGCATCGACTACCGAGATGCCGAGCTGTGCATTTGTTCCAAGGCAGGGGTATCCATACTCGGCTGCGAGTAAGTCGAAAGCTCGTTGCGTTTCCTCAATGAAGTATTCAGGGTTCATCGTTAGTCGGCCGAACGCCAAGCATCACGGGCGCGGTATTCTGCGTACCGTGGATGCTCTTGTTCGCAGCATTTCCTTTGGAACGAACGTCACCACACGATCGCCAAGAGAACGTTCAAACGCTCTCAGATCCTCACAGATGTTGTGCAGATCGGAGCCGAACTGCCTGGTGTGTTGCATGCGGTGCTTGCGTACTTCAGCGATATAGGGGTCTTTCATGTTCCGTCTCCTAGGAAGGCATCGGGGGACACGATTTCGGGACACTCAAATCCCTCGTTCTCGACCACTTGCCGTATCATCATCTTGGTGAAAGGGTTGTTGATGTGGGAGAAATTCCACGTAACGATGAAGTCCATCCCTGCGATCGCGGCGACCGCGATGTGCAGCGCGTCTTCCGGGTACTCCGCTGGTACGCCCCTTCCGTCGATGAGCGACTGCGCGAGTTGCTCCGCCGTCGGCGTTGTGGCGAGTACAGGAAACGTTAGGATTGCATCAAGTCGGCTCCTGGCGACAACAGGATTGCCTTTGGAGGCTTCTTTGACGACAAGCGCAGAGACGAACGGTAGGAATGCGCCAGGCAGCAGGCGCCAGAAGTCCTGCGTGGCTTGCTGCCGACCGGCGACGACCACATCTCGACTTCCACGGCCCGTGTAGTAGCTCACCACACTTGTCTCAATATAGACCTTGGGGTTCATGCCGCAAGCGTATCATCGCGGAGCGACATCCATCAAGCGGTCTTGAGTTCCACACAAATCATCGGTGCCGGTTCAGAACCATCGACAGAATCATCAATACGGCAACGGGCAACGCGAACACCAGCACCAGCGCAGGGGTTACGGCCATTCCGGCGATTGCCGGGCCAGCCCCCTTCGCGCCTGCGCCATTGAAGATGTAGGCGATCCCGATGCCGATCAGCAAGAGGAGCGTTCCAAGTACCGCCGTTCCAATCAGTCTCATTGTCTTTGCGAACATATGCTGAGCGGCCAGTTGCTTTTCACGGGTATGGACACGTGCTCATCACGTTGTGTTCATCGTAGGTATCCCGGATGCTGATGGCAAGAAGAACACAAACTTAGACTGTAAAGCAGTGCAAAGCAAGGAGTTGCATTCACGAATAGAGGCCGGAAGGGGTGCCGCACGGTGCGGCTGGCACGCCAAGTGCGTTGACGCTAAACCCCGGCCAGGCCGTGCATCGCGTCATGAGCCCCATCACGGTTGCATGCCCCGACCGCAAGGTTGGAATTGGCCGGCGGTTGTGACGCAAAAGGCCGGCTGACGGCTGCGATGCGCCCGTTATTCGCTTGCTTTCTTGCGCGAGAAAAGCGGTGTCGCGCTTCGCTTGCCACCGCACTCCAAATTGCCTGCGCCCGGGCGGCAGCGTCCGGCGGCGGCAAGCGGTATCCCGCGCGACGCCGCTCTTGTCTCGCTTCGCCATGAGTTCAGCCGGAGCCCGAGGGAGGCGCCCGAGGGGACGGTCAATCTGCGAGTCGCGATACGCTCGCCCTGTGGTGTCGCACGTCGGCCCGACGTGCGTCCGAAGACGACATCCGACCCACCCGGTCTGGAAAGGGTCCGATGGGATGTCCCGGAGTGGCGCTTGAGCGTCCACCCGATACGTAGGAGTACGTGCAGGAAGACACGCGCGTTGCTGGAAGGACGCCGAATGAGAAAACTGCTGGCTGGACCCCTGCGTGGAGTCTGCGCTACGCTTCCGGCATTGGGAGGCGTATGGGTACCGTTTGGCCTGAGTCGTGTCAACTTTTAGAAGCCGGAGAGGAAGCCCCCTTCCAGCCAGCCGCCCGAAGGCACGCGCTGATGCGTGCCCTTCAACGGCGGCGCGCGCGTGACAGGATCGGATGGTCGGGACTGCTGGTGGTCTGTTGCCTGCTGGGCTGGTCGTGTCGGGAGCAACCCTCGGACGCAGGCGCGCAATCGGGTGGCAAGCGCGGCGAGACGGATGCTGCGACAACCGCGCACAGTGGCCTTCCAGAGCAGTTCACTCCAGTCCATGCCACTAACGCCCTGGCGCGGGTGGAGGCGCTGGTCGCGCTGGGACCGCGCGGTTCCAGCACCGAGGGTGCCTCGCGTGCGGCCGACTGGATCGCCGGGCAACTCCGCGCCGCCAAACTCGAACCCAGGGTCGACACCTTCGAAGATGCCGCGCCGGGCGGCACGCAGCAGTTCCACAACGTGCTGGCCGAGATCAGGCCTGGTGGTCTGTCACCGGCGCGCGCGCCGACCCGGACGCCGGCTGGCGACACCGAATGGATCGTGTTGCTGTCCCATTTCGACACCAAGGTGGGCATGGCCCCCGACTTTCAGGGAGCTAATGACGGCGGATCCTCCACCGGGCTGTTGCTTGAACTGGCCGAGGCTCTTGCCCGGAGCGGTGGGGGGGGGCGCCATGGCGTGCTGTTTGCCTTTCTCGACGGCGAGGAGTGCCGGGTGCGCTACGGGCCGCAGGACGGGCTGCATGGCAGCCGCCGGCTGGCGGCCCAGCTGCGCGGCGAAGGGCGCCGCATCCGCGCCGTGGTCCTTCTGGATATGATCGGCGACCGCGATCTCACCGTGACCCTGCCGCGCAACGGCGACCGCGACCTGACCCTGCTGTTGCTCGACGCAGCGACCGCGTGTGGCCACCGTCACCGGTTCAGCCTGGCTCCTGGATCCATCCTCGACGATCACCAGCCGTTCCTCGATGCCGGCTTCCCGGCCATCAATCTCATCGATTTCGAGTTCGGCAGCCTGCCCGGGTTGAACGATTACTGGCACACCCCGGCCGACACGCTCGACAAGCTCTCGGCTGACAGCCTGATGGTAGTCGGTCAGACGGTGCTCGAACTGATGCGCCGCCTGTGAGGTGCTAGCGGCCGGCCGGCGAGCATCCGCACAGCTCGCACTCGGCCTGCAGGAGCCGCTCCAGGATCTGGGCGTCGTCAGGCCGCTGGGATAGCGCCTCAATGACCGCACGCACTTGCAGGACGCGCCCGAGGCGGCCGAGTAAGCGCAGGTGCCACGCGGTCGTGGGCGAGAGCGGCAGGAAGAGCGCATGGACCGGTTGGTCGTCCGGCGCGCCGAAGGCCACCGGATGGGTCAGCAGTCCCAGCAGCAGTCGCGGTTCCCGCACTCCCAGTGCCGCCGGGTTGGCGGGGTGGGGGATCGCCACGCCGTCGCCGATCGCGGTGCTGGCCTGCTGCTCGCGGGCCAGGAGTCCCTGCAGGAGCCCGGGTTGATCGATCTCGGCCGGCCAGGCCGCGGCACGCACGAGCCAGTCCAGGGCCGTGGCGGAGTCGGCCAGGGGTTCGACGCAGCGCCAGATGCCGCCGGTCCTGAGCAGCGGGGCGATGACGGGGACAGCGGCAGGCGCTGCCGGGGAAGGTTCGGTCATGCGGCGTAGTGTTCCTGTTGAAGGCCGGGGAGTCAAGCCCGGTCATCCCGGTCATCCGGTCCCTGTTCTGCGAGAGTTGCCGCGAAGCCTGCCGCAGTTTCGTGCTCTTGACC
>CAZZCT010000301.1:0-5527 GCA_964652365.1 uncultured Lentisphaerales bacterium
CCCACTGCCGCGCACCGGCCGCTATGCGCACCGTCCGCCCACGCCGGCGGAGTACCGCGCGCTCAAGACCCGGCGCGTGAAGCTGCACCCGGTGACGATCACCCAGAACGCGCGTACCTCGGGCGGCGGCAACGTGGCGCTGGTGCCCACTGAGGCGATGACGGTGGGGCCGCTGGAGACCTGGAAGGCCGAGACGATCTCGATCTGGCACCCGGGGCACCACGACAACCCGTTCGGCATCCGCCTGACGGCCCTGATGGTCGCCAAGCGCATCCCCGACGCCGCGGTTCCGATGTCGCTCCTGGCCGACCACCCCAACGTGCGCTTCAACTACCTGCGCTCCGGCATCGGGTCGGTAGCCGTGGAGATGCACTGATGGCGGGTGGCAGTTGCGGCGGTTCCACGGCAGACGCGCACATGGGCACCGCATGCGCCGGCGGCGGTTCATGCCGCCCTTTGGACCAGTCTCACGGCGTCCAGGAGAACCCGCTCGACGGGGCCGAGGAACGGGCTGGCGAACGGGGCGACGGCCTGCGACGGTTGGAAGTCCCTCGAGCCGCCCCGACCATCCACCATAAACGGCCGTTCGGCCAGACAATCTAATGGCTTTCTGTTTGTCACGCAAAGAGTTGTGGAGGTCAGTACGCGGTTTGAAGTGACGCATTCCAGGATCTTCCGCCGCGTCTCGAACTGCGAACCGCGCCAGATGTCGACGAGGTTCTGGCTGAAATCGTAGACCGACAGCGCCAGCCGGCCGTTCTCCTCGGTGATCGCGCCCGCGCTTCGTCAGCTTCCTTCTCAAAGCCATACTTCTGAAGCAGTTCCGTCAGGAAGAAGTAGATGTGCGGCCAGCAGCGGCCACGCCAGTAGCCTTTGGCGTCGTAGGTGGGTTCGTTGTAGGCCACGCTGGGGAACGGGATGTCGCCCCAAAACTCTTCGGGATTCAACAGGTGCTTCCGGATCGCGGCGCGCGCCGTCTCCACCGGCATCTCCACACCCGCCCACAACGGGAGCAGGCCGAAGAAGGTCCGTATGCGCGTCATCTCGCCCTGCGGGTTCAGATCGTAGAAGAAGAGGTCCTGCTCATCCCACATCCGCGTCATCAGCGCACGGCTCAGGAAGGCGATACGGGCATCCCAGTGCGCAATGTCGGCCTCGTTGCCCGACGCCAACGCAAGCTGCTTCAGGCAGCGCGCGTCCATCATCAGGAACGCACACATGTTGACGGTCGGGAACGGCGGCAGGGCGAAGCAGGCGGTCTTGCCCGGTTTGTCGGTGTAGGCATCGTAGAGCGGAGAGTCGTCGGCCGGGTTACCGCTGTTGCGCCACTCGGGGATGCCGTCGCCGTCGCGGTCGCTGGTGGTGAACCAGTGTTCGTGAAAGTCCTTCAGGTACGGGTACATCTCCGCCAGCGGCAGGTCCGAACGTCCGCACTGGTGGACCTTGGCGACCATCCACGCGAAGACCGGCGCGTAACAGTCCATGAAGTGGTCGGTCTTGGCATATTCAGGGAAGGCGATCAAGATGCCAGGCCCCATGCGACCACCGGAGGTATGCTTGAGGAAGAAGCGCACGGTGCTCGCCAGCCACTGCGGATCGATCAACCCGTAGAGACCGGCGGTGAACGCATGGTCCCAGAAGAAGACCGTCGAGGCCCAGGTGCTGCAGGCCGAGACGATGCCGATGTCGTTGCCGAAGTTGCCGTACCCGGGAAAGCGCACGCCACACCCGAGGCTGACCGCCACCGCCTGCGCGGACTTCCTACGCCAGTAGCGGGTGTCGGGGACAACAGCGGGCCATGAGTCGAGGTGTTGACTCCAGCGGGCCATGGCCGTATCGATCGCCGGGGCATCCATCGGCGTCGGCGGCGCTCCGTCGAGTGACAACGTCATGCTCGCGCGGAACGCGCCCCCTTGCGCCGCGATCTCGAACCAGTAGCCCATATCCTGCACGCTCTCGATATGGTCGACCGGTGTCGCGTCAACGTGCAGTGGAACCGAGTGTACGCCCTTGCCGACTACGAAGCCGCCACCCACACGGGTTCGTCCGTCGATGCGCAGTTGAGCTTGCCAGCGACCGTCCTGCTTCATGAAGACGTTCGTGAACGGCGTGTCGAGGCGCAGTAGCACGCCACCGGGCGTTACCTCGCCGGAGAATGTCGTCCGGCTGGCGTAGGCACCGCCCCGGACGGCCAGCCGGGGCAAAGCCCCAGAACCCGTCACCTGCCACACGACCTCCGCGCGCCCGGCCTCCACGAAGAAGACCTGCTGGCGGATCGCGCAGGTATCGGTCGCACCTTCTTCCTCCCAGCCCCACGGGAACGATTGCCGCCGCGTGACGCCCACCGACTCCCACCCAGCCGCGCCATGCAAGAAGACCCGCAGGAACGGGAAGAAGAACGGGAGGTTGGACCCGTCGTTGAGCCCCTTGAAATAGAATTTGCTCACGCCGAGCTGATCGCTATCCTCAGCGCCCAACGCCATGGGCGAGAAGCAGTCGCTGAACAACGTCCCGACGTTGCCATAGTCCACAATACCTGTCAGTTCATTCATCGCGCATCACTCCAATCGGTAGAGGCTACGCAGACGGTCTCGTCGCCGCATCCGTAGTAGAGAAAGAATCGGTCGCCCAAGATCGCCGCACCAGAGGCAAACAGCACATGCGCACCGCGAATGACGCTCTCGTCGAAGCGCCGCGAGCGCTCCCAGGCGTGTTCACCGCGCAGGATCGGCTGTTCGCCGCGCTCCAGAACGCGCCACGGTTCGTGGCGGTCCAAAAGGGCGTAGCCGACCGCGTATTCGTATGGTTGCTTAGCCGAGATCATGTTGTAGATTAGCAGAATGCCGTGTTTCGTCAGTAGCGGAGGCGGGCCGACTTCCACACCGCCGTCATCGGCGAAACCCGGTCGTGGAGCCAAGACAACGCGCCCGGTGGGCGTCCAGTTGACGCCGTCCGGAGACTCGGCCAGATGGATGTCATGATCGCCGTAGTACATCACGAAACGACCGTCGATCTTAACCGGCAGGATCCCCGCCGACTTGGCGCCGAAAGAGAACACCGGACCGTGTTCCTTCCAATGCACCAGATCCCGCGATTCGGCGAGAAAGAGATGAATCCGCCCAGGCGCCCAATCGTAGAGCGACGTCCCGCAGAAGGCGGTGTAGGTCAAGAGGAAGCGACCGTCCAGCATCTGCACCAGGCGCGGGTCTTCCACCCCACGCGTCTTCAGCGCGGCGAATGGTCCGCCGGGACCCAGCACGGGGTCGTTCTGCACGCGCTCGAAGTGAACGCCGTCATGACTTCGCGCCAACCCGAACCGACCCGTGTAAAGGCGGGTTTCGCTGATCTCGTGCACCGGCACATCTTCCGCGCGGTAGAGCAACCAGACGGCGTTCTGCCAAGTGATTGCCGCCGGATTGTAGACCGCCCCCGATTCCCACGTGCGCTCTGGACACGAACGCAACACGGGGTTCAGGGCATGCTTTTCGAAGGGTGCTAACCAAGAACTCATTTGGCCTCCAAACGTAACCGGCGGGTTTCAGCGTCCAGTCCTGACGCAGCATCGGCGCATCCCCGAGCCAATGCCCGCCATCCCAGAAGCCCCACATGATGAACCCTTCCATCGCCGGATGGCTGAAGGCGGCGATCTGCATATCGCGTGTCGCATCGGCGGCCAGAATGTCGCCTTCGGTGGAACGGCCGCTATTTCCGGCGTCAGCCAGAGTCGCGGGTTCGACACCCCTTCAGGGACGCTCACGGTTGGGTGGCCGGCACTTGGCGATGCCCCATCACGACCTCAGCAACCGAGACGTCGCATGGAGCGACGCCGCGTTGCACAGCGGTCGCCGCGACCTTGCCCGCCGCTTCGCCCAGCACCGCTGCCACGCCCGTGACACGGTAACTCGCGTGGGCGGAAAAATCGCCGCTGATACAACGACCGGCCATCATGAGGTTCGGCGCGTCGCGGGCGATCAACGCCCGGAGTGGGATATCGTAGGGCTTCACCTTCACGCCGGCCGGATCAATGCCTTTGTTACGTGTCGGGTCAAGGGCATGTATGTCCACACAGAAGGAAACGCGGCAGACTGCATCATCAAAGCGGGCGCCACTCACAAGATCGTCCTGCGTGACCCGGTACAGCCCATGAATGCGCCGACTCTCACGCACGCCGATTTGGGCACTCTGGGCCATCAGCTCAAGGTTAGCCCATGACCCGCCCAGCGCCCGCAGACGGCGCACGATGGCAAGGTTCTCGGCTCGGCCGTGGGAGGTCGCATCGGTCAACACCTGCGCGTCAGGTCCTCGATACCCGTACTCGTGGTTGGCCATCATGACGATGTAGCCCTCACGCACCAGGAACAGCGTTGGGTGAGCGTATGACGGCTCATGCCCCGCACGCCGCATCTCGGCCAAGATCCAAGCCTTGGAGGGCAAGTGGGGTCGGACCACGGTAACCATTTAACGATCAACAGCTTAACTCCTGTTCGTGGGCTGCATTTGGGACTTAGAGCCGATTTTTTGCCCACATAATCAGCCGTAGGGCACCGCATCCTCTCGAATCGTCCAGATGTGTGCTGGAAATGGTGTCGGGCGCAGGGACTTGGGCCTGGCCCCCGCCTACGACGGCGGCACGCGCGGCCGGTGGCGCGGCCGTAGGGCGGAACCTATGGGACGGCCCGTTCATCCGACTCAAATCGCGGCGGTCTGAGCGTGAGGGCGAGCGTCCTCGCGATCCGGTGAAGGGCATGTCCGAGGTCAGGCCAGGTTCAACGCCAGCAGCCGTTCGAGGATCTGGTCGTCGGTCAGGTCAGCCGGCCAGCCGTAGGCGGCGGCAACGGCGGCGTCGAGACGGCGGTGGGCGATGCCGTCGCCAGTGAGCGTCAGGGCGCGTTCAAAGTCATGGGCGTTGACGCGATTTCACCCGTGGCGAGCGTCAACAGTTCGGCACGCACGTTGCGCCACGTCTTTTGTGTCAGGCCCTCTGCCAGTTTGCGGACCGTCTCAGCGTCCACCGTACGGTTTGGCGCCGGCAGGACCTTCGGCGGATCGCCGAGAACCACGGGCAACCCGCTCACAGCGTCGATCGCCGCGGCCTCGCCGGTGTGGGTGTAGTGACGGGTCATGGCCCTTGATGGATGAGTGAAACGCCGGGATGCTGCCTCGGATCAAGCGGCAATGCGGGTTGATCGTAGATCCCGGTCGGGTATATCAGCGTGCCTGAAACGCCAGCAATAACCCTCTTCGGGTATAACGACCTCCATTGACGGCCCATGCTATACCCTTTATGATGCACTCTCAATGAACGACAAGGTTTCAGATACCACATCGGGTATAGCCACGCCGCTCAGCTTGCAGGTCAAGGAACTGCGTCGAGGCGCGGGGCTGACGCAGGCGCAGATGGCAAAGCGGACCGGCGTCGGGCTGCGGTTCGTGCGGGATCTGGAACAAGGCAAGCCGTCGGTGCGGGTGGACAAGGTCAACCAGGTGCTCGCACTGTTCGGCTACCATGTCGAGGCGGCCAAGGACC
>CAZZCT010000302.1:0-5437 GCA_964652365.1 uncultured Lentisphaerales bacterium
GCGGCACGGTCTTGGCCAGATCCGCGCCGGTGTCCAGATACTCCTCGCCGGTCAGCTTGTTGTGCAGGCTGACCAGCACGCCGTCCCGGAACGCGACCCGCATGTGGTCGGTCTCCACCACGGCGCCGCGCGGGGTTGGAACGATCGGGGCATCCCGTTCGGCGCCCGGGGCCGTCGCGGAAAGGCCGGTCAGGATCGCCAGAATCAGCACGCGTGTGACGGTCTCGTACATGTGGGGCCTCATCTTCGTGGGTGTGTCGCTACTCGATCGTGATGGAGAGCTCGCCGGCCTCCTGCGCGGAGGTGCCGGCACGCCCGACATGGAAGCCGGTATAGGGCGCCATGTCGACGTAGATGGAGAAATAGCCGTTCACCCGCGCCTGGGTCTCGCGGACCTTGACCGTGGGGGCAAGGATCGTCGCCTTGCGACTGGCCCAGGGCCCGCATACCTGAGCCTGCTCCACGTGCTGGCTCTTGAGCAATTTCCAGTAGGGGTGGACTTGAGCTTTTCCGTCGACCGGCGTCAGCGCGAGCGTCCAGTCCGGCATCTGGGCCCGAATCTGTTCGAAGGTCGCATCCGGGGGGGCGGTGTAGGTGCGTTGGACCTGGGCATGATAGCCGAGGTTCGAGGGCAGGGAGAGTCGGGGCGGATCACTGATCTCGCCTTCCACGGTGCAGGATTTCTCGGTGAACGCCACGGTATAGGTGAACCGTACCCCATCCGCGAAGAGCCCGGCCAGCTTCACGCTGCCGGGTCGGGCCAGCACCTGCGGCGCGGGCGGCACCGCGTATTCGACGACCGGTCGCGCCACGGTGGCTTGCTTTGCGGGGTCATAGTAGTGACAGCCGAACTGGATGACGATCGGCTTGCCGACGCGCACGTCGTTGGTCTTCACATGGAGGTCGATCCGTCCGCGCGCGTCCATCAGGGCATCGTACGTGCGCCCCCGGTAGACCGTGTGCAGGCTCTTCCAGGGGCCATCGGCGAAGACGGGCAGCACCTCGGGGCCGGCGTTCGTCATGGCGCCCGTGCCCTTGTGCAGCGCCAGCCAGGACGTGGCCCGCAGACGGTCGGCCGTGCTGAGGCTGTCGAGCGTTGCCCGCACAGTGACCCCATCCTCGCGCCGCAGGACCGCCAGCCCCTTGTCGACGTCGACGAGCGCGGCTGTCACGGTCTGCCCGTTCTGGGTGGTCCACAGCCGCATCTCTTGGGCCGTGGCGGCGACGCTGCAGCAGGCAGCGAGCAACCCGGTCGCCAGAACGCGCGTGCCCCGCGTGCATGCGCCGCGGATACCCGTGTGCCGGTGCGCGCCACGCCAGGCGGCCGGGTGGTCCGGGCTGTGTGGAACGTCCGAGACCCGTGTGTGCAGCTTCATTTCGTTCGCACCTCCGCAGCGATTGGTCGGTCGATGTAGTACAGGTTCACCGGCGGCTCGCCTGGTTCCCCCTGTGACAGGGTTCCCACGTTGCCGGCCTGGGTGACGATTCGCAAAGCTGCCCGGTAGATTCCGGGCTTGTCTGCGCCCGTGAACCGGATGGCGAAGACCTCGTGTTCAGCCTGCGCCCCCCCCGCCAGTCCGCCCTGGCCGTCGTCGCCGATCAACCGCAACTGCCGCCGCGCCGCATCGGCATGCGCGCCAACGAACTCGAAATGCTCGGCATCCGGACCGGCCAGGATGGCGCCGACATGATCGGTCGGCGCGATGAGCTTCTGCTGCGGGCCCATGCCATCCGCCGCGAATGCCGCGGTTCCGTACAGAATGGTCTCGAACTCAGTGCCCGTGTCGTCGTCGCGCAGGAGTTGCCGGAAGGTCGCGCGTTGTCCGTTGCCCACGCGCAGTTCGGCAGAGACGGCGGTTACGCCCGGCGCCACCGGTCCGATTGCGATCGAGCCGGGGGCCGAGAGCGTCAGGGTCGGGCGCAGGATGCGCACGGGTGTGAGGTGGTCAACATACAGTCTGCCGGGTTTTCGGCCACCCTGGAAGATCAGCCGGGCGCCAGCGGCATCCGGGTAACAGAAGTGGCTGGGGGCAATGGTGTCGGTCGCCCGCTGGACGATGGTTCGCGTGACGAAGTGCGCTTGCGCGGTTGTTGCCGTGCGCAGGCCGCCCCAGGCCTGGTAGCCGGAGGCGCAGTCATCCTGGCAGAGATTGCAGTACAGGGCCTGCTCGCCGTCGCCGGGTTCGACGGCGAGGTCGACGCCGTAGCTGATCAGGCAGCCGGGGCGCACGGACACACCCGTTAGGGGTGGGGCATTCCAGTAGGCGCCCGTCCCCGCGGTGATGCCGGTGATGAACAGCGCGCTCGCGTTCGCGTTGGTCAGGACCACGGACTGGCGGCCGTCCGAAGCGCGTGTCGCGGTGACAGCCGTGCCCGGGCCCAGCCGCCACGCAGCCGGACGCCCGGCGCGGTCCAGTTCCTCGAAGCTGCCGTTTGGCCAGTCGAAACTGTCGCTGTCCGGTTGCGGCGCACGCGTCCAGTCCGACCAGCGGAACGGCGTGGCCGGCAGTCCGTCGGTGTTGTACAGCGTCGCGTCCGGACAGCCATCCCAGGCGTAGCGCAGGTGCCGCGGCGACGGCACCTGTGCGCTGCGCACGACCACGCAGGCGCCATCGATGGCGGCCGTTGCCGGATGGAACACCGCGTCTGCCCCGGCCAGAAGGAAGCCCTTCAGTTCGCCGCCGCGGGCGGTCAGTCCGGCGCCGATCTGATCGAACGAGACGACGAGGGCAGCGCCGCGCGCCTCGGTCCGGGTCGGTATCGGGCCGCTGTGCACGAGCTTCTCGCCATATGCGACGTGGCGGGCCTGGAGGAACAACCGCTGGGCCACCGGTTCCTTGTTGGGCGGGTGGATGTCGTAAGGCTCGCCGAGATCGATGGCGACCGCCATGCCGGTGTGCGGCGTGGACCGCCAGGTCAGCAGTTGCGCCTCGCGCACCTCGGTCCAGGTTCCGCGTCCCGAAACGGTGCGGTATCTGGCCAGGGTGGCGGGGTCCATGTCGATGGCGTTGGCCGGTGCCTCCGCGGCGATGAAGCCTGGCAGTTGCACAAACAGGAACGGCAGGTTCGGTTGCTGCCACGCGCGGCGCCAACAGGCGATCAGTGCCGGGAACAAGGCGCGAAACTGCACGGCCCGCTCGCCGAAACCGTTATACTCGGCCTGGTAGTAGACGATGCCGCGCACGGCGAACGGGGCGATGGCGGCGATCACCCCGTTGTAGCACTTGGCGTCGAAGTCGAGGGCGTCGTCCAGCACCGTCCGAAGGCGCGGGTCGGCCTGCAAGGTGGCGCGGTCCACCCAGGCTTCGGCGCCGGCAATGGCCGTGTAGGTGACCATGCCGATTGGGACTTCGCGCTTGAAGTGCTCAAACAGCTTGTAGGCCAGCCAGTAACTCACAGCCGAGTAACTGGCGGTGGGCTCGGCCCAGCTTGCCGCAATGTCCGTCTGCGGGGTGTCCGCCAGCAGGTGTGGCCCCAGGCCGTTGACCACCCGGATGCGGCCGCGTGTCTCGGCCTGGTGCTGCTCGTAGAACGCCGTGCCGCCCGTGGCGCTGCCCAACCCCATCATCATGTTCGACTGGCCGGCCGTGAACCAGACCTCGCCGACCAGCACGTCGGCCACGGTCCGCACCGCGCGTGCCGAACCGCCGACGATGACGGTCAGGGGCCGGCCGGTCGCGTGGGCCGGCATCGGCGGCAACGTGACGGTCCACCGCCCTTGCGCGTCGGCAGTTGCCTTCTGCTCCTGCCCGGCGAAGGCGACCGTCACCGCTGCGCCGGGCATCGCCCAGCCCCAGACCGGCACCGGCCGGTCGCGTTGCAGAATCAGACCGTCGGAGAAGACGGCCGGCAGCCGCAGATCTGCGTCGTTGGCGCCTGCGGCCAACGCGAAGGAGAGCAAAGCCCAGATGACTAACCCGCGCATGGGAGATCCTTTGGTTCGCCCAGCTTCCGGCGATAGGAGTCTTCGCTCACGGCGCCCACCCTTCGTGAAGCCGGCGGGTGCTGGCCTGCGCGCAACAGGTCGACCCACCTCGCCAGTGTGTCGAGGATTGACCGCGCGTCGAAGCCGATGCGAATCACCGGTACGGCCGAGGTGATGCCAACCGGGAAGTTCGCCAGCGCGACGACGCTCAGGTCCGCCGGCACCCGTACCGCGGCGTCGCGGATGCCGGCGGTGGCGGATGGCACGAAATTGTCGTCCGCCAGGATCAGCCCGTCCGGCCGTTGCCGTGCGGGCCGGCTCAGCATCAGGTGGAGGCAGCGGCGGGCGGACAGCGGGCTCCAGACATCCACGAACTGCGTCCAGACGGGGTTGACGGCCAGGCCGCGCGCAGCCATGCCGGCGGCAAAGTCACTCGCGGCCTGGCTGTTAATGTCATTCGGCGAGGAGCCGAACAGGACGGCGATCCGCCGGCGGCCGCGCGCCACCAGCACGTCCAGCGCCGCGGCCAGGAAGCTGGCCAGGTCGACGTGCAGTTTCGGGATGCCCGGCAGTTCGTAGGTATCTGCAATGGCCACGCGCGCGATCCCCGGTTGGTCGAGGATCGGGGTACCCTTGAACTCGGCGGCGCCCGACGCGAAGATCAATCCGGCCACGCGTTCGGCGCGCACGTCCTCGACCAGTTCCTGATACGACTCGACGTCGCGGTGCCCGCCCTGGCCGTAGAAGAACGAGAACTCGCGCGGCGTCGCCGCGCTCATCGCCGCGGCCTGCTCGCGCAGCACGCGCCAGAACTCGCCGGGGTATTCGGGCGCGTAGGGGAAGAGCAGCTTGTAGTGGTGCAGGTGCGGCGGGCGGGTGGCCACGAAGGTGCCGTGTTTGCGGGCGCCAACCGTCACAAAACCCTCGTCGATCAGCCGCTGCAGCGCCGTCTGGACCGAGCCCGGGCTGGCCCCAAACGTGCGCACGAGCGTGCGCCGGTCTGGAAGCCGGTCGCCGGGATGCAACGCGCCGCGCACGATCCGGCGCTTCAGGGTGGTCACGATTCGATCGGGTACCGTTGCCATGCGGAGGCCCAGTTATGATTCGATCAAGACCGTATCATAAGCTGCCGGGCGTCGCTGTGCAACTGCGAAAAGGGTGTCGCGGCAACGCGCATTCCGGCTGTTGCAGACCGGCCCGCCGCGCGGGCGTGGGTGACCGCGCAGACACTGCTACGAGCGTGACGTTGGTGCTTCGTGCGGAAGCCATGCGGCCGGGACAGGCCCGGCCCTCCAGCGCCCGCGGACGCCATGGAGGGGCGACCCTGTGTCGCCCGCGTCAGGGTACGACGTCGATAAAGTTGAAGTTACGGACGAGCCCGCCGCGCGGCGCAGCCGCGAACAAACGAGGGGGTAACTTTGTCCGCAGATTGCGCAGATGACCGCCGATAGAGCCAAAAGCGCAATTCGGTCTCACCACGAAGGCCACGAAGAGCCCAGCGCGGCGCAGCCG
>CAZZCT010000303.1:0-5429 GCA_964652365.1 uncultured Lentisphaerales bacterium
TCGGGGTTCAGGATGCGATTTCCGCCTGAACCCTGACACCCTGAACCCTGTTTCCAGGCTCTTGCAGGGGTGCTGCAAGAGCCTCGCAAGTATCAAATGACACTACCGACCTCAGTTTTCGCGGGATGTCCGGAGCGTGATGCCACGCGGCCCGGTCCGGTTGACTGGCGTTCCTGGCGGCCCACCGAGCGGGCCGTGCTGTGTTTTGTGCGCCGCGGCGACGAACTCCTGCTGATCCACAAGAAGCGCGGGTTGGGCGCGGGGAAGGTCAACGCGCCCGGCGGGCGCATCGAAGCGGGCGAGAGTCCGCTTCAGGCGGCCGTGCGCGAGACCCGCGAGGAGGTGGGCGTGACGGCCGGTCACCTGCGGCTGGCCGGCCGGCTGCGCTTTGCCTTTGTCGACGGCTATGGTTTGCAGTGCGAGGTGTTCACGGCGTGCGTTCTGACCGGCACGGTCACAGAGACAGACGAGGCGCTACCGTTCTGGTGCCCGATCACCGCGATCCCGTACGATGCCATGTGGGCCGACGACCGCTTCTGGCTGCCCCTGCTGTTGGACGGGTGCGACTTTGCCGGCCGCTTCCTCTTCGCGGGTGACCAGCTGCTGTGGCGGCGAGTCCGGGCGCGTCAGCGCCCGTCGGATGATCGCACTGCATGGTAGATCGGCATCCACCCCATATACAGGTAGCCGGCGGCGTAGATACAGAGGAAAGGCACGGCCATCATCTGGTGGGCGTGCACGTAGACGTAGATGGTTACGCAGCAATAGAGCCCGAGGCAGATCTCCACCAGCGCGACCCACGGAACGCGTTCGCGGTAGCGCGCCACTTCGCGGCTGCCGCGTTTGGGCGTCCGCACGAACTCGCTTGGCTTTCCGATCAGCGCTTCGGCGATGGCGCGGGTGTTCGAGAAGGCCAGCCCCACGCCGATCACCATCAGGAACGGCATCAGCAGGACGCTGCGCATGGCTTCACGCAGCCCCCCGAGCACCCGCTGGCTTTCGACGTAGAGCAGGCTCGGCCCGAAGATCGACAGCATCAGCGGCAGGGAGAGCAGGGCGTAGAACCAGCGCGGCGGCGCATAGGACTGGCAGACCCACAGCATGGGCAGTGCGAGCAGGGAGAGGGCGAACATCAGGGGGTGCACGGCATAGCCGCCGATGTGCAGCAGGGCTTCGAGCTTCTTGAAGCGCGAGACGGGTTGGCGCAGCAGTTCCGGCACCAGCTTGCGCAGGGTCTGGAACGACCCTTTGGCCCAGCGGAACTGCTGGGTGCGGAAACCGGTGACGGTCTCCGGAAGTTCGGCCGGCACGACCACGTCGGGCAGGTAGAGCGCTTTCCAGCCGGCAAACTGGACGCGGTAGGAGAGGTCCAGGTCCTCGGTCAAGGTGTCCCACTGCCAGCCGCCACCCGCCGCGATGGCCGTCCGGCGCCAGACGCCGGCGGTTCCGTTGAAGTTCATGAACAGGCGGTTCCAGCCGCGGGCGATCTGCTCGACCACGAAATGGCCGTCGATCCCGACTGACTGGGCATGGGTCAACAACGAGTGGTGGCGGTTGAGGTGCCCCCAACGGGCCTGCGCGAAGCCCAACTCGGGGTCGTGCATGAAGAACGGCACCATCGAGAAGAGGAAATCGGGCGACGGCACGAAGTCGGCGTCGAAGACCGTCAGCAGTTCGCCGCGCGCCTGGGCCACGCCGGCATCCAGGGCGCCACCCTTGAACCCGATGCGTTGCACGCGGCGCAGCACCTTGACGTCGTGGCCCGCCGCCCGCATCTCGGCCACCACGCGGTCGACGACCTCGCGCGTGCCGTCGGTCGAATCGTCCAGCACCTGGATCTCGTGGCGGTCGGCCGGGTAATCGATGGCGCACACGGCACGGATGCCGCGCTCGGCCACGTTGAGCTCGTTGTAGATGGCGATCTGGGTGGTGACCACCGGCAGGTCGGCGCGCTGCCGGATGGATCCCAGTTCGGCCATGGCCTGGCACCGGGCGGCGCGCACTTCGCGGCGTCGACGCGCACATAACACCAGCATGACGTAGCTGTTCAGCCCATAGAGCATCAGCCCGGCCGTTGCCAGAAGATGCACGGCGAACAGGCAAACGACGAGTGCGAGCATCATAGTATCATGACCTGGAAGTGGTTACGTTCCCCTTTGGCCGCACGTTGGCGTGCACGGCTTGGCGTCTGAATTAGGCGGATGCTAGCAGACGGCGGGGCATCCGTCCACTTTGGCCGAAGAGCTTCCGGCCGGCTGCCGGGTGGTTCAGGAAGGCTCGGGGCGGCCGTTGGATGCAGGTTGCCGCCTGAGACACGCCCTTTTGGGATTGTGTCCGCGCGACGGGTGGGATATACTAATGGCGCTTAAGGTGGAGCAGGCGCGGGCTATCCGGAGTGCCCGCGAGACCTTGGGGCACAATCTTCCTAACTTATTGATGTGTTGATTGATGCAGCGAATACTGCTCAGGCTGGGTGGCAGGCGTGTGGCGCCTTTTGTGGTCTCGTGGAGGTCGCGCTATGAAGTTCAATACCGTGCGCTCGTGTGTCCTGTTGGCCGTCGTGGCGGTCTGGGGGGCCGTCGTGCCGGGGGGCGCGCGGGCTGATGCCAGCGTGAACCTGACCGGCCTGACGCAGTCGCCGGCGGGAAGCACCGTTTCGAATGGCGAACCGCTGACGATCGACATCACCGCCACGCGTGCCGGCGACGCCGAGATTGCGGCTATGAAGTTGGTCTATCGCACGCAGGCTGCGGGCGCCCAGACGTGGTGGAACAGCAACACCATGACGAACGTCAGCGGCGACCTGTGGCGCGGAACCGTGCCGCGCCTGGCTGAGGGCTCGGCGCAGTACTATGTGGAGTGTGCTTTCACGGGGACCGGCGCGGTCAGCCCAGTGTACTCCATCACCACCACCTACACGGTCTCATCCACGCTGAGCGTTGTGCGATTCGCAAACTTCTCTGGCTGGTCGGCTGATCCGGCATCGTCCTGGCCACCGGATGTTGATAATCCTTATACGAACTGGTATCAGTCGGTCTCGGGTGGCAGCCAATGGTACGCCGGCGGCGGAACGTTGGTGGCCTCGTGGAGCGGGGCCGTTCCAGACGGCGGCACGAAGCCGTGTCTCTATCTGCGCAGCATGCAGGGCGCCTACGTCCGCTCGCCATACTTGGGCGAGGGCGTTGGTACCATCTACCTCACGTCCTGCATGCGTGCCATCAACTACGGGGGGGCGATCGAGGTACAGGTGACGACCAATGTTTTGGCCTCTGCCGGTTGGGTCACGGTGATGGCCACCAACTACCCATCCAAGGCTGCAACACCGCTCTATCAGCGCGCTGCCCCGGTGAAGGTTAACCGGCGGGATGTGCGCTACGTGCGCATCGTGCGCACGGACAGCGGCACCGGCGACACCTCTGCAAACCGGTTGAACGCCGCGATCGTGATCGACAATTTGGCCATCTCCTTCGCCCCCGCGGATGTCACGGTGACGCCCGACGTCACCCCCATCCTGCCGAGTTTCCCGACTTCGGGTCAGGCCGTGACAGCCCGCTGTGATGTCGTGAGTTTGGACACCAATGTGCCGGCCATCAACCAGCGCGCAACCCTCTATTACCGACAGTTGCCGGCCGGTAGCTGGAACTCGGTCGGCATGACGCCCGTCGGCGGCAACCGGTTTGAAGGCGTGATTTCCGGACAAGAAGCCAGCACCAACGCATATTATACGCAGGTCGAGTTCGACGGTTATTACTACAGCCGCGATCCGGACGGCACGGGCGGAGCCGGCGGCAGCGTGCAACCGACCAACTCGGAGAAACTCGGTTTACGCACCAGCGTGACTGGCGAGTTTGTGGTCAATCATGCGAACACGCGCATCATCCGCATGGATGGCGACCTCAGTTTCGGGTTGGTAGCCACCAATCTGACGGCGCAACGTCCCCTGACGATCTATAACGACGGCAACACGCCCATCGAAGTCACCGACATCACCGTGCCGGCAGGGTACCAGGTCGATGAGACCGACTTCACCGTGCCCGCCGGCGGCAGCCACACGGTCACCGTCACCTTTGCGCCCGCGGCCGTGCAGTCCTACGACGGCCCGTTGACCGTTGTCTGTAACAAGACTGACGGCGACAACACCGCGGCCCTGGTCGGCTCCGGTCGCGAAGCCGAACTGGTCTTCGTGTTGGACCTGGATGGACCGTCAAGCGGCACACGGCTGGACCTACTTCAGTTCACGACCGTGGCCAGCAACAGCTACGGCTACGCGAACAGCTTCCGTTTCGCATGGGGCGACGGCAACACCTCCGCCTGGGCCAGCGCCACACAGTCGCACGCCTGGCAGGCCACGGGCAGTTTTGACGTGCGCGCGCAGGCCCGTTCGGCAACCAACGCGGTCGTCGTGTCGGCGTGGTCCGATCCGGTGAGCGTGTCGATTACCAACACGGCGATCATCCGCCTGACTGGCGACCTGGCCTTCGGGGACACGTCGGTCGGCCTGAGCGACGACCGCACGCTGACAGTCCACAATGACGGTACCGGTCCGTTCACCGTTAGTTCGATCTCGACGCCTTCCCGCTTCACCGCCGCTCCGCAGTCCTTCACCGTGGTTGCCGGCGGCAGCAGCAACGTGACCGTGACCTTCGCGCCAGTCGCGGTGCAGGCTTACGGCGGCACCCTCACGGTCGCCGCGGACCACACGTCGGGCGGTCCGACCTGTGCGGTTTCGGGCAACGGCGTGCCGGTCGAGTCCGTCTCGAAGCCTTCCCTGAACGGGCCGGATGCCGGTGTGCGCGGCACTTGGTTGGCATTCTCGGCTCTGGCCACCAACACCTATCCCTCTCATCCGGTCCAGTACCAGTTCGACTGGGGCAACGGCCAGACGTCGAGTTGGTCCAGCGCGGCGACCCACTCCAACACCTGGCAGACGATCGGCAACTTCGATGTGCGCGCGCAGGCCCGCTGCGGCGATCATCAGGTCGTGGAGTCGCCTTGGTCCGATCTGCAAGCGCTGACCATCACCAATACCCGGGTGATCCGGCTGACTGGCACGATGGCCTTTGGCGACGTCGTCACCAACACGATCAAGCAGCTGATCCTGGCGGTCCACAACGACGGCAGTGAAAACCTTTCGGTGGCCTCGGTCACCGTTCCGGCCGGGTATGTGGCGGTGCCACAGGCCTTCACGGTGCCGTTCGGCGGCAGCAGCAACGTCACCGTAACCTTCGCGCCGTCGGCGCTGCAGCAGTACCCCGGCACCCTGACGGTGAACGCCAACCAGACCTCCGGCACGGCTACGACTCCGGTTTCCGGCAAGGGCATCGAGACGGAACTGGTCCACTTCCTGTCGCTGACCGGGCCGTCCGCCGGCATACGCACCGCCACGCTGAATTACACGGCTGCGGCCAGCAACAACTATGGCAGAGCCC
>CAZZCT010000304.1:0-5382 GCA_964652365.1 uncultured Lentisphaerales bacterium
TGGATTCCGACGGCCAGGTCGAGTCCGCCATCCCCTGGTTCGAAGCGGTGGGCATCGAGGGCATCCTGCCGCTCGAACGGCAGTCGGGCGTGGATGTGGCCCGCATCCGCTCCGCGCACCCCCGGTTCCTGATGCTCGGCGCGTTCGACAAGATGGTCATGAGCCGGGGCGAGGCGGCGATACGCCGGGAGTTCGAGCGCTTGCTGCCGGTCGCCCGGCAGGGCGGCCTGGTCATCGGCTGCGACCATCAGACGCCACCCGGCGTCAGCCTCGCGGATTACCAGCTCTATCTCCGGCTGTTCCGCGAATACGCTGAACGGGCCGGGAGTGAAACGGAAAGGTGCGTATGACGGTATTCCCCAGTGGCACACTTTGGCTCCAGGACCCTCGCTTCGACGGGCTGGCCCCGATCGAGACGCTCGGGCGCTATCGGGATCGCGAGGCAATCGCACGGCGGGTGCTGGCCGCGCACCGGCCCGGCCTGGCCAACGTCCACATGCTGCTGCGCAGGAGCTTCAAGCTCGCTGCCATGCCGCGCACGGCGCGCTTGCGCTTCACGGCCGACGATTACGCCAAGGTGTGGGTCAACGGCCATTTCGTGGGCCAGGGGCCGGCGCCGGGCTTTGTCTGGCAGTACTTCATGAGCGAGTGGGACCTCACCCCGTTCCTGCGCGAGGGCGAGAACGTGCTGGCGGTCCACGTGTACTACCAGGGACTGCTCACGCGCGTCTGGAATAGCGCCGACCACCGGATGGGCACAGCGGCCGCGCTCGATATCACGGGCGCGGATGGCGGAGTGGCGACAATTGTCTCCGACGCCACATGGAAGTACCGGATCATCGGGAAGGAAACCACGGTCACGGCCGAGGATCATTTCCGGCGGCGATCTCCCGAGTCATACTACCTGCCCACGCACTCTGGCGGCATGATCGGCTCCATGACGGCTTTTCAGGAGAACTGGGATGCGCGGGAGCTGCCGACCGGCTGGCGTGAGCCGGGTTTCGACGACCGCGAGTGGCGCGCGCCGAGCGCCGTGGCGCTGAAAGCCAAGGACTACGTCTTCCTGCCGCAGCCGACGCCGCCGCTCGATCACCGCCGCCTCGCGCCAGCGAGCGTGCGCGAACTCGGGCCGGGGCATTTCCTGCTCGATTTCGGGCGTTCGCTGGCCGGAACCTTCGGCCTGCGCCTGCCCGGCCGTGACGGACATGTCGTCGAGATCCGTCACGCCGAGGAACTCGAACCGGACGGCACGGCGCGCTACCGCACCCGCTGCAACTGCGTCTACCAGGAGTTCTGGACGTTGAGCGGCGCGGCCGAGTGCGTGCTGGAACCATTCGACTACAAGGGCTTTCGCTACGTCGAGGTGCTGCACAGCACCGCGCCGCTTTCCTCGGAGAACGTCTGGGTGGACGCCCGCAACTATCCCATGCCGGACGCTGCGCGCTTCCACGCCAGCGACCCGTTCCTCGATCGGGTCTGGAACCTCTGCGCCGAAGCGCTCACCTGGTGCGCGCAGGAGGGCAGCGTGGATTGCCCGAATCGCGAGAAGGGGCAGTATCTTGGTGACATGCCCCACTTCATGCAGACGCATGCACGCTACAGCGGCGATACGCGCCTGATGCGCAAGGCGCTCGGCCAGTTCGCCGCCACGGCGCGCGTCACCCCGGGCCTGCTCTGCATCGCTCCGGGCAACTTCAACTTCGAGATCGCCGACTTCAGCCTGCTGTTCCCGGAACAGGTCGAGTTTCTTTACTGGCAGACCGGTGACCGGGCGCTGCTCGACGAATTCCTGCCGGTGGCCGAGGGTGTGCTGGCTCGCTACCGCCGTTTCGCCGATGCACACGGCCTGATTACGATCCCGCCGGGCGAAGCCTGGGATTTGGTGGATCACCCCTACGGCACCATGGCCGACGGCTATGACCGCAAGGACGGCGAGCCGCATGCCGTGATGAACCTGCTCTGGTTCGGGGCGCACGAGGCGGTCGCCCGCCTGCGGCGGCAGGCTGGGCTGGAACCGGCGGACAACGCCGCCTTACGCCATGCGATCCACGCCGCCTTCTTCGACCGCGCGCAGGGGGTGTTTGTGGACCGCCGCGGGTCAACGCACGCCTCGCTGCACGCCAATGCGCTGGCGCTCTACGCCAACGCGGCCGACGATGCACAGAAGCCGGCGATTCTCGGCCTGCTGGCTAGGAAGCGCATGGCCTGCGGCCCGCACCTGGCCTATTTTCTCCTGCACGCGCTGTTCAGGGAAGAGCAACCCGACCTCGCCTATTCTCATATTGCCGGGCGCGACCCGAACTCGTGGGCGGCCATGCTTGACCAGGGCGCCACCGCGGCGATGGAAGTCTGGCGGCTGGAGCAGAAGGCCAACGCCACCTGGTGCCATTCGTGGGCGGTTACGCCCATCGCCATGCTCATCCAGTACGTCATGGGGCTGCAACCAGCGGAGCCGGGATGGCAGGCGATCCGCTTCGCCCCGCGTCCTGTGGCGGCCCTGGAAGAATTCGAGTCGAAGCTCCGGCTGCCAAGCGGGGTCGAGGTCGACGTGAACTGCAACCGTTCCAATGACCGGATCCTGTACCATCTGCGCCTGAACCGCGACCTCCCCGTCGTCACTTCGGGCGTCCGACACAGCAAGCTCACCCGCGTCGGAGTCGGCGCGTGGACCTTGGAATGGCAAGCCATCAAGGAAACGAGCAAATGAACGCAACTCGAATGTTGAGAATATGGACGGTGGCCGTACTCATGGCTGGCAGCGCCGTGCTTGCCACCGATCCGGTCGCCGGAAATGCAGCCGGCCAGCCCAAACTCCAGCCAGGTCTCGCTTATGAACGCTTCGGTAACCCCGCACTCGAGCGGGTGGCCGAGTCAGGTTCCGTACCGGACATCGCCGCCATGGACAAAGGGGACAACGACTGGGGTCTCCGGTTCAGTGGCTTGCTCGCGCCTGGCATGGATGGCGAATATGCCTTCCGGGCTGAGGCCGACACCGGCGTGCGCGTGAAGATCGACGGCAAGCTGGTCATTGACGGCTGGGCCCCAGACAGCGCCCGTACCGGGAAGGCGACGTTTGCGAAGGCCGCACCGTCCGCCATCGTGGTCGAATACTTCTTCATCCGCGCCAAGAGTGGGAAGAAGGCCGAGTTGCGCCTGTTCTGGACGCCGCCCGGCGGCAAGGAGGCACCGGTGCCCGCGACCGCGTATACCTACCTGCCTCCGCCGCCATCGCCGATCCAGGTTCAGGGCGACGAACAACGGCGCGTCAACCTGCAACTGCCGGACGGCGGGCTCAAACCCGTGGTTGGGGTCCACAACATTCAGGTGCTGCGCGCCAGTCGCAACAGCCCGGAACTCGCGGACGGGAACGGCTGGACTTACGCCCATCACCAGGATCTGGCTGTCTGGAGGGGGCGGCTCTACGCGGCCTGGGCCATGACCCCCAAGGACGAGGACGCGCCGCCGTACAAGGTCGTGTATGCCACCTCGACGGACGAACTCAGGTGGTCGGAACCAGCCGATCTCTTCCCGCGCGAGAACGCCTGGGCCTGCCGGTTTCATTTCTATCGGGCATCGAACGGCTGTATGCTGGCCTTATGCGCCGGCAAGTCAGCGGATGGCACGGTCAGTGAAGCCGCAAAGAAGGTGCTGCTCGTGCGCAGAATCACCGCCGAGCATCAACTGGACAAGGTCTTCACCCTGGTCACCCCCTTGCCTGATCAGCCGCCACCCTTCGATACTGCCTCCGACCCGGTATTTGTCGCTGCATGCCGCGAAGCGGCTGGAAACAACCTGCTGCTGGAGCAGCAGGACTATGGCAGGTTTCTCGGCGACCGCCGGATGAAATGGCACGACGATCCCACACTCAAGATCCCGGGCTGGTGCCAGTTCGGCAAGGCATTCTGCTTCTACCATCGCGCAGATGGCGACTTGGTAGGGCTGTGCAAGATGGGATTCGTGACGCTATCGGAGGACGCCGGCACGACCTGGTCGAAGCCGGTCCAGCCGCCGACACTCCTAGCTGGGTCGGGGAAGATCTGGGGGCAGAGAACGGCCGATGGTCGCTTCGCGCTCGCCTACAATCCTGATCCTCGCCGGGAGAAACGCTATCCGTTGGCTTTGGTTCACGGCAATGACGGACAGACGTTTCGCGACCTGCGCGTCATCCACGGCGAACTGCCACGCCTGCGCTACCAGGGCAAGTACAAGGACCTCGGCGCGCAATACGTGCGCGGATTGGCCGAGTGGGCCGATGACGGTACGTTCGCAGACAAGCAGGCGATGTGGATTGTCTACAGCATGAATAAGGAGGATATCTGGGTGGCGCGTATCCCGATGCCGGTCAAACCTGACGAGACCGTGTTTCCGACAGACGACTTCGCGAAGGCGACGCCCGGCGCAGTCGTGCCGGGGTGGAATCTCTACAGCCCGAAATGGGCGCCGGTGTCGGTCGTGGACGACAACGGGGAGCGTTGTCTGGAACTGCGCGACGGCGATCCCTTCGACTATGCCCGCGCGGTGCGCACGTTCCCGGAGTCCCCGAAGCTCCGCGTCGATCTTCGGCTCAAGACAGCGCAGGCGAACGCCCGCCTGGAGATCGAGCTTTGCGCTGCCGATAGCCGCCGGCCCGTGCGCGTGTACCTGACCGAGACCGGCCTGATCCAGGCGGCTGACGGTGGACAGTTGCTGGAGATCGGGAAGTACACCAAGGATGCCTGGACGACCATCGCCATCACCGCCGACCTGGCGGCGAACAGTTTCACCGTCGCGCTGGCCGGTGGGCCGGCGCGGCGCCTGGCCGTAGCAGAGCCAGGCTGCCAGACCGTGCAGCGCCTCTCGCTGCGCACC
Source organism: uncultured Lentisphaerales bacterium (assembly GCA_964652365.1). GTDB lineage: Bacteria > Verrucomicrobiota > Kiritimatiellia > RFP12 > CAZZCT01 > CAZZCT01. The sequence goes on from CAZZCT010000304.1 coordinate 4,849, forward strand.
GGAACCTGGCGAGGTCTCGGCGATGGCGGGCCCATCGATCCAGCGGCCGATGTGCCGCTGGTCGCCCCGGCGGTGTTCCACCTGGCGGGTAGTGTTATCCAAGGAGACTCCAAGAAATGAATGAGTCAGCCCCGACCAACTGTCTCATCGTCGGAATGGGCGGCATCAGCCACCAGATGCACGGAGTGCTCAAAACCAAGCCGTGGTATGAGTGCGTCGGCGTCGTGGACGTCAGCGACGCCGGCCTCGCGGCGGGCCGCGATCTCGGACTGCCGGAGTCAGCCCTCTTCAAAGATCTTGGCCGGGCGCTGGCCGAACTGAAGCCCGACGCGGTGCTGATCAACACGCCGTCGGAACTGCACTTCGCGCAGACAAAGCAGTGCCTGGAGGCGGGCTGTCATCCGCTGGTGGCCAAGCCGGTCACGAACGACTTCGGCCAGGCTGTCGCTCTGGCTGAACTGGCCGGGGTGAAAAGATTGAAACTCTGCGTCGCCCAGCAGATCCGCTACAATCGGCACTACACCGCTGTGGCCG
>CAZZCT010000305.1:0-5356 GCA_964652365.1 uncultured Lentisphaerales bacterium
TGCACGATCTCGCGCACCGCCGCTCCTGGGGGCCGCCGCCGCTTTGCCGTGTCGCCGTGTATGACAAGATGGAGCGCAGCAGATTCACGGCCCGCGAGTTCGTGCCGAATGTTGCCGCGGTGAATGACGGCGAGATAATCCTGGCCCCCAGCAGCAGCCAGTATGAGTTCCGGTTCGTGCTGCGCCTGCACGTGCAACGGGGCGAACTCGTGGTGCACTTCGATCCGGCGGAGCTGCAGGAGCGGTTGCCGGCCGTCCTGCGGGTGTTCGCCATCGACCTGCTCCCCGGCCTGATGCGCTGCGGCCGGGGCGGCCGGCTGTTGTTGCCGCTCCAAAGCGGCATGCTTTGCGATCCCGCCAACAAACCGCGCACCGCCGACCGGTTCATGGTCTACGGCGAACAAGCGCGCTGGGAGCTGTTGCCTACACTGCCAGTGTGCGCCGTGCAGTCGCCCACGGGCGGCTTGGTGGCGCTGGCCACCGCCGGCGCCAGCGACACCGAATGCCGCGTGGCGACCGACGGCAACGGCGACGGCGAAACCGGCTTTGCCTTCTCGCTGCGGCAGTTCTGGCCCGATCCCGTCAACCGGCGCGCGCGCGCCATCCGCTTCGTGCCGGTGGCGCCGCATCAGGACATCGTGGTGGCCGCCGCGAAACGGCTGCGCCGGCACGTCATGGAAGACCTGGGCAAGCCGACCCTGGCCCAGCGCGCCGCCGAGTCGCCCGAAGTGGCCGCGTTGCTGCCGGCCTACATCATCAAAATGTTCCACGGGATGTACCGGCGCGGATTCATGGCTGGGGAGAAAGACGGCGGCACCGAGGCGCCCTTTGTCGCCACGCTGACGTTTGCTGAGGCGAAAGCGGGCCTCCAACGCCTGCACGACGCCGGCATCGGCCACGTCCTGACTCAGAGCGTCGGGTGGAACCCCGGCGGACATGACGGTCAGTGGCCGTCGCGGTTTCCCATCGAGCCGCGGCTCGGCGGCGAGGACGGGTTCCGCGACCTGGTGGCGTGGGGCAACCGCCTCGGCTACCAGATGAACGTGCATGACAACTACCTCAGCCAGTACAAGTCGTCGCCCCTGTTCGATCCCGAGATCTGCCTGCACGATCAATGGGGCAATCTCGATCTGCGCGGGTTCTGGGGCGGCGGCGAGACCTACCTTACCTGGCCGCCGGCCCTGGGCGACGAGCGTCTCGGTGCGGAACTACAGCGCATGAAGGCGCTCGGGCTGCGCGGGATGTGCTACACCGACGGGATGGGCAATCCGTTGGAGTGCAATCACCATCCGCGCTACGGCGGGTCGCGCGGCGACTATGCCGCGGGCACCGAGCGGATCCTCCGCGAAGGCCGGCGCGTGTTCGGCGCGGTGGGTACCGAGTGCGGCTTCCTCTACGCCGCCGTGCCGGCCGACTGCATGGTCCAGTGCGGCAACGCGTTCATGCTGAACCGCTGCGATCCCGAATGGCCGATCACCAGCCTGATCGACAAGATCGTGCCGGTCTGGCAACTGGCGTTGCACGGCCTGATCGTCCGCGAGAGCCACGACCTCGACTGGCCCGCCACGATGCGCTCCATTCTCTTCGGCGACCATCCCCGCGACGAATGGTCAGCCCGCCCGGATTTCATGCCGGCGCTCGACGACGCCCGCGTCGCCGCGTTGAAGGCGCGGTATGATCTCTGCCTCCAGCGCTTCGGGTATCTTCAGACACTGGAACTGACCACGTGGCGCGAGAGCGCGAACGGCGTCGAACAAACCACGTTCGAGGACGGCACGGAGGTGGTCGCCGATTTCAACACGCAGACGCTGCTCGTCAACGGCGACCGGGTGGACCGACCGCCGGCGCTGACGCTCGGACAAGGACGGACCGCATGACCGCAGTACCGCCGCATCTGCCGAACAAACTCACCTACAACGGCCCCGAGCAGCCGGTCTGGACCGCCCGGCCCGATTGGCTGCGCGAGGTGAACGCCCGATTTCAGAAGGGTGAAATCCTCGGATAGGACTCGTTGCCCATCAGCACACGGACAGCTTTGGAGGCGCGATGACGGACACGAAATCATTTGTGAGTGTCATGGTTCGGGAGAAACCGTTTCCGGCACTCGTCTACCGGAGCGGCCTGACCGTGTACGAAGAGGCGCTGATGCAGGGGCGGTTCGTGGGTCGCGGCTGGAACGGCGTGGGCGAGCAGCACTTCGAGAGTATGCTGCTCGATCCCGACAGCCACCCCACCCCACAGGCGTTCTGGATCGAGGTGGATGGCCACCTGCTCGCTTCGCACTGGGCGTGGGAGGGCATGACCCAGGAACAGACGGCCAAGGGATTGCGGGTGACCGTGTCGCTCCGACACACCGTGCGGCCCGTCAGCGTTCGTGTCCAGACGCTGCTGGACGGCACGCCGGTTCTGGCGCGCTGGCTGGAGATCGCCAACACCGGCGACCAGCCCGCCGCGCTGGCGGCGGCCTTCCCGTGGAGCGGTGTCCTGCATACCGGCTCCTTCCTGGGTCGGCCGTTCGAGACACCCGCCGACGGCCAGTTGTATGCCGTCGGGTACATGATCAACCATCGCTGGGCCGGCGAAGGCAACTTCGAGTGGCGCCCGCTGCCCAACGCGGGCTATCGCATAGACGGGCGCTACCGGCGCGACCGCTGGCGGCACCCGCTGTTTGTGGTGCGCAACGAATTTACCGGCGAGCATTTCATCGCGCAGTTGGCGTGGTCGGGAGGCATCACCTTCGAGTTCGACCTCAACGGTGGACCGTTCGAGAAGATTGAGGATACGCGCCTCTTCTTTCGCGCCGGTCCGGACGCCCCGGCGCCCCAACGCATGATCGCGCCCGGCGAGACGGTCACGACCCCTGAACTGCACCTGGGTTACGTGCCGGGCGATTTCGACGCGACCGTGCAGGCGATGCACGACCACGTGCGGCGCAGCGTCATGCTGCCCCAGCCGCGCGGACGCGGCTGCTGGGTGGAATCCGCAATCGGGCCCGAAGTCGAGATCACGCCTCAACTCGTGCATCATTGCATCGATACCGCGGCGGCCGTCGACGCCGAGGTGTTCTTCATGGACGCCATCTGGTTTACGAACAAGGGCAACGACTGGATGGGCACGGTGGGCGACTGGCAGCCCGGCCCCTGCTTCCCAGACGGCCTGGGGCCTTTCAGGGACCACGCCCACCGATGTGGGATGCTCTGGGGGCTCTGGATGGAGCCCGAGCGGATTGCCGCCGGGACGCGCGCCCAGCGCGCCCATCCGGACTTCTACAAGCGGGGCTACAACGGTGTGGCAGCCACGGGCGAGGGCTTCGATGGCTGGATCGACCTTGCCCGCGCGCCCGTGGCGCAGTGGGTCGAGGCCGAGATGTGCCGGGTCATCGAGGAGTACGAGCTCGATTTCTTCCGTCTCGACTGGAACACGGGGGGCCACCTAGGGGGCCAGAACATCCGCGACGGCGGCGTGGAGAACGCCCACTGGCGCTACTACGAGGCCCTCTACGGGATCATGGAAAGGATCCGCCAACGCTTTCCGAACGTGATTCTGGAGAACTGCGCGGGAGGCGGCGGGCGCACCGATCTGGGCATGGCACGCTGGTTCAGCCACACGTGGGTCACCGACTGGCAGGTCGCGCCGCGCTCGTTCAGCATCACGAACGGCATGTCGATCGCGCTGCCACCGGAGTATGTGGATCGGCTGTTGCACGGGCAATGCAACTACGTGACCGGCGACATCGATTTCCAGGCACGCCTGTGCCTGTTCGGACGACCCACGATCGGCGGTCTGCTCTGGCCGGTGGGCAGCCCGCCAAACCTGCTCTTGCTTGAACGAATCAAGCGCATGGTTGGGATCTACAAACGATTCGTTCGCCCGTTCCTGCCCACGAGCCGCATCTACCACCATACCTCAACCGCGACGGGACGAGACGCATCTGGATTCGGCGTTATCGAACTGGCCGCGCCCGATCGCTCGCGCGCACTGGCAGGCGTGTTCCGGTTGGCCGACGTCAAGACGGACCCGGTCTACGTTCTGCGATTCAAGGGCCTCGATTTCGGGCAGCGCTACCGGGTGACCAGCGACAACCAGGGCCGCGCTGTGGTCTTGGAAGGGCGCGAGTTGATGGGCGCCGGCCTGACAATCCGGCTGGACGGTCCCCTGACCTCCGAACTGCTGCTCTGTGAAGCGGTGACAGATGAACCCGCAATCTTTTCGCGTTGTGCGAGCGGCGGTTGAGGCTTTAAAATGTGCAGGAATGTTGGGCGACAGCAGGTAACAAAGGAGGACGGCATGAAGACTCGGAGGACCAGACGATCAATCGGTGGCAGGGGACATGCTGGTATGGTCGCAATCGTGGTAGCTGGACTACTCGGCGGCGCCCTCAGCGACGCCTTTGCGGCAACAACGTGGAACGGAGGTGCGGGAAATTGGACCGACTCTTCAAAGTGGACGCCGAATGCGGTACCGGGGCCGGGCGATGATGTCACGATCGCCGCAGACGGGTCGGAAGTTGTTTTGGCGGCCGCGACGACCATTCGCTCGCTGACGCTGAGCAAAACGCTCGTGTTCACCAAGTGGACCACGTCCCTTACGGTTGCAAACGACATAACCGTCCAGAACGGCGGGAGCATGACCCTACCGGCGCCGTTCATAGACGGCGCCATGTCGAACCGCGTGTATCTGGTGTGCAGCAATCTGACCATCGACGCCGGCGGCAAGATAGATGCCAATGCGAAGGGCTTCGCCGGCGGTCTGGCGGCGGGGACCGCCGGGTACGGGCCGGGTAAGGGATCGGGGGGGCAGAGCGGGGCCGGGCACGGTGGGGCTGGAGGGCAAGGCAGCGGGCCTTACGATTCCCTGACCCTGCCTATTCTCCCCGGCAGCGGCGGCGGATGCACCTACTATCCGGACTGGCCAGGCGGCTGCGGTGGTGGCGCGGTCTATATCGATGCGTCTGGCACCATCACGGTCAACGGAACGATTGAAGCCAGCGGATCGCCTCAGAGCGACGCGGGGGGACGTTGGTCCAACGGAGGCGGTTCAGGCGGCGCAATCTACCTGCACGGTCGCACCTTGGCCGGCACGAACGGCGCCGTGTTGGCAAATGGCGGGTACGGGGGGTGGGCGGGCGTGGCCGAGGGTGGCGGGGGGCGCATCGCCGTGGTCGTGGAGGCGGCTGCGCAGTCCAACGCGCCCAGCCCGCGGGTCACCTTCTCGGCCATGAACTTCGATGGCAAGTCCGGGGAACGTGGGACGGTCTACTTTTCGGACAGCAGTGCCATGCCCTCCATTTTCGCCAGCGGCGGCTGCCGCATCTTTGGGGCCTCATCGTCGTGGTCCTCGACAAGCCTGACCGTCA
>CAZZCT010000306.1:0-5300 GCA_964652365.1 uncultured Lentisphaerales bacterium
GGCCGACGTGCGCCACAGGACGAGCGTGGCACGGGCTTCCAGCCCGTGCCACGATTGGAGCCGGCAGATGCGAGCGTGTCGCGACTCGCAGATTCACGACCCCCTCGGGCTCCGGCTGAGCACTGGCGAAACGAGACAAACGAGACAAGAGCGGCGTCGCGGGATACCGCTTGCCGCCGCACTCCAGACGCTGCCGCCGGGGCGCAGACCATTTGGAGTGCGGTGGCAAGCGAAGCGCGACACCGCTTTCTCGCGCAAGAAAGCATGCGAATATCGGGCGCATCGCAGCCGTGAGCCGGCTTTGCCATCCGTGGTCCAAACCAGTCCCTCTTTGGTGCGGCTGTTTGGGATTGCTCCCTGAAGGCGCGGACGCTAACCTGACGGGCAATGTGATGTTCGCCGTCGCGAACCGCAGTCTGGAGAACCGTCATGTCGATCCATCGCGTCTGGTTGCCTGTCCTCTGCGTCGCACTGGGGTGTGCCGCCCGTGTCCGTGCCCAAGCCCCGGCCCAGCCGCCGAACGTGGCCGAGGCCCTTCAGGCCCTGGCCGAAGCCGCCAAGAAGGGCAATGAGGCGGCCAAGAGTGTGGACGCCAAGGAGATGAAGGCGCTCCTGCCGGCGGCCCTGGCGGGCTTCAAACGCACGCGGAGCGCCGCTGAGACGCAAACTGCCTTCGGCATGCGGGTCAGCACGGCCACGGCCGAGTTCCAGCAGGAGGAGGGCGACGGTACCTTGAGCATCAAACTGTCGGACATGGCCGGAATGGGCGCCATGGCCAAGATGGGGATGATTGCCCAGGAGGTCGACGAGGAGACCGAGACCGGCTTCCGTCGCACGGCCACGATCGACGGATTCAAGGCGGAAGAGGAGTACGACACCGCCGACAAGCATGGCAGCATCAAGCTGATCCCCGGCTCGCACGTGATCGTCGAGATCAGCGGCAGCGGCGTTTCGTTCGAAACCCTCAAGGCGGCCTTGGGCAAGCTCGACCTGAAGAAGGTCGCGGCCCTCCAGCCCGCCGCCGCACCGGCTGCCAAGTGAGCGTTCGGGAGCAACGCGTGTCGTCGTCCGTCTCTCAGGGCCGGGTCTGGCTCGACATCAACCTCCCGACCCTGGCCGACAACTACCGGAAGATCGCTGCGGCCGTGGCGCCGGCGCGCGTCATTGCCGTGCTCAAGGCCAACGCCTATGGCCTGGGCATGCAGCCGATTGCGTCCGCGCTAGCCCGTGCCGGGGCCTCCGGCTTTGGCGTGGCGGAGCCCACGGAGGCACTCGCACTCGTTCCCCTGGGGTTGCCGGTGCAGATCCTCGGCAGTGTGCTGCCCGAGGAGATCGCGGAGACCGCCGCCGCGGGCGTCATCCTGCCGGCCACCGATCTGGAGACGGCCCAGCGCATCGACGCGGCCGGCGCGCGCCTGGGGCGGCGCGTGAAGGTGCACATCAAGATCGACACCGGCATGGGCCGCCTGGGCATCCTGCTGCGCGACGCCCTGCACGTCGTGCCTGAGATCGTGCGCCTGCCGCATCTGGACTGCGAAGGCATCTACTCGCACTTCCCGGTAGCCTACCGGGCCGGAGGCGCCTACACGCAGACCCAACTTGACGGTTTCGTCGAACTGCTGGCACAGCTCGAACGTCAGGGCATCACCTTCGCCTGGCGCCACATTGCCAACAGCGATGCGCTCAACAACGTCGGACGTTCGGTGCAGGCCCCGTTCAACTGCGTGCGCACCGGGATCAACCTGCATGGCACCTTCGATACCGAGGGCCGGCGCACCCTCGACCTACACTCCGTGCTCGCGCTGCGCACGCGCCTGACCGCGGTGCGGCGGTTGCCGGCCGGCATGAGCATTGGCTACGGCTGCACCTACACCCTGCCGCGCGACACCTGGGTCGGCACGATCTCCGCGGGCTATGCCGACGGACTGCCCCTGGCACTCTCCAACCGCGGCCACGTGCTGATCCGCGAGCGCGCCTGCCCCGTGCTCGGCCGCATCTCAATGGACTACACGACCGTCTCTCTCGAACAGGTGCCCGACGCCGCGGTGGGCGACGAGGTGATCTGCCTGGGCGGCAGCGGTCCCTGCGCCGTGTCGGTCGCAGACTGGGCACAGATCAAGGGCACCCACCCCTACGAGATCATCTGCTCGTTCGGCAACCGCGTGGTACGGCGTTATGTCGAGACGCCGCCGCAGCGGGCGGCCGGCGCCGACCCCACTGCGGAGGTGGCGTGAGATGGCCCTGCCGCCGTCATCGCCACCGGCCCGCTCCCCGGTCCGCGCGTTGCTGCACGCGTGGGGACCCGCCCTGTTGCTGATCGTGGCGATCGGGCTGGTCTATGCGCCTGCGTGGTCGGCGCCGTTCTATTTTGACGATCTCGGCGCGATCGTCTTCAACCCCTCGATCCGTCGGCTGGACGACCTGCATCAGGTGCTGGCCGGTGGCCGCTACACGACCGTGGTCGGCCGCCCGCTGTTGAACCTGTCGCTGGCGCTGGACTACGCCCGTGCCGGCCTGTCGCCGGCCGCCTTTCGTACCACCAACGTCCTGCTGCACGCGATGGCCGCGTTGGTCCTCTACGATCTGCTGCGGCGGAGCCTGCGGCTGCCCGGCACGCTCGAACCCGGCTCGCGCGTGCCAGCCGCGGCCTGGGCCCTGGCGGGCGCGGCTCTCTGGGCCCTGCACCCGCTCCAGACGGAGTCGGTGACCTACCTTTGCCAGCGCGCGGAAGTGCTCGTGTCGATCTTCTATCTGTTCTCGCTTTACGCCACGCTGCGCGGCGCGACCGACCGCGGGCGGCCGCGCGCGGTCTGGTATGCAGCTTCGGTTGCCGCGGCCTTCGCCGCCGCGGCGAGCAAGGAGGTGGCCGCGACGCTGCCGGTCGCGGTACTCCTTTACGACCGGGCCTTTCTGTCCGGCTCGCTGCGCGCCGCCTGGCGCCAGCGGCGCGGCCTCTATCTCGGGCTGTTCGCCTCGTGGCTCCTGCTGGGCTGGCTCGTACTGACCGCCGACGGCCGCGCCGACACGGCCGGCTGGGGCTCCTCCGTCGGCATCTGGCGCTACGCCGCGGGTCAGCCCGCTTTCGTCCTGCGCTACCTGCGCCTGGCGTTGTGGCCCTCCGAGCTGGTTTTCGACTACGGCGAAGGCGCGCCGCCGGTCGCCGGCTGGCCGTGGCTCGTCCTGCTGCTGGCGGCGGCCGGGCTGGTCTGGCTCGACCGCCGCCGGCCACGCCTGGCGTTCCCCCTACTCTGTGTGCCACTCATTCTGGCGCCGTCGTCCAGCATCGTCCCGATTGCAACCCAGATAGCCGCCGAGCACCGGATGTACCTGCCGCTGGCCGGGCTGGCGGCCGCGGCGCTCGCGCCGCTGTGCGGCTTCGCCGCGCGGGCCACGACGCGCGGCCGCGACGCACCGTGGGTACGCGGCACCGTGCTGGCACTGGCGGGACTGCCGGTCGTTCTGCTGGGCGCCCGCACCCGGGCGCGCAACGCCGAGTATGCGGACCCCCCGCGCCTGTGGGGATCGGTCTGCGCCGCGCGCCCCGATAACGTCCGGGCGCGCGTCGAGTTCGGAGCCGCCCTGAGCAAGGCCGGACGCCCGGCCGAGGCCGAGCAGCAACTGCGCGCGGCGGTGCAGGCCGCGCCCGACCACGCCCACGCCCGCTTCTACCTTGGCCGCCTGTTGGTCGACAGCGGCCGCGTCGCCGAGGGCGACCCCCTTCTTCTGACGCTGGCACGCGGCCCGCTTTACCTCGGCCAGCCCAGTTCGTACATCGCCATCGCCCTGGCGCTGGCGCGTCACGGGCAGAAGGACGCCGCCCTGGCGCGCCTCGGGGACGCCCTGCGCATTGACCCCGCCGACGCCGAGGCGAACTACTATGCCGGCTGCCTGCTGGCGCAGCGCAAGCGCTGGCCAGAAGCCCTGGCGCGCTTCAACGTGGCGCTGGCGGGTGGCGAACCCTCGGCCGAGGCCCGCTACCATCGCGCCCTGGCGCTCTACCACACGGGCCGCCCCGCCGAAGCCCGCGCGGAAGCGCTGCGAGCCCAGGCGCGGGGGGCGAACTGCGCGGCCCTCCTGCAAGCCCTCGCATCCAACCTCCCGCCCGCGGCCCTGCCGCCCTGACACCTCGGACTCCCTGCTATGTCATCCTTCATCGTTACCGGCGGCGCCGGCCTGATCGGCAGCAACCTGGTCGCGGCCCTCAATGCGCGAGGCTGCGACGACATCCTGGTGGTGGACCACCTCAACCATCCGGCCAAGCAGGCCAACCTGGCCCGACTGCGCTACCGCGACTACCTGGACAAGGTCGACTTCCGCCAGGCACTCCGGGACGGCCGCCTGCCCGCCTGCAAGACCTTCTTCCACCTGGGCGCCTGCAGCGCAACGACCGAACTCGACACGCGCTACCTGGCGGACAACAACACGGCCTACACCCGCGACGCCTGTGCCTGGGCCCTGGCGCAGGGCGGCCGCTTCATCTACGCCTCCAGCGCGGCCACTTACGGCGACGGTCGCAACGGCTACTCGGATGCCGACCCGGTGACCCCCACCCTGCGTCCGCTCAATCCCTACGGCCAGTCCAAGCAGGACTTCGACCTGCTGGCGCTACAGGCCGGCTGGTTCACGCACATCGTGGGCCTCAAGTACTTCAACGTGTTTGGCCCGGGCGAGGATCACAAGGGCGGCATGCGTTCGGTGGTGCACAAGGCGCACAGCCAGATTCGCCAAACCGGCCGGCTGCAACTCTTCCGTTCCGCTCGCCCCGATTTCCGCGATGGCGAACAGCGCCGCGATTTCGTCTACGTGAAGGACGCCGTGGCGGTCACGCTCTTCTTCCACGACCACCCGGACGTTAGCGGACTCTTCAACTGCGGCACCGGCCGGGCCGAGACCTGGCTATGCCTGGCGCACGCGATCTTCGCCGCCATGGGCCGCGAACCGGCCATCGACTTCATCGACCTGCCGGAGGCATTGCGCGACACCTACCAGTATTTCACGCAGGCGGACCTCACCAAGCTGCGCGCCGCCGGCTGCGACCACGCGTTCCAGCCGCTGGAGCAGTCCGTGCGCGACTACGTCGCCAACCATCTGGACCGCCAGCCGGCGCGGACGTGAGGAAGTGGAGGGTTGGCGGTTCGGGGTACAGAACGCTTCTCAAGCCTGAATCCTCGTCCATAGATTGAAGCTGTTGTCCGCAGGTTTCCGCCTGGAACGTGCTGCGCTGCAGGTGATCGGTCTTCCGTGGTCGATTCGCATCTCTGTCGCGAGCTTTGTCGACAGAAACCCCGACAAGACCCGTG
>CAZZCT010000307.1:0-5249 GCA_964652365.1 uncultured Lentisphaerales bacterium
GCGTGCTTGGCGTCTTGGCGGTTGAGACCAATCCGCGGTTCGGACAGAGTTACCCTGGCGTTCATTCGCGGCGCAGCCGCGCGGCGGATACCACGCGCCTGCGCTTTCGGCGTTGCCGACCGTCGCGTGCGCGTGCCAAACTGGGCCCACGCCAAGCTGGCGTCCGCTACATCGGAGGACGCCAGAGCTTTGGCCGGAGACCCACCATGCAGGATTTCGAGAAACTGGGCGTCTTCTACCTCGGTCGGACCCGCGATCCAGATGCCCCCGCGACCGTCGTCGGCGAGCCCCTGCTCTACGATGCACGCGACCTCACCACGCATGCCGTGATCGTCGGCATGACCGGCAGCGGCAAGACGGGACTCGCCCTGTCGCTGATTGAGGAGGCGGCAATCGACGGCATCCCGGCCCTGCTGATCGACCCCAAGGGCGATCTCGGCAACTTGCTGCTGCAGTTCCCCGAGTTGCGCCCGGCTGACTTCCGCCCCTGGATCGACCCGGCCGAAGCCGCACGCAAGGGGCTCTCACCCGACGCCTTCGCTGCGCAGACTGCCGAAAGCTGGCGCAGTGGTCTGGCGGCCTGGGGCCAGGATGGCGCCCGCCTTGCACGTCTGCGCGACGCCGCCGAATTCGCCGTCTACACGCCCGGCAACACGTCGGTGCGGCCGCTGCAGGTACTCCGCTCCTTTGCCGCGCCGCCCGAGGCCCTGCGCCAAGATGCGTCCGCCCTGCGCGAACGCGTGCTCAATGCCGTGGCCGGCCTGCTCGGTCTGCTGGGACTCGACGCAGACCCCGTGCGCAGCCGCGAGCAGATCCTGCTGGCCAACATCTTCGACACCGCCTGGCGGGCCGGACGGGACCTCGACCTGGCCGGGATCATCCAGGCCGTGCAGAAGCCGCCTTTCGACAAGGTGGGCGTCTTCGACGTCGACGCGTTCTTTCCGGCCCGCGAGCGCTTCGGCCTGGCCATGTCGCTCAACAACCTGCTCGCCTCGCCCGGCTTTTCGGCCTGGGTCGAGGGCGAACCCCTTGATATCCAGCGCCTGCTTTACACGTCCGATGGCCGGCCGCGAGTGGCCATCCTCTCGATCGCCCACCTGCCAGACGCCGAGCGCATGTTCTTTGTCACCCTCTTCCTGAACGAGGTGCTGGCCTGGATGCGCACGCAGTCCGGCACCAGCAGTCTGCGCGCCCTGCTCTACATGGACGAGATTTTTGGCTACTTCCCGCCCACGGCCAACCCGCCGTCCAAACTCCCCATGCTCACACTGCTTAAGCAGGCGCGGGCCTTTGGCCTTGGAGTGGTGCTCTCCACCCAGAACCCGGTCGACCTCGACTACAAGGGTCTGGCCAACGCCGGCACCTGGATGATTGGCCGCCTGCAGAGCGAGCGCGACCAACTCCGACTGCTCGACGGTCTCGAAGGCGCGCTCGCCGGCGCCGGAGCCGCGTTCGACCGCGCGCGCATCGGCCGCCTCCTATCCGGCCTGGGTCCGCGCGTCTTCCTGATGCACAATGTGCACGAGGATCAGCCCGTGCTCTTCGAGAGCCGCTGGGCCTTGAGCTACCTGCGCGGACCGCTGACGCTGCCGCAACTGCGCCAACTGGCCGCCCCAACGGCGCCGGTCAGCGCGGTCCCGCCCGCGCCGGCTGCCGCTCCGGTCGCACCGGCCCCCGAGGCCGTCGCTGCGGCAGCCGCGCGCCCCGTGCTGCCGCCGGGGTTGAGCGAGGGCTTCGTGCGGTCGGCGCAGACACCCGCCGCGGGAATTGTCTACCGCCCGACGGTACAGGGCGTCAGCAAACTGCATTTCGTGGATGCGGCCGCCGGGATCGACACCTGGCTGAACTACACGTACCGCGCGCCGCTGGATGGCGATGGCTTTGCCCTCTGGGAGTGCGCCGAGCGCATCACGGACGCGGCCGGCAGCCTGGAACGGGAACCGCTCACCGACGCCGCCTTTGCGCCGCTACCAGGCCCGGTGCGCACCCAAAGCGCCGAGACCTGGCGCCGCACGCTGGTCTCGCACCTCTACCAGAACGTCGTGCTCGAACTGCCGGAGTGCCCGGAGCTCAAGCTGTGCGCCCGACCCGGCGAGAGCGAGGGCGACTTCCGCACGCGCGCCGCGCAGACCTTCCGCGAGCAGCGCGATGTTGAGGTGGAGCGCCTGCGGCAGAAGTATGCCCCGCGACTGCGTACGCTGCAGGACCAACTGCGCCGCGCGCGCGAGCGGGTCGAGCGCGAGCAGGCCCAGGCCTCGCAGCAGAAGCTCAACACCGCGATCGGCTTCGGCGCCACGCTGCTGGGCGCCCTGCTCGGGCGCCGCGTCGTTTCGGCCTCCAGCGTGGGTCGTGCCGCGACGACCATGCGTAGCGCTGGCCGGATCGGCAAGGAACCGGCCGACGTCGCCCGCGCCGGCGAGTCCGTGCAGGTGCTGGAGGAGCGCCTGGCGGCGCTGGAGCAGCAGTTCGACGCGGACACCGCCGCCCTGCAGGGGCGCTGCGAGCCCGCCCCGGGCAGCTTCCCGAAGCGCCTGGTGCGGCCGCGCAAGTCGGACATCGCGGTCGGATCGATCAGCCTGTGCTGGGCGCCATAGTCCCGGCCCGCGCGCCGGGGGGAGCCGCCTGCCGGAGCCTGCCGACCAGCGCGCAGCCGTCGGAGCCCAATACCGAGAGCTACTCGGCTTCGAAGGGCGGCGTGCTGGCGCTGACGCACGCCCTCGCGGTGAGTCTCGGGCCGGCGGTGCGCGTCAACGCCATCAGCCCGGGCTGGATCGAGGTGGGTGACTGGCAAGCCCGGGCTCGGTGCCGCGTGCCGCAACACAGCGTCGCCGACTGCGCCCAACACCCCTGCGGGCGCGTGGGCAACCCGGAAGATGTGGCGGCAGCGGCCGCCTACCTGCTATCTGACGAGGCGGGCTTCGTCACCGGTCAGAACCTGTGCGTCGACGGCGGCATGACGGTCCGGATGATCTACGTCTGACGGGACCTCGGCCAGCAGGGGACCGCTGATCCCCGGAGCTGCTTCATGACGCGCCCGGCGCAAGAGCCACTTGAATACCCAGTGGTTGGGCTTGGACACGAGGCCGTTCGGCAGAAACCCGTCGGGGCCGGGCTGCTGGCTGACCCAGACGAAGACGTCGTGGCGGCCAGCCGTGAGCCGCACGGGGGTGGTCTGCATCCAGCCCTCGGCCATGCCGTGGCCGTCGCGCCCGGCCAGGCGCTGCCCGTCGAGGTAGACGAAGCCGCCGTCGTCGATGGTCAGGAGGGAGACGTACTCGCCGGTGTCAGCCACGTCAATCCGGCTGTGCAGGAAGATGTACTTGTCGTCCTGCTGGCCATAGGCCTTCTCAAAGTTGAGCCGTCGGTACCGGTCATAGCCGGCGTCGGGATAACGCTGCCATACGGAGAGGTCCCGCGTCTCCGGTGTCAGGCGCGTGAGCCCCAGCAACTGGCGGCAAAGTGGCGAGTCCGGCTCGAGCGGCCCGGTGGCGTACCAGTCGCAGGGCACGCCCAGGATCACGCGTCCCGCGGCGAGGCGCTTGCCATCGCGGCCGCACAGCTCGGCCACCAGTTCCTTCTCACCGCCCGGCGCGTCGGCGGGGACCTGAACCAGGAACGTGGCTCGGGCGACCGGCGCCCCATCGGCAAACGCCACCTCGGCTTCGCGCCCGTGCACCGCCTGCCACGGTGGTTCGAGCAGGAGCCGGATCGTGCCCCCCTCGACTTCGGGCGTCGACCGCCGCACCCAGACGGTCAGCTTCTGGGTGGTGCCGCGGGGCTGCATCTGCAGGTCGGCCGTGATGCTGACGCTGCCCGGTCTCTCCGGCGCATAGCACAGCGCCGCCGGCGGCGGACGCTCCGGATCAAACGTCTCGCCGGCCGGGAGCAACGCATACTTGTCGACGAAGACGTTGTCTTCCCAGGCGGTCAGCTCGAGCGTGTGCCGGCCGGCGGAGAGCTTGACAGAGGCGACCGCGCGCTCCCAGTACCAGGTGCGGAAGCGGGTCGTCTCCCAATCGGGAAAGCTCACGCCCAACGCCTGGCCGTCGATGGCGATCCCCGTGGAGTTGCCGCACTTGTCGCCAAACCACGCCCGCAGCCAGATCTGGTACGTGCCGTCGCGCGGCAACGTGAACGGCAGTGAGGCGCTGCCGATGTCGACGGTCGAGTTGTCGCGGCCCGCGAAGGGAATATAGCCCCCCGCGCCCTCGGCCAGGTGCAGGCACCATTCGCCGTCCTGCTGATCGATCTGGAAGTTGGGGCGGATGTCGTAGGCCCACTCCGCCTCTATCGAGAAGCGTTCCGGTGCCTCGCCGGCGGGGCTGGCCACGACCGAGGCTGATTCGAGCCAGTCTGCCGCCACCTGCCCGCGCATGCGTCCATCCATGGCTGCCAGCATGCGCAGGATCCACTCCCGCTGGTTCTGGCTGCCGCCGTCGAGGGCCGCCAGCAGGCGAGCGCGCAGCGGTCGCAGCGCGTCGGGGTGCGCGGCCAGGGCCAGCAGGGGGTCGGGGGCCTGAAGCGGATCGCCGGAGATCAGCGCCCAGGCCCATTCCGCGGCCGCGGCGCCCTGCCGCGACGCCTGCGCTTCCAGGTGGAGTCGCAGCAGGTTTGGGTGGGCGTGCCGGTAATCCCGCTCCATCAGGGCCACGCGCGTCGGCTCCAGCCAGCGCTCCAGCCGCTGGTCGGGGTGCGCGAAGAGAAACTCCAGCGCGCGGGTGCGCACCTCCGGGTCGGCCGAGTCCGCCAGATCGGCCGCCCGGTCGCCCAGGGTGGGGTGCAGTGCCGGACACCGCTCAAGCGCCTCCAGCGCCGCAATGCGCACGCGCGGGTCGCGATCGGCCAGCAGCCGCGTCAACGTCAGGCGCGCGCGGAGGTTGGACTTCATCCAAACGACCCGGCAGGCCTGCACCCGCGCGGCCTCATCGCCGAACAGCACGGACCACTCGGGCGTGCGCCGCGCGCGCCACACCGCCAGGCCGGCGAGGATCAGCAACGCCGCAAGCAGGCAGACCCGCATGGGGCCGGCGATTCGGAGCCGCAGGGGTCGCGCGGAACGGTTGGCGGGGGGCACGGATCGAAGCGTTGTCATGTGTGCCTTGTCCGCGGGGGCCCGGCGTTCTGAGGCAGGCGGTCGCCCCATCCTCACCGGAAGAGTGGCGTTGAAAGTGGCGCAGGACTTAAAGTGATCATCTTAACACGAAGGCTTGAAGCTGCGCGATGGAAAAGGGAAGAAAAGGGTCGCTACG
>CAZZCT010000308.1:0-5241 GCA_964652365.1 uncultured Lentisphaerales bacterium
AACTGGGTGCGTTGGGCGTCGTGCTGGAAACCAAGGCGTCTGGCATCTCCGAATTGCCCTTCGGGACCTTTGCCCTCATGATGTTGCCGATACATCTGGCGATCGGCGTCGTCGAAGGTCTGGCCACTGCTGTGGTGGTTTCGTTCGTTGCCAAGGCACGCCCGGAGGCGTTACCTACTGCACCTGAAACCGGGGCGTCAGTCAGTATTCGGCCGGTCCTGATCGGATTGGCGATCGCTGCTGTCGTCATGGGCGGCGTGGCAAGCTGGTTCGCGTCCACACACCCGGATGGCTTGGAATGGTCCATGGCAAAGGTGAGTGGCAAGGAAGAACTCGAAAGCCCCGCCGACGGCATCCACGCCAGTCTGGCCAAGGTTCAGGAAAAGACCGCCTTCCTTCCAGACTACGGATTCAAGTCCGCCGAGGCCGCACCAGAAACCGCCGTGCATGCGGAACATGCCGCCGCACCCGAGTCGGAACCTTGGCCGGCGGTCAACGCCGGAACGTCCGTGGCGGGAATCGTGGGCGGGTTGATGACCCTTGTGTTGGCCTTTCTGGCAGGGTTTGCGCTCAAGGCCCGCTCGATCCAACGCGGTTGCGGAAACGGTTGAGGTCGGACGGGAGCATCATGGGGATAGCGGATTGGATCGAAATTGGGCGCATGGACGAACTGGGGCGCATGGACACACCCGCGCATCGGCTCGATGCGCGGGCCAAGGCCATCGTCACCCTCGCGTTTATCCTCGTCGTGATGTCCTTTCCCCGCCATGAGGTCTCCGCGCTGACCCCGTTTCTGCTGTATCCGATTGCCCTGCTCGCGCTGGGCCGCATCCCGACGCGACACATTCTAAAGAAGATCGTCATTGCGGCACCCTTTGCCCTGGTCATCGGCATTTTCAACCCAATCATGGATCGGCAACCGGTTGCTGACATCGGGCCATTGGTTATCACCAGCGGCTGGGTCTCGTTCACCTCCATCATGTTCCGTTTTGTCTTAACCGTGGGAGCCGTGTTAACCCTGGTCGCGTGCACCGGAATGTACCGATTGGGCGCCGGACTCGAACAACTGGGCATCCCACGCGTATTTGTCGTGCAACTGCTGTTTCTTTACCGCTATTTGTTCGTTGTGGCAGACGAGGGCAGCAAGATGATGCGGGGGGTGGAACTGCGATCGAACAAGCGACGATCTCTGCGCCTTGCTGTGTATGGCTCGTTGATCGGCCACCTGCTGCTGCGCTCCATGGACCGGGCCGAACGCGTCTATCGAGCCATGGTTGCACGTGGCTTTGACGGCGAAATCCGCGTGCTGCACCGACCATCCTTGCGCTGGACAGACTTGGCCTTTATCTGCGGATGCGTCGCATTATTTATTGTTGCGCGCACGTGGAATCTAGCAAATGAGATGGGACTGCTCTTACTCGGGAAAACGCCATGAGCCACCATATTCTGGAAGTACGCGATCTATGCTATGCCTATCCCGACGGTACCGAAGCGTTAAAAGACGTTTCTTTCCGCATCGAACATGGCGGTGCCGTGGCCCTTGTTGGTGCCAATGGCGCCGGGAAGTCCACGCTCCTGCTTCACCTCAACGGGTATCTGCCGACGACACGCGGCCAAGTGCGGATTGGGGATACGACGTTGACTCGCGAGACCGCCCCACTGGCGCGACAAACAGTCGGCATGGTTTTCCAGGATCCGGACGACCAGTTATTCATGCCGACCGTAGGCGAGGATGTTGCCTTCGGTCCGCTGAACGCCGGCCTGCCGGCAGACCAAGTCGAACTTCGAGTTGCGACAGCATTGGAACGGGTGGGCATGACGCACATACGGGGGCGTCCGCCCTATCGCCTGTCTGCGGGCGAAAAACGGGCGGTAGCCATTGCCACGGTGTTGGCCATGACGCCGGATATTCTGGTAATGGATGAACCGTCCTCGAACCTCGATCCACGCGCCCGCCGCCGCTTGATCCAACTGCTGCAATCATTTGAACACACCAAAATTATTGCCACACACGACCTGGAACTGGTCGTCGAAGTCTGCTCGCGCGTAATTGTGCTCGACGGCGGTACCGTTGTGGCAGACGGCCCCACACGCGACCTCCTCAACGACGAGTCGTTGATGCTGGCCCATGGATTGGAACGCCCGCATAGTTTGCGACACCCGCATCCACACCAAGCGCCGTCGAATGGCCTGTACCCCATATAGCTAGTCCGGCAGCGACCGCCACTGGGTTATTGCGATCCAGGGAGCGAGGCGCGCCATGACAAAATGGGCGAAACGCTGCTGCAGGCGAGTACAGAGCGAATGCTGTTGCGTAGCGGTTTCACGGGGACGGCTCGCCCGAAGGCTTCGCCCGGGTTGATCCCGGGTTCGTAGGCCAGCGAACCGGCTGCCACTTTCCCAGCGAGAAGAGGCGCGGAGCAATGAGCTTACGCACGGTTTCGGCGAGGAAAACGCCGACACCCAGGGTAATCGCGATGATCCACTCATGTCCGTCCATCGGCACCGTGTTGAACGGCAGTTGCAGAAACGGCAGATGGATCACGGCCACCTGCAGGGCAATGGCAATTGCCAGAGCCAGCAACAACGGACGGTTGCGCAAGACGCCGAGCCGGAAGATGGTCAATTCGTCTGATCGCGCGTTGAAGGCCACGAGCCATTCGAAGACCACAATGGCGCAAAAAGCGAAAGTGCGCGATTCCTGCAGGTTGTGGTGTCGCAAGGTCCAGGCAAACAGCAGGGTGACTCCGACGCCCAGCAGTACCGCCAGAAAGCCGCTGCGCAGCAACAGCCCCGGATACAACAGCCCCACGCGCGGATCGCGCGGGGTTTGGCGCAGTTCGATACCCGTGCGGGGCTCCAACCCGAGCGGAATGGCCATGATCGTGCCGGTGAGCAGGTTGATCCACAGAATCTGCAGCGGTTCGAGCGGCGCCACACCCAGGAAGAAGACGCACAACATCAGGGCCAGCAACTCCCCGAAGCAGGTGGTCAACAGGAAGAACGTGACGTTCCGCAGACGATTAAAAATGGACCGTCCTTCCTCGACGGCCATCAGAATCGAGGCAAAGTTATCGTCGACCAGGACCATATCGGCCGCTTCCTTGGCCACATCGGTGCCCGTGATGCCCATGGCTATGCCGATATCGGCGGTTTCAAGCGCCGGCGCATCATTAACCCCGTCGCCGGTCATGGCCACGACTTCACCATGCCGCTTGTAGGCCTGCACGATCCGCAGCTTGTGCAGTGGCTCGATCCGGGCGAAGACCGAGGTGTTGAGCACCGTTCCTGCCAGTTCCGCATCGCTCATGCGGCCGATCTCCGCACCGGTCACAGGGCGGCCGTCCGGCAGTCCGATGCTGCGGGCGACCGCAGCAGCGGTGGCCGGGTTGTCGCCGGTAATCATGACGGCGCGGATACCGGCCTCGTGGCATTGGCGTACGGCCTCGCGCGCCTCGGCGCGCGGCGGGTCGTTCATACCAGCCAGACCGAGAAATGTCAGCCGTCCGCGCAGCGACTCCTCGCGGAGTTCGCCCGGCTGGCCGGCATAGTCGCCATAGGCCAGCGCCATGACGCGCAGGGCGTCCCCCGCCATGCCATCGACGGCGCTGGATATCGCCTGGCGCGCGGCCTCGTCGAGAGGAATCGAGCCGCCGGAGCGTGCCACGTTCGGGCACATCGCCAGCAGGCGCTCGGGCGCCCCCTTAACAAAGATCGTCCGCTTGCCAGAGTTGGAATGCAGCGTAGCCATCCACTGCCGCTCGCTTTGGAATGGAATCTCGTTGAGGCGCGGCCAGGCCAATTCCAGTTGCTCCTTGCGCAGCCCCGCCTTGGCCGCTGCCACAACCAAAGCGCCTTCTGTCGGGTCGCCCAGGATGGTGCTGGCGGGCGGCGTCCCGGTGAGCAAGGCGTCGTTACAAAGCGCCCCGGCGCGAAGCAAACATTCCAGCGTCGCATCGCCCTGCACCGAGACCGTCTGGCCATCGGCGCGCATCTCGCCCACCGGGTCATAACCGCTGCCGTCCACGTCGTAGAACCGCCCGTTTGCGTAGAGGCGTGAGACGGTCATCTGGTTCAACGTGAGCGTGCCGGTCTTGTCCGAGCAAACGACGGTGGTGGAACCCAGCGTTTCTACGGCCACGAGGCGGCGGATAATGGCCTGCCGCTTGGCCATGGCGCGCATGCCGACGGCCAGCGTCACCGTGACCACGGCCGGGAGTCCTTCCGGTACGGCGGAGACCGCGGCGGCCACCACCATCAGGAAGATGTCCATGGGCGGCAGCCCGCGGTACCATCCGGTCAGAGTCAGCAAGGCGCAAATGCCGGGCACAATGAAAAGCATGACGCGGCCGAAGCGGTCGACGCTGCGCTGCAGCGGGGTCTTCTCCTGCGGCACATTCTGGATAGCTGCGGCGATGCGCCCCATCTCGGTCTGCATGCCAGTGGCGGCGGTCAGTGCGGTCGCCCGGCCGTTGGTGACAACCGTGCCCATGTAGACCATGTTCTTGCGGTCCGCCAGAGCGACATCGCCGGTCAACGCCGCGGTATGTTTCTCCACGGCCATGGATTCGCCGGTCAGGGCCGACTCATTGATCTTCAGATTGGTCGCTTCGATCAGGCGGCCGTCCACGGGCACCCGGTCGCCGGCTTCCAGAATAATGAGATCCCCCGGCACAAGGTCCGCCGCCGCCACCGCGGCCACCTGGCCGCCCCGGCGCACGCGGCTGCGGGGCGTCACCATGTTCTTGAGCGCCTCCATGGCCTTCTCGGCGCGCAGTTCCTGCACGAAACCGATCAAGGCCATGAGCCCCAGCACGGCTCCGATGACGGCCGCATCCAGAACGCCTTTGACGAACAGTTTGACGAGCGCGGCCGCCATGAGGATGTAGGCCAGCGGATTCGCCAGTTGGCGGAGGAACAAGACAATGAGCGGGGTCCTGGTCCGGGCCTTGAGCGCGTTGGGTCCGCAGCGGGTCAGGCGCTCGGCCGCTTCCGCCGCGCTAAGTCCCGCGCGCGACGCGTTCAATCGGCGCAGCGCTTCCTCGCCCGGCAACAGGTGTGTGTCGGGCGCGCTCGAGGTATCCAGCGAATCTACGCCGGAAGCTGGCAATGTCATGATGCTTCCCCGCTCTGGACAATCCGCACCTGTCCCACGGCCCTGTCTTTCTCCGCAAGCGCCGCCAGAACTTTGTCCAGTTTCTCATGCAATGCAGTCACCGCGACGTTGTTCCTGTAATTCAT
>CAZZCT010000309.1:0-5202 GCA_964652365.1 uncultured Lentisphaerales bacterium
TGGCGCACGTCGGCCCGACGTGCGTCCCGACGGGTAGGGCCGCCCCAGGCCCTTGCGCGACCCGTCGGCCAACGCCCAGCCGCAGTCTGAACCGTAGCCAGAGAAATCTGCCGACGGAAGCCTGAAGTTATAGGCAAGCCTTCCGCGCGTCTGCGCCGCGAATGTTCGAAGAGGTAACTGTGGCAGAAGTCCGGATTGTCGCTCGTCTCGTCCTCGGGCATCGACGACGAGGACGATCAAATACGCGAGCCGGCGGACGATTCGGAGCATCTCCTCCTAATCCCGTGCCGATGGCCAGCCCGCTACGGGCTGGGCCAGCCGGGGACCGCGTCCAGCCGGGCGCCGGGGGCGAAGCGCGCCAACTGCGCTTGCGTGTGCGCGAGTTTGGTGGCGAACGGATCGGCGGGGTCGATGGGCAGCCAGCGCATGCAGGCTTGCAGAAAGGGGACGAGGCGGATGTTGGTGTTGTCAAGCAGCCGCGGGTCGGCGCGCCACAGGGCCGCGTAGGCGCGCACGTCCGCCAGTTCGTCCGTCAGCAACGCGTGCAGGCGGGCGCGTTCGGCCTCCGCGCCGAGCGTGCCGTTGGCGCGCGCCAGGTGGTTCGCGGCCATTTGGAGGTAGCGGTGGGCGCTGGCCGCGGCAAGCGCGTGGCAGCGCAGCACCTGCTTCTCCCAAGGGAGGATGGCGCACCAGTGGGCCTGACCTTGCAGCGGCGCCAGCGCGGCGGCGGCGGCGGCCCATTGAGCGGCGGCGTGGGCGTACATGTCCAGCAGGGTGGGCAGGCTGCCGGGGGTGAGGAAGTTGGTGGGTGCGCTCCAGAAGATACGGTGGCCCTGGTCCAGACCGCTGAGGTCGCCCGGTTCGAACGGCAGCGCGATGGCCAACTCGATGGTGTTGCGCCCGGAGAGGTTGCTCACGTCCGGCGGCGTGAAGGCGATGGGCCGTGCCGCGAGCGCGTCCTCCGCCAGGCGGTAGGCGGCGGTGGCTGCGGCCAGTTCGTGCGCGGGGTAGAGCCGTGCGAGGGTTTGCGCGGCGAGTGACTCGGCCGGCAGGCCGGGGTGGCGGGTGTCCTCGCGGACGATCTCGGTGTTGACGCCGGGATAGACGCCGCCGCAATCGTAGTCGAACCAGCCGCTGGCGCCCACCGCGTGCAGATTGGCGAGGATGTCGGCGACCCGGTGCGGCGCGGGGGTGTACGGCTGCCAGAAGTACTCGATGGTGTGGCCAAAGGGCGTCATGTCGGCGATCTGCCAGCCGCGCGCGTGCGCCTTGGCAGCGGCCTGCTGGAAGGCGTCGCCCAGGCCGGGGATGCCCAAGGCCAGGTCGAACACGGTGCCCAGCGGCCGCCCGCGCCAGTACTGGGTCTGGCCCTGGGTGCTGCGGCCCAGCACGGTCACGCGCCGGCCCGCGAGGTGCCGCGCGAGCGCGTCCACCTCGTCGTCCGCAACCCACCAGACGTACACCACGTAGTCGAGGTCCGCACGGTGGCGGCCGGCGCGGTCGATGGCGCGCACCAGGGTGCCGAAGAGCGTGTCCATCTGCTGCGCGCGGGTGAGGTGGGCGCAGCGCGGACACACGGCCCCGCACAGGCAGGCGTCGTTGTCGTGCGAGCCGAGTTTGAAGCCGTCGATGCCGGGCAGCGCGGCGAACGCGGCGGTGGCCATCTCCTCGAACGCTGCCAGGGCCGGCGGGTGGCCCAGGCACCAGGAGATGCTGTCCCACGGGGGTGCGTCCCAGCCGCCGCGCCCGTGGAAGGCCACCGGAAACAACCCCCAGGCCTCTGCCGGGATGCGCGGCTCCCACAGCCCCAGGTACACTTTCAGACCGCGCGCGTGGGCCAGGTCGCAGGTCCGCGCCACCCAGGCGCGCAGCCGCTCGCGGTGCTCGCCCCAGGCGAAGTCGTAAAGCGAGAGCAGGCGGTAGAGCGTGGGGAACTGCGACATGTTACCCGAGCGCGGCGGGCGGAAGGGGTCGGGCTCGAGGTAGATGCCGGTGTAGCCGAGTTCGCACAGCCAGTCCATCCACGCGGCGTTGGCGGCCTCGGGGTCGCAGGTGGGCAGATAGGCGATACGCTGGCTGAAGGAGGAGCTCATGACGGATAGGAGATCGCGTGGTGGGCGACGCGGGCATACGCCCGCCGGAACCGGTCTGAAAGAGAGATCTTACGGGCGAAACGGTAGCGGAAGCGCGGCGAAGACGTCAAGGCGAATGCAGCCGGGGCCACACCGGCGAGCGGGATCATCTCAAGACGGTGAACGGCAGACCGGCACAGCTCATCCCCCTGGTCGCCGAAACTCCAGGGGGGAAGCGCTGATCACACGCTCTCGGGAAGCGCAAACAACACCATAGCAAACGATTCGACAAACTGTCATACATTATGTCAAACTACTCGCCAAGGAGCCAAAACGCCCATGAGCATCGCGCGAGTACTGGAACTGCATGAATTGGCCAAGAAGCAGAGCGAGGTCTATCCCGAGGGCACCAATGTGCTTCGCGAACCGAAGATCCTGATGACGCCACCATGCCGCCTCCTCTATCGAGACTCGGAGGATGCCATCGGAGGGCTGCGGGAGGACTATTTCGTCGATATGCTGCGTCAAGCGGGAATCAAACTCAACTACCTCAAGAGCACGCGAGGGGAGAAAACGCCGGATTATCTTGTTGCCGGCGGCCCAGACAAACTCGTGGTCGAGATCGGCGGTCCGGGCAAGGGCAGACAACAGTTTAAAGGCATCCAAATCGACCGCAAACTGGTCTTTGCCCACACGGACATCCCCACTGCCGGCACCATTCCGCTGTTCCTAGTTGGCTATCTCGTTTGACCCACTTGGATGTGTAGCTCGCCCGCATTACCCGCGACCCAAGATTCGCACAGGCGCTCTATGCCGAGGCGCTCGACGCGATCCTTGCCGGCGAGACGGCCGAAGGGCTTTCCATGCTCCGCGACCTGGTCCACGCGTCGATCAGCTTCAAGGAGCTGGCACGGCAGACGGGCTTCGACGAGAAGGCGCTGCACCGCACACTCTCGATCAGGGGCAACCCCACGGCGCGCACACTGGAGAAGATCGTCTCCGCAATCCGCGACGATCTGGGATTCGTTCCAAGCGTGAATGTTGCCGTGGCGTCCCGTGGCTCGGCGAACATCGTACGCCGCTCGTTGCCCCAGCGCAAAGTCTATGTGTGGGGTTCATGCGGCTGCCAGTTAATTCGGTCAAGGCGGAACACGCGTTCTTCGTCAAGTTCCAGATCGACGGCCAGGATGTAGCAACCCGAAAAACCTGCGACCTGAAACAGTTCCTTTGGCCTGACGGTTCGGATGTCGCCCGGTCGGCTGCCGCCGATGTAACGGAAGGTAAGTGTAGTTTGGTTGCGAATGGCATCGAGGATGGTCTCCTGCTCCTCTGTCAATGGGCCGTCGGTGTTTACGGACACCCGTTGTGATATGTTCCATCGATCCAGAAGATCGGGCTGCGGGGGACTGCGGGGCTGTGGGGGACCTTGTGGTGATGGGGCCGGCAATGGCACATGATGCGGTTTGATCTCTTGTTCTTCTGGCGGGGCGTAGCGCATCTTCTTATGCGGCTGTACACCAAAGAGTCGCGGGTACTCGGTTTCGTAGTTATTCGAATAATCAATGGGGCCGACACGCGTACGCCAAGCTGCCAAGACCCGACGATGGTTGAACTCGGGCAAAAGACGTTTGCCGCGCGACAGTGACCAGTCGCCGCGACCCATGCCCGGAGCATGCAGTGCGGCACCCCAGACCCCCGCCTCGTTAGTGCCCCAGTCGAAGGCGTAGGTGATGACGATGCCGTCTGCAAAGGCGGCTGGAAAAGGTTGAATAGCGTCGTCGTGTTCATGCGTGGCATAGACGCCCACCACCTGCAGGCCGAAGAGAGCCGCCACCTCATCGGCAACGGGGCGTCGTTCCTGCAAGGCGTTCCAACGGTCGTCGTGACTGTCCCATTGCGCGGTCTTGGACGTCGGTAACGCGGCGTGGACGCAGGGCGGATTTACAGTGCCCAGAAGGAAGCCAAAAGCCTGCAGCGGATAAACGTTCCAGCCGTGCCGCATGAGCTTGCGCACGGCGTCTTTGGAGACCCGAAGAATAGGAGGTGGAGAGGTTTGGCTATTTTTTGTCCGAACCACCTTGCTCCTGTCTGAAGAGAACGGGCGTGCGCTGTTGATAAACGTGGCGTTTTCCTCTGTCATCCTCAAAGACCGTCACTGCATTGACGTAGACGCATGTTTCGGACTCGGTGTGCTCTATGGACGTCATGTCGAACTCGGCATCCATTTCGACCTTCCTGATATGGGCAAGGGAACATCCGATGGCATCAAACCACTCGTTCAGGTCAAAGTATGTGAACAGCCACTGTCTCCACTCCGTCATGGGGATGTCGGGTGTCGATGTCTGCGCCAAGAAATCCAGACGATAACAGGATGTGCTTGATTTGATGGCGTGGCGGGCGAGTTCCTGGAAGCCCGAACAAATGATGCCTGTAATACCCTCGGAAAAGGACCGCACGGCACCGCGCAGCGCCTTGTATTTGGATTTGGGCGGGGTGTTTTGTGGGTCGTTTCGCGGTATCTCCTCGCCCGTAATATTTTGCATTGTTTCTTCGTCCGTTCAATATTTGCTAGCAACAATCTTTCGAGAGCATGCTAATCGGTGAAACTAGCATCTACTTCGTCGCTCATTGGCCAAACATCCGAAAGAACTTGGTTAGCGAGATACTGTCTGTGCAGACAAGGGCACTGTCGATCTCCCTGAGTGTGGCGGCCCTGCAATTTCCTTTGTCTTGGTGATGCTTCATGGCACGCGCTTCTTTCCCGTAGGTTTGGCCAAGGCTTGCGCCTTCTTCGCCGACTGGGTCAGGGCGAGGTAGTTTTCGCTGCTGACGACACTACGCCCGCTCTTCTTTTCAAGTTCCCTCCGGGCATTTCCGGCCACAGTGCCGCCGGATCGGGCCGCCTGTTTGCTTTCGGGAAAGCCTTGGGCATCGCGGGTGCGGGTGATTTCCGTTGTGGCGGCTTCGCCAAGCATGGAGAAGATGAGTTCCAGGTCCGTCATATGATCGCGAAGGTTCTCGCGCTTGAGGCGCTTGAACTCCGCGTACTGACTGGGGGTCAGGCCGAAGGTGGCCTCGGAAATCTCCGCCGTAAGAATGGCGTACTCGCGCTGCTCCCTGACCCCGCGTT
>CAZZCT010000310.1:0-5195 GCA_964652365.1 uncultured Lentisphaerales bacterium
GCGGTCAGAACCGGGGTTTACACGGCCAAGATAGCCGCCAATGGTGACCTGACCGAGCTGTCGGTCAAGGACGCGAAGGCTTTCACCCATCCGTTCGGCGATCCGGGCAAGCCGCCCGCAGTCGCGCCGTCGATCAACGTGAACGGCCAGATGGTGGCGGTGCGCTCCGGCCAGGCACGGACCGAATGGACGTTTGGCGAGGATCGCATCGACGTGCTGACCGAAGGCTACAATTACGAATGCCGGCTCGACCCGAGCGTCAAAATTGTGCTCGAAAGCGGCGGTAAGAGCAGGCCGTACGACAGCGCCCCGGGCGGCACCGCTGGCGGCGGTGTGATCGGCCTGGTGTTGGACAACGGGCTGACGGCGCTGGCGTCTGCCGGCGGCAAGCCATTTCTTCTACATGTGCACTCGCCGCGCATTCTTCCCAATCATTACACCGGTGGGTTCGGCAAGCCCGGCGATCCTCTCACGTGGACGTGGCTGCTGGGCGGCAAGCCGGGAGCCGCGCAACTGATCACCGGTCTCGACGTGGTGGGGGTCGGCGCGGATGAAGCCGTGTTGCAGGCCGGCGGCAACCGCGGCCAGGGAATCGTTCATTTCCCGGCCGCCGTGCCGGTGGCCTTCCAGCTCGGTCAGCGCAACCAGAGCG
The DNA here is from genome assembly GCA_964652365.1 of uncultured Lentisphaerales bacterium. Taxonomy (GTDB): domain Bacteria; phylum Verrucomicrobiota; class Kiritimatiellia; order RFP12; family CAZZCT01; genus CAZZCT01. The sequence continues at coordinate 653 of CAZZCT010000310.1, forward strand.
AAACCGAGACGGTGAAGCTCGAATACCGGGTCGAGGTCTGGGACCATTACCTCTGGCGGATGGAGCATTTCGGCGGGGTCCCGGCCGCCACGGAGATCGTGCAGCGCCATCGGCTGCATTTCAGTACGCATCTGGCCGAGCTGGCGCCCGGCCAGACGGCGCAGGTGACGACGGAGAGGTTGCACCTGAAGCCGGGTTTCTATTACCTGTTCGTCGCCGCCTGGCAGGGCGACCAGAAGCTGACAGAAATCGACGGCATCCCGTTCACGGTCGATCTGCCGGCCTACCAGCCGATCACCACCCGGCCGGCCGATTTCGACGCCTTCTGGGCGCGGCAGGAGGAGAAGTTGCGCCAGACGCCGCTGAAGCCGCAGGTCGTTCGCGTCTCGCCCGCGGGCGCCGCCGGCGACTTGTACGAAGTGACGGGCGACATGCCGGGCGCCAAGCCCTTCCGCGCCCTGTTCGAAGTGCCGGCCGGCGACGGCCCGCACCGCTACGTTCTCCTCTCTTCACAACTCGATCACCTGCTCGACCAGAAGAAGCTTGAAGCCGCCAAGCCCGGCTGGAAGAGCGACGCCGCCATGCCTGTGCTCTGGGTCAGTGCGGCTGAAGCGGCGACCTATGGGCGCTGGGTCAGTGCCGATGACAACAACCTGCTGGAGAACATCCTCATCTGGCTGCGCGCGGTCGATTACTTGAAGAGTCGTCCGGACGTGCAGCCCGGCTCGATCCGTCTCTTCGGCGCGTCGCGCGGCGGGCCGCTGGTGCTGGTCACCGCCGCCCGCCGGCCGGCCGACATTGCCGCCGCTGCCGCCCATGTCCATACCTCCTGCGGCCTCAGTTGGACGCACAAACCGTATTACGGCTGGGGACTGCCCGGCGGCCACAACTCACGCGATCCCGCCGCGGTTGCCGCTCTGGCTGCCATGGCCACCTACGTCGATCCGGTCAATCATGCCCAGGACATCCGCTGTCCGATCACCTTTGCCTACGGCATCAGTGACTGGGGGCTCTCTCCGCCCGAGGGGATCGAGGCTGCCTATGTGCGCTGCGGGTCGAAATGGAAGCGCATTTCGCGCGATGCTGGCGGCCATGTCTTTACTGCCGGCACTCGCGACATCATGAAACAACTCGACGAACACCTGCTGAGCGCCCCCGGCGCCGTCGATCAATCCCACATTATGAAGGAGCATTGACGATGCGACTGCAGATTCGCGATTTCGGCGCCGTGGGCGACGGCACCACCCTCGACACGGGGGCCATCCAACAGGTGATCGATACCTGCAGCCGGAACGGCGGGGGCATCGTGTCGATCGGCGGCGGTCGTTTCGTCACCGGAACACTCTACCTGAAGGATGGCGTGACGCTCGAGATTCCGGGCGGCTCGGCGCTGGTCGGCAGTCCGAACATCGCCGACTATGCCATCGACACGCACAAAAACATGTACAAGTGCGAACCGCACATGAACCGCTGCCTGATCTTCGCCCGCGGGGCGCGGCACATCGGGATTTGCGGTTCCGGCGAGATCGATGGTCAGGGATCGCTTTTCCCCAATGCCGGGGATGCGGGCGGCAACCGGCCGATGCTCATCCGCCTGCTCGAATGCGAGGGCATCCGCATGCGCGACGTGACCTTGCGCAATCCCGCCGCATGGACGACCGCCTGGCTCTACTGTTCCGACATCGTGGTGGACGGCGTCACCATCCGCAGCCGCGCCAACGGCAATGGCGACGGATTGGATTTCGACGGCTGCCGGAAGGTGCGCGTCAGCAATTGCTCCTTCGACACCAGCGACGACTCGATCTGCCTGCAAACCTCGCGTCCGGACCGGCCTTGCCAGGATGTGATGATCAGCAACTGCGACATGTGCAGCTACTGGGGGGGTGTGCGGATTGGCCTGCTGTCGCGATCCACCATCGAGAATGTCACGCTGACGAACTGCGTCTTCGCCGACATCCGCGATGCCGGCATCAAGATCGAGATGTGCGAGGGCGGCGCGATCCAGAACCTGGCGTTCAGCAATCTGGTGATGAAGAACGTGCCGCGCCCGGTCTTTGTCGCCCTGTGCCGCCAGCGGGCCTGCGACGACGCGCCCGAGGAGATGCCTCCCTATGGGGTGGTGCGCAACCTCTCCTTTGACCATATCACGGTGGACAACGCCGCCTGCGGCAACCGGAACACGGCCTTCTTCGTCAGCGGCTTCCCCGGCCATGACCTCGAAGCGATCCGCTTCAGCCATATCAGCATGGTGGGGCCGGGCGGGGTCGCTGCGGCGGAGGCCGCCGGGCTGACCATGATGGAGTTCGACGACGCCACCCTGAATGGCTGGTGGCCGGGCATCCATATTCTCGAGGGCCAGAACGGGACACTGCCCTGTTCCGGTTTCTTCGCCCGCCACGTCCGCGGGTTGACGCTGGCCGATGCGGAGTTCACCACCGTATCCCCCGATGCACGCCCCGCCATCCTCTGCGAGGATGTGCAGAAGGTGTCTTGTGAATAGTTGCGATCAAGGTTGGAAACTGGAAACAGAACAACGAAAGGCTGGATGAATGAAGATGAATAACTTGAAATGGATGGTGTGTGTGGCGGGGCTTGGCTGGGCGGCACTGGCGGCGGGGGCGTCGATCCCGGCTGAGAAACTGGGGCATTTCGTGGTGCCGCGCCTGGCGCAACCGCCGGCCATCGACGGGACGATCGACCCCGCCGAGTGGGGCGGGGCGCTGGCGGTCAGCGGCTTAGCCTCGCAGAACCCCGGCGGCAATCTGCTGATCATGCGGCCGACCACCTACTTCCTGGGCTGGGACGCCGACAACCTCTACCTGGCCTGCCGCACCTGGATCATGCCGGGTTACAAGCCGCGGGTCGGCGGCCGCGCCCACAACACGGCCACGGCCTTTGATGACGGCATGGAGTTCAACCTGATGCCCAAGGGCGCCAATGTGCCGCCCGCGGGCAGCGACAGCTCCTACAAGTTCTTCATCACCTGTCTGGGCTCGCACGGCGACATGGGCCGGGTCTCCGTGGGGCAGATCTTCCGCTCGTGGCAGCCGCGGTTCCAGGTTGCGACCCGCCAGACCCAGCCGGGGAGCGCGCCGCTCGGCGGCAGTTGGTGGGAGGCCGAGGTCGTGCTGCCCGCCAGGGACTTTGGCCTGGTCGGACCGAACCGCGCCGGCGACGTCTGGAAGATGCTGCTGGCCTTCAACCACATCCCCGCCTGGATGCAGGCGGCGATTCCGATCAACTCCGGGTATTTTGATGCCGGCGGCTTTCCGACCTTCGAACTGGCCGAGAACGCGCCGACGGTGCAGGTGACCATGGACGCGCTGCCCGGGCTGAAGGACGGGGTGGCGGCGGCCCGCGTCCGGGTCTTCAACCCCGGCGCCCAACCCGCCCAGGTGAAGGTGCTCGCGGAGATCCGCGAACTGGCCGACCCTGCCGCCCCCGCCTGGCTGCTGAAGAAAGAGACCGTCCTCACTGTCGCTCCCGGCCAGGCCGCCGAGTTCGTCCTCAACGAGAAGCTGCCGCGCGATATCGGCAAGAACAAAGGCGATCTCTTCGTGCTGGTGACCCAGGCCGAGCGCGTGCTTTACCGTTACTTCGCCTTCTTCGAGCTGGGCTATCCGGAAACATGGGTCAAGTACACGCCGCCCAAGGCGGCCTTTCCGCTCTCCGGCACCTTCAATCCGGTGCGCAACAACTTCCGCCTCTCTGCCGACAGCTACTATCTACCCGAGCCGGCCGCCGCGAAGGCGGTGCACTACGCGATCTCCCGCGAGGGCGGCGCCAAGCCGGTCGTCGAGGGGACGCTGGACAAGGTGGAGGACTTCTACTTCACCGGCCTGATGGAGCTGCCGCCGATGAAGGAAGGGCGCTACACCGTCGACGTGCGCATGGAGTTACGCGACGGTAAGTTGCTCGGGCCGGAGACCGCCGCCTTTGAAAAGCTCGACGAGCCCAAGACCTTTGGCGCCTGGTGGCAGAACAAGCTGGGCGATCCCGAACGGGTGATCCCGCCGTTCGAGGCGATCAGAGACCAGAGGTCGGAAGCCGGAAGTCAGAGATCGGTCAGCCTCCTGGGGCGGACGTACACGCTCAATGCGCTCGGGCTGCCGGCGGCGATCAATTCCCAGGGCCAACCTGTCATGGCGGCACCGGCCCGCGTCGTGGTGGTCGTGGATGGCAAGGAACAGGTGGTCGACCTGGGCGGCAAGCTGAAGCTAACGGAGAAGAAGGACTGGCGGGTGTCGTTCACAGGCAAGGCTGCCGGGGCGGGGCTGACATTCAGCACCACCGGAACCGTCGAGCAGGACGGGCTGGTCACCGTCAACCTGACCTTCGCGCCAGACGGCAAGGCGCCGGTGGCCGTCGACGCCCTGCGGCTCGAATTCCCGGTGCGCGGCGATGTCGCCGAGAGTCTGGTCTGCATCGGCGCGGGTGGCAACTTCTCCTCGCACACCGCCATGCTGCTGCCGGCCGGCAAGACCGGCCGCCTCTGGTCGACCCTGGACACCGGCATCGGCGGTTCGATGATGACGGTGGGCTC
>CAZZCT010000311.1:0-5192 GCA_964652365.1 uncultured Lentisphaerales bacterium
CCCCGGCGGCAGCGTCTGGAGTGCGGCGGCAAGCGGTATCCCGCGCGACGCCGCTCTTGCTTGGTGGAATCAATAGCTGCAAAATCCGCGGACACCAACTTGAAGTTATGGACGAGGTAACCATGAACTCTTTCACTGGCATCAGCGTGATCCGACAGGTGGCACGCATGGCGCTCGGCGTGGCCGCGCTGGGCGCGGCGGTCGCCGCGGGCAACGCGGCGCCGGAACTGCAGACGGTCCCGACGCGGCAGGTTACGGGAACCCTGCCGGCGCCGGCGACGTGGCCGACGGTGCGCCAGGCGCAGCCGCTGCGGTTGCTGGCCGTGACCGGCAAGGGCGCCTTTGTGGCGCACTACCAGCAGATTGCGCGTCGCAGCCATGCCACCCTGGATGTCCGCTACAACCATGGCTGCGACGCGGTCTACCACGTGAACGACAAGTGGATCGAGCCCAATGCATCGCCAACCACGACGGAACTGGAGGCCTACTCGCGGCAGCTCATTACAGCCACATGCCAGGATCTCACGGGTACCTCGCGGTACGACGCAGTGTTCTTTGAGACCAGCACGCGACTGCTCGATGACTCGGCAATTGCCACCGCGCTGGCGGGCTACGTCGAGGCGGGAGGCCTGCTGGCCGTCATGGGCTCGTATCACCCGGCGGCCACCAACGCGCTTGCGGCGGGTTGGCCGGCGGTTCCCACCCAGCGGAACTCCTGGATGTCCGGGGGCGCGACGCGCGTCGCCGGGCCGGCGTTGGCGGGTGTGCCGACCGAGCGCCTGACAGGACACATGTGGATACCGATCGAGGAACCTGCGCCGGGCGGTCGTGCGTTGGCCGTCGGCGAGGCCGGGGCCGCGTTCGCCGCGACAGTCGGGAAGGGAACGATCGTCTACTGCCCGACCGGTCCCATGTCGCGACGCTATGACGCCTACTCCACGGTGGTGGATCTCTACGACCACGACGAGATCTGGCTGCGCTACTGGGATCAAGCTCTGCATGAGCTCTGCCAGGGGAGTGAGGCTTTTCCCGCTTATGTTGAGGCAGCTCAGAGCTCCGTTGTCGGCGCAGAGTCTGCCACCCCGACAGTGGATATCCGCGTTGAGGTTACGAACCGTACGTTTGCGGGGGTGCTGCTCACCGCCCTGCATGTAACGAACCCCCAGGGCGCGGTGGTCCATACAGCCGATATCGCAGTGGCGGCCTCACCTGGCACCAGCACCGTGGTCCGCGTGACCCTGCCGCTGCCGCCAAGCTGGGGTGCCGGACTCTATGCCGTGCATGTCACCTTGGGCGACCCGGCCACGCGCCGGCAAATCCACCAGGCCTTAACCTACCTGCCGGTCGAGGGAACCGTGCGCCTGACGCTGACGCCCGGTCAGCGCGGCTGGCAGACCGGCGAGACAGCCACCTTCGCGGTGGCTGTCACCAACGCGCATCCCTGGCAGGGTGAACTGCGCTTCGGCGTGTATGATTTCCGTGGTCGGCTGCTGACCTCCGGGGCGCGCGCCGTGCAACTGCCGGCAGGCGGTTCGACGGCGGCGTTCGCCTGGCAGGTGGCGGATCACGGCGTGCGCGTGGACAGTTTCCGGGCCGTGGTGGCGGCCGTGCAGGCCGGCACCGAGTGGGGCCGGGCCGAGGCGGCCTTCGGCAAGCATGATCGCTGGAGCATGCGCAATGAATACCAGTGGTCTGTCTGGGCTGGACTCGCCTGCCAGAACCCCTGCACGTCGCTCGCGGCCATGCGGCTGATTGGGCATGCGGGCTTCAATGCGCTCGGCTATCCGGGACGCACCGGGATCTCCTCCGCGGCTGAACGGTGGGGCTGGCGCTACTATAATGAGGGCATCGGAATGAACACCTTTTCGCCCGTGATCGAATACACGAGCGACGACGAGATCGAGGCCCAATTGATGAAAGAAGCCAAGGGCCGCAGTCGCGATTCGGACCTGACCTCGCCGGCCTTCGTGCTGGCGTCCGTCGGCGAGGAGGCCGGGTTCAAGCACGGCTGGGGTGTGACCTACTACTGGGACAAGCCGGTGGCGCCCGAGGCGGCCTGCCGGGCATTCCAGTGGTACCTGAAGACGCGCTACGACGGCGTTGCGCGGCTGAACGCCACCTGGCACACGCAGTACCGGAACTGGGATGAGATCAAGCTGACCAAGGAGTTCTCGGGCCGCGCGCCGACGCTGGCCGCCGATGGCTGGGCGCATCCCAGAGAGTCGCCGCTGGGCGAGGGGGCCTCAGGGGTGAGCCTCGCGCCCTATGCCGACACGGCGGCCTTCTACGCCTGGTATTACGACCGGATCATTGCGGCGGCCAAGCGCATCTTCCGACGCGAGATCAACCCCGTGGCGGTCACGATGGCCTCCGCGCCGGCGAGTTGGATCTTCGCCTCGCGCGAGTGCGACGTGGCCACGACTGGCCCGAGTTGCTGGAACGAGAGCCAGACGCATGCGCTGGCCGGCACGGCCGAGCCGTCGTTCGGGCTGGTGTGGGGCCACTTCGACTGGTTGGCCAAGGATGAAGACCTGTTCTGGGGCTTTCTGCTCCAGCGCACGGGGCACAACGACTACTGGTGGGATTCGCTGATGTTCAACGGCGACATGACGCACACGCGCGCCACCCTGGCCTTGCGGCGCTGGACCGCGCGCCTCGCCGGACACGAGCAGGCGATCCTGGACAGCGTGCCGGCGCCGGCCGACGTGGGCCTACTCGGTCCCAATGGCCTGACGGTACGCCAGGAGCCCGGCAACATGCACTCGTCGGCTGCCGTGGCCCTGATGCAGGCGGGGTTCGGCGCAGCCGCGGCCACGCCCACCAACCTGGCGCCCTGGAAGGTTGTGCTGGCCGTGAGCCGGCAGGCCCTGGCGCCCGAGGAGGCCGAAGCAATTCACGCGTACGTCGCCGCTGGCGGTACGCTCGTGTTCACGGCGCGCTTCGGCAACCAGGATGCATTTGGAGCCCCCCAGTTAGTATGCCCCGGCCATGGGCTCGCCCAACGCTGGGGCCTGAGCGTCACGAACAAGGTCGAGGCCATGCCGCCGTATGGTGCCGCCGAGCAGAGCACCTTTCCGCTGGACGGCGTTGCACCCGAACTGGAGGGGTTGGTGGCGGCGGGTGGCAATCTCTGGCGTGAGCAGGTGCAGGCCGTGGGATGGACCACGCTGGCCACCTATGCCGACGGCACACCCGCCGTGCTGGCTCGGACCCTGGGCGCGGGACGGCTGGTCTACCTGAATGCGGTTTACGCCAGCCACCGCTACATCCAGTTCCGGACGCCCACCGATGCGCCGCGGCAGGGCTTCTTCCGTCTGATCGAGACGCTCTGCCGGCAAGCCGGCGCCCGGCAGACGCTGTTGCTGCAGGGCGACCCTGAGCAGGTGTTGCACGTGGCGGTCAAGCAGTTCACCGACCCCACCGGGCGCATCCGCCACGTGGTGCTCAAGAACAGCATCGACGCGCCCTGGATCGCCGGCGGGCTGAAGTGGCTCGACGGCGAGACCGGCGCATACGATGTGCTCACCGGGCAGCGACTGGGACGCGAGATCCCATTCCACTTCGCACCCAACGAGGGACGCTGGCTGGCGTTTACCGAGCGGCCGGTCGACCGGCTGGACGTCCGGTTGGACTGTGACCGCCTGACGGTGGGCAAGCCGATGGCCGTGCGCGTGCGCATCCTGGATGCCAAGGGGCGTGATATTGCCGGCCGGTTTCCGGTTGAGCTGCGGGTGCACGCCGGCGACGCCGAGTTGCCGGGGTTGCGGCGCGCCTGTTCGCTGGCCAGCGGCGACACCCTCACGGTACAGACGGCGCGCAACGACCCGGCAGGCGCGTGGCGCATCACGGTGCAGGATGGCATCTCTGGCGTGTCGGGTGTCGCGCGACTGCGGGCCAGCAGGTTGAAGGGGTCTGGCGGACCCGGCTTCATGGGGCGCGGCTGGCCATCGGAGGTCGCCGGCGCCCAGCCGCTTGATGCCGCGGCGTTCGTCGGGGCCCTGGCGCGGCTCGCGTCCGACTATCGAGAGGATCAGGGTGGACGGGGTTGGATGACGAAACAGATGCTCGGTGCGCACTATGACTACTTCCCGGGCACGCGCCACGACCTGTTGCGGCCGCTGTGCGACGTCGACTGGCGCATGTATGTCGCGCCGTGGCGTGAAGCCCTGCGCGGAGGCGCCACCTTCGTGTTGACGGGCGAGGATCTGGGTGTCGAGCCGGGTAGCGGGCTCGATGTCTACCCGCATGCCGACCGCCAGGCGTTTGAGGCCGTGGTCGCGACAGCACGCGGCGGCGAGTGGCGGCTGGCTACCGCAGATGGCGACACGGTGGCGGTCACGCTGGGCGAGGGGCGCCTGATACTCTGTCGCGAGTCGATCGACGGCGCCGGGCACACGAATCCGGACACCGCGCGTTGGCAAGCGCGCTGGCTGGCGGAACTGGCGGCAGGCCGCAACGGTGACGCGATCCGGCCGATGGACGCGGAGGGGCTGCGGCAATGGTGGACCGGCCAGGCGGCGGCCACGCGCCGGCCGCGCATGGTGAGCTGGTTCGCCGACAACCGCCGCGAACAGCAGCTTGCCGTCGACCCAGCGCGTCCGCTCGACAGCGTCTTCGCACTGGCAGTGCCCCCAACGGGAAACGTGACGGCGCTGCAGTTGGAACTGGCGGCGGACCAAGGGCCGATCAGCCTGGATATTGGCTGCGACGGCGCAATTGAAGCGTCGCTGCCGGTAACTGGCACCAATCAGTGGGTGGCGGCCGGCGCGGCCTGCGGCTGGCCGGCGGCGGTTGCGTCCTACCTGGCAGCGCGCGAGCGCGAAGGCGGCCCGGTGCGCGATGGGAGTGGCTGGCGGCAGGTGCCGGTGCGCGTGACGGCGGCGGCCAAGAGCGTGATTTGGCTGCGCCACCCGCGGATGACCGTGGAGTGAGGAAGCCGAAATGAAGGCAAATGCAACCTGTGGGGGTACCATCATCTGCCGGGAAGAAGCGTGCGCTTCCCGCAGGGGCGCCTTCGCGCTTTACACCCGATTCAGCCATGGCTATTCTTCGCGCCGTAGGAATGTCGCAATGGCGATGAGAGCCAGATCCACACTCAAGCCCGGCCAGCCCGGAGCGTTGAAGCTGGTGGCCCAGTACTGTCACGTCCTGATTTCCGTTTGACACTTCTTGCTGGTTGTTTCTAGACATGC
>CAZZCT010000312.1:0-5187 GCA_964652365.1 uncultured Lentisphaerales bacterium
AAGGCGCGGTTCGCGTCGTCGTGCTCCATGAAGGGAATCAGGCCGGCGGCGATCGATACCACCTGCATCGGCGAGACGTCCATGTACTGGACCTTGGCCGGCTCGACCTCGAGGAACTCGGTCATGTACCGGACCGTGACGCGCTCGTCGGCAAACGCGCCATCCGTCTCCAGCGGCGAATTGGCCTGGGCGATGACGTAGCGCTCCTCCTGGTCGGCAGTGAGGAAGTCCACCGTCTCGGAGACCTTGCCGTTGATCACGCGGCGGTACGGACTCTCGATGAACCCGAAGGCGTTGATCCGCGCGTAGATGCCGAGCGACGAGATCAAGCCGATGTTCGGGCCTTCCGGCGTCTCAATCGGACAGATCCGGCCATAGTGCGAGCTGTGCACGTCGCGCACTTCAAACCCGGCGCGTTCGCGGCTCAGGCCGCCCGGACCCAGGGCCGAAAGGCGGCGCTTGTGGGCCAGGCCGCTCAGGGGGTTGGTCTGGTCCATGAACTGGCTGAGCTGGCTGCGGCCGAAGAAGTCCTGCACCACGGCGGCCAGCGACTTGCTGTTGACCAGACGGGCGGGCGTCAGCACGCCGGTGGCCGGATCGAAGAGCGTCATGCGCTCGCGGATCAGCCGCTCGGTGCGGGCCAGACCCACGCGGCACTGGTTCTCGAGCAGTTCGCCGGCGGTGCGGATGCGGCGGCTGCCCAGGTGATCGATGTCGTCGACCACTGCGCGGCCGCACTTGATCTCCAGCAGGTGGCGGATCGCGGCCACAATGTCGGTGCCGCGCTCGTCCAGCGTGCGCAGATCCTCGGGGATCTGGCCGTGCAGGTCGAGCTTCTGATTGATCTTGTAGCGGCCCACGCGGCCCAAGTCATAGCGCCGCGGGTCGAAGAACAGCCGCTTGATGAGCTGCTTGGCGTTGGAGGCCGTGGCCGGGTCGCCGGGACGCAGGCGATGGTAAATGTCGCGCAGGGCGTCCTCTTCCGACTTGGTGGGGTCGGCCAGCAGGGTCTTCAGCAGGATGCCATCGTCAATCGAGGTGTCGACGATCTCGGCCTTCGAGAAACCGGCCGAGGCCATCTGCTTCAAGACCGCCTCGGTGACCGGCTCGTAACGCCGCGCCAGCACGGCCTGCGAATCGACGTCGATCACGTCGTCCTTGAACACGTAGGACTCAAGTTCGGTCGCGGCCGGCGGCTTGGCCACGTCGAGGCTTCGGAAGGTGTAGAAAAGCTTCAGAATCGCTTCGTCGATGCCAAATCCGATCGCCCGCAGGAAGGTGGTCGCGTGGAACTTGCGGCGGCGGCGGCGGCGGTCCATGTAGACCCACATCACGTCGCTGGTATCGAACTGCACCTCGATCCACGAACCTCGGTCCGGAATCAGGCGCACGGAGAAGAGGGTCTGGCCATTGGCATGCAGTGCCCGCTCGGAGCAGATGCCGGGGGACCGGTGCAACTGGCTGACAATCACGCGTTCGGCGCCGTTGACGACAAAGGCGCCATCCTTGGTCATCAGCGGAATCTCCCCGAGGTAGACATCCTCCTCGCGGATCTCGTCGCCGTCCTTCAGACGGAACGTGGCATGCAGCGGCGCCGCATAGGTGCCGCCGTCGGCCAGCGCTTCGAGCGCGCCCGCCTTGGGTTCGGAGAGCTCGTACCGGACAAAGTCGAGCACGTACCGTCCGTCGTAGCTCTCAATCGGGAAGACCTCCCGGAAGATGGACTGCAGCCCCTTGTCCTCGCGTTTGCCCGGGGCGACCTCGAGCTGCAGGAAGTCCGCGTAGGACTTCGTCTGAATCTCGATCAGATCGGGCGGCTGGATGACCGCCTTGAGCTTGCCGAATATGTGCCTGACTTCCATCGAGGAACCTCTGTTGTCGCCCCAAAGACGTGACGCGGAAAGCGCGGTGCAGGGGGCCGCCTGAAACCGTCAGGCGGCCCCCGCCCAAATGCTTACTTGACCTCGACCTTGGCGCCAGCCGCTTCGAGCTGGGCCTTGAGCTTGGCCGCCTCGTCCTTGGGAACCGCCGTCTTGACCGGCTTGGGAGCGGCTTCGACCAGGTCCTTGGCGTCCTTCAGACCCAACGCCGTGATCGCGCGCACTTCCTTGATGACCGCAATCTTGTTCGCGCCGGCATTGATCAGCACGACGTCAAATTCGGTCTGCTCCTCGACGGGTGCCGCCGCCGCGCCGGCCGCCGGAGCCGCCGCCATGGCCACGGGAGCCGCCGCCGTGACGCCCCACTTCTCTTCCAGGGACTTCACCAGCTTCGAGATATCGAGCACCGACAGGTTGCTCAGAAAATCGATCACTTCTTCGTTCGTCATGGTCTTCTTCCTTCTTCCGTGCAACCGCACGCGCCGATTCGCGTGAGGGGTCCCGCAGGTGCCGCCGCTCGTAAAGCAGCCGCCGTCGCTTGCGCATGGCCGGAGCGCCGGCACCCGCCGGCAGCCCGCACCCATCGGTTTTTACGACACTGGTTATGCCGCAGATCCGGTCTTCTTCTCCTCGTACGCCTTGAGGACGTAGAGCACATTGGTAAGCGGCGCGTTGAGCACGCGCACAAACTGGGTGGCCGGAGCCAAGAACGTGCCCAGCAGCATGCCGCGCATCGCGTCCTTCGAGGGCAGCTTCGAAAGGGCCGCCACGTCCGCCGCGCTCAGGGCGGCCGTCTCGACACTGGCACCCTTGATCGACGCCTTGTCGTACTTCTTGACGAAGCCGACCAGCGCCTTGGCCACCTCGGTCACCTCGCCCGCCCCGGTCACCATCGCGGTCGGACCGGTCAGGATGCTCGAGATGTCCTTCCACCCCAGCGTCTTGACCGCCTTGTCCAGCATGGTGTTCTTGACCACCATGGCACGGCTGTTGAGCGGCTTGAGGGTGGCGCGCAGTTCGCTCAGGTTGCTGACCGTCAGGCCGCCGTAATTGAGGACGAACGCGAAGTCCGCGGCCTCCAGGCGGCTGATGATCTCCTTCATGATCGCATTCTTCTCGGGTCTCATGGCTGTCGGCTCCCGTCTACTCCTTGACGACCACCCGCACGCCGGCTCCCATCGTGGAGCTGATCGTGCAGGAACGAATGAAGGTGCCCTTGGCGCCGGCCGGCCGCTCGGCCCGGACCGCGTCCATCACCGTCGTGGCATTTTCCACCAGCTTGGGCACCTCGAAACTGATCTTGCCGCACAGCACGCTGATGTTGCCGTTGCGGTCCATGCGGAACTCGACCTTGCCGCCCTTGGCCGCCGAAACCGCCGGCCCGATGTCATCCGTGACCGTGCCCGTCTTGGGGTTTGGCATCAGGCCGCGGGGACCCAACACCCGGCCCAGTTTGCGGACCTCCTTCATGGCGTCGGTCGTGGCGATGGCCACGTCAAAGTCGGTCCATCCGCCCTTGACCTTCTCGATCAGATCCTCGAAACCAACCGCGTCGGCGCCGGCCGCACGGGCGTCGTCCGCCTGGGCTCCAGCCGCGAAAACCGCCACGCGCACCTGCTTGCCCGTGCCGTGCGGCAGGGACACGGTGCCACGCACCGTCTGATCGGACTTCTTGGCGTCCACCCCCAGGCGCATCGCCAATTCGACGGTCTCGTCGAACTTGGCGGCCGGATGGGCCTTGATGAAGGCCATCGCCTCCTCGAGGCTGACGGGAGCCTTGGGGGTCTGCTTCTTGATCTCTTGATAGCGTTTGCCGTGCTTAGCCATGGTGTGTCATCCCGCTCTCAGTCAACCACCTCAATGCCCATGTTGCGCGCCGTGCCTTCGATGATCCGCATGGCGGCCTCTTCGGATGACGCATTCAGGTCGTCCTTCTTCAGCTTGACGATTTCGCGAACCTGTGCGTGGGTGACCTTCCCGACCTTGTCGCGGTTCGGCACACCGGAACCTTTGGCCAGACCGGCGGCGCGCTTCAACAGCGCCGAGGCCGGCGGGCTCTTCATAATGAAGGTAAAACTGCGGTCCGCGTAGACCGTAATGACCACCGGGATGATCAGCCCGGCCTTGTCCTGCGTCTTGGCATTGAAATCCTTGCAGAACGCCATGATGTTCACGCCCTGCGAACCCAGCGCCGGACCAACCGGCGGGGCCGGGTTTGCCAGCCCGGCTGGAATCTGCAGCTTCACGATACCCGTGACTTTTTTCGCCATGATGTGCCTCGTCGTTCGTGGTCCTCCCGGTTCCCGACCGGTTCAAACGGACCAACTGTTGACCGCCTGCGTACCTCAGACCTGCCGTTCGACCTGCCAGTACTCCAGCTCGACCGGGGCGTTGCGTCCGAAAATCGCCACGGACACCTTCAACTTGCCCCGGTCAGGATCGACCTCGTCAATGGACCCACTGAAATTCAGGAACGGTCCATCCGTGATCTTGACCATCTCGCCCGGCTCAAATGCAACCTTGGGCTTGACCTTCTCCTTGCGCGCCTCAACCTGGTTGAGGATCGCATCCACTTCCGCGGTCGACAACGGCACCGGCCGCTCGCCTCCGATAAATCCGATGACCCCGGGCGTCTCCCGCAGGAACCGCCAGGATGGCTCCACCAGCTGCCGCCGCTCATCGTACAACGCCAGATTGATCAGCACGTAGCCTGGGAAGAACTTGCGCGTCACGGTCGACTTGACGCCCTTGCGCACTTCCGAGACCTTTTCAGTCGGAATGACGACCTCGCCGATGAGCGATTCCATCTCCTGAAGCTTGACCTGGGCCTCAATGTAGCGCTTGACCTTCTGCTCCTGCCCGGTCAGCGTGTGCAAAACGAACCATTCCTTGCTCATGGCCTAACAATCTCCCGGCACTCCCGGCAGCCATCGCCGCCGGGTGGCTTCATGCGGCATGGATCAGGCTCAACAGGAACTGGATCACGCGGTCGCAGGCCAGCACCACCGCCGCCAACACCACGATCAGCGTAACCACGACCGTCGTCGATTCCACCAGCTCGCGCCGCTCCGGCCAGGTCGTCTTGCGGAATTCGATCCCGACTTCGCCCAGAAACGCGCCCGCGCTCCGAAAGGCTTGCTGCAATTTCTCACTCATGGATGGTCGGCCCTGCCTTGTCCGCGTCCCTGCACCGTCGCGTCGTGAAGACCAAACAACCGCCGCCGCCGACTCGGCGGCCGCGGCGCGGTCAAAATGGCAGGCCAGGAGGGACTTGAACCCCCAACACCCGGTTTTGGAGACCGGTACT
>CAZZCT010000313.1:0-5173 GCA_964652365.1 uncultured Lentisphaerales bacterium
GCCAACCGCACCTTCATCCGCAACCACATCGTGACCCGCGACGGGCGCATCCTGCTGCCGTTTCAGCACTACATCGGCCCCGAGGACGAGCAGGCGAAGCCGCCGCTGGACCGCGTGTTCACGAACCCCCGCAACGGTGTGCTGATCAGCGGGGACGGCGGCCAGAGCTGGACCGAACACGGCGACGTCCGTCTGACCGCCGACGACCGCTACTTCGGCTGGGCGGAGAACAGCCTGTTCGAGTTGCCGGACGGCACCATTGCCATGACCATCCGCGCCGACGGCCTCGGCGGCGTGCTCTACTACGCCGAGTCGCGCGACGGCGGTCAAACTTGGCCGGAGTTTGCCCACCGGACCAGCATTCCGAACCCCGGATCGAAAGCGTCGCTCTACGCTCTGGGTGGCGGTCGCGTGGCCCTGCTGCACAATCCCAACCCTAGCCATCGCAGCCCGTTGGCCTTGTGGATCAGTTTCGACGGACTGCAGAGCTGGCCCTACCGGCGCGTGCTGGTGCCTGAGTCTTGTGACGGGCCTCAGGGCCGCCTGAACTACCCGGACGGGTTCGTCAGCCGCGACGGCGAGTACCTGCATTTCGCCTTTGACGACAACCGCCACTGCGCAGTCTACTACGGGGCCAAGCTGCCGTAGCAGAGCCGGAACGATGCAGTATGCCGAGAATTATCGTGACTTGGACTTCATGGACCCGTCACTGGTCACCGATCACCTGTCTTTCCGCGTTCAATCCGTTGGTTAAGCCTTGTGAATCTCTTGCAGCCCCCCATTCGGCAAGCATATCATCTCTCACCGAGGCGCACACACGATGCGACCGCCAACCACACGCCGGAAGATCAAGCGCACGATCCAGCAGTGGATCACCGATCGCGGCCTGAAAGCCGGGGACCGGCTGGAGAGCCAGAACGCGCTGGCGGCCCATTTTCAGACCACGGCGGTAACCGTGGTGCGCGCGCTGCGCGAGCTTGACGCAGTCGCGTTCCAGGAGTCCCGGAGCCGCTCGGAGTTTCTTCGCGCGGCAGCGCGAGCGTACATCCAGCGCAAGCGACGCTGGGCAGGCATTTTTGCCATGGGGCGACACATCGCCGAGTCCAAGCGGCTTGTTCCCGCCGATGTGGCGGGGGAAATCCGTGCATACCGACAGGGCAAGGCGACGCGCGCATGATCCTGCGGATTGTTCTGGATTCGAATGTCATCATTTCGGGGTTCCTCTTCGGAGGCCCCCCGGTGCGCATCTTGGAGCACGCCGTGGCCGGATCGGTACGATGCTTCACATCCCTGCCGATTCTCGACGAAGTTCGGGATGTGCTGCAACGTCCGAAATGCGGGCTCTCGGCGGACATGGCGTTAAGCCTCGTGGAAGAACTGCACGACCTGTGTGAGGTCGTGACGACGAAGGTACGCCTCTATGCCGTTACGGCGGACCCGGACGACAACGCTATACTGGAGTGTGCCTTGGCCGCCAAGGTGGATTTGCTTGTTTCAGGTGATTCGCACCTGCTGGATCTGCGAGAGTGTAGACGTATCCGCATCGTGACGCCGGCTGAGGCGCTGAAGGAGATTGCCGAACAGTCAGAGGGTCCGGGGCACGGCTCGCGAGCTCGCTGAATCTGACTCTTGGTGGTCGGCCACACAGGGCCGATCCGCGGTGCGCGCGGCAGGCTGACGAGTCGGAGGTGGCTCCGGAGGTTGCAGTGATGGCTGAACCACAGGATGGGCGAGTCCGCCAAGGGCCGGCCCGAGTGAGGCGGATCGGTCTGCTTACAATCGGTATGCTTTGCGCCGCGGCGCTGGCCGTGACGGTCGACGCCATCCGCCGCGAAGCGCTGCGCCCGAACGGCGACCCTGACGGACGCCCGTTGCCACTCGCCTCCCGCTGGAACGCCCACAACCATGTGCAGGGGGGCGTGGTCGCTCCCGGTGAACCGGCGGGGGTCCACTTATTGCCGTTGCCTGCGCGTTTGTGCGCGGCGCAACCGCGCGGCGGGATTACCCATGAAATCGACCCCGAGTCTCTCATTACATGACCTGAGCCGTTCGCTCGACCATGGACGCGCCGAGTCCCAGGACGCGCTGGAGCGGCTGCGCTGCGAGCTGCGCTTCGCGGCTCAACTCTGTGACCTGCACCCGGAGCGTGCGGCGGCGTGGCGACCGCTGGTCGTCGCCGCCGTTCGACGGGCGGAGTCGGCTGACACCGTCGCCTCGGCCGCGGTGGCGGACGCCGTAGCCGCGGTCGAGGAACTGCTGGCCCCGCTCTCCGAGACGGCCAAGACCTACCAGGTCTATGCGGTCGGCCACGCCCACATCGACATGAACTGGATGTGGTCCTGGCCGGAGACGGTGGGCGTGGTCAACGACACGTTCGCCACCGTGCTACGCCTGATGGATGAGTTTCCCGAGTTTCACTTCACGCAGAGCCAGGCCGCGATCTACCGCATCCTCGAGTTGCACAACCCCGAGCTGCTGCAACGCATTGCGGCGCGGGTGCGCGAGGGGCGCTGGGAGGTCGCGGCCAGCCACTGGGTGGAGGGCGACAAGAACCTGGCCGGAGCCGAGAGCCTCTGCCGTCACATCCTCTATACCCGGCGGTACATGAGCCGGCTGTTCGGGCTGGCACCCGAAGACGTGCGGGTGGATTGGTCGCCCGACACCTTCGGCCATGCCGCCACCCTGCCCACCTACCTGGCGCAAGGCGGGGTCGGGCACTACTTTCTGCACCGGCCCGGGGCGCACGCCGAGCAGTGGCCGCAAGCCTTCCGCTGGATCGGCCCGGATAACGCGTCGGTGATCGTGTTCAACGGCATGCGGGGCGGCTACAACGGCGTGTTCTGCCCGCGGATGATGCTCGACCGGATCGAGTCGTGGTATGCCGAAACCGGGCAGCGCGTCGCCCCCTACCTCTACGGCGTCGGCGACCACGGCGGCGGTCCCACGCGACGCGATCTGTTGCGCTTTCGCGAGCTGTGCGCGTGGCCGATCTTTCCGCGCTTGCGGCTGACCACCGCTGCGGCCTTCTTTGCGGAACTCGAACGCTACGCGACGCGCCTCCCCGAAGTCCGCGGCGAGCTGAATTTCGTCTTCACCGGGTGCTATACCTCGCAAAGCCTGCTGAAGCGCTGCAACCGCCTGGGCGAAAACCGACTCGACGACGCCGAACGCGCGGCCGCGCTCGGTTGGGCCGTCCTCGGATCGGCCTACCCGGCCGAGGTCCTGGAGTCGGCGTGGCGCAATGTTCTGTTTACCCAGTTTCACGATATTCTGCCCGGATCGTGCGTGCACGATGCGCGCACCTACTCCCACGGGCTGTTCCAAGAGAGCATGGCCGCGGCCGGTATGGCCGAGACGCGCGCGCTGCGCGCGTTGGCCGCCGCGGTCGACACGCGCGTCATGCCGGAACCGGCCCGCGGGCAGGCGATACCTCCCGCCAGCGCCCTGCGCAGCGGCTACGCGGGCGGCGCCGGCTGCGGCACCCGCGACGGCGGGCTCTCACAGGCCGATGGGCTGAGCATTGGGGGCGAACGGCCGTTCGTCCTGTTCAACCTCGAACAGGGCGCCCGCGAGGAGGTTGTGGAGGCGACCCTCTGGGAGAACGCGCGCGACTATGCCAACCAGCCCTTCCACCGGCAGGCGTTTGCTGTCACCGCGCCCGACGGCACGGTCTGCGAGGCGCAGATCCTGGAAAAGGCAACCTCCTGGGGCCATGACTTCGTGCGCGTCGCCTTTCCGGCCAGCGTGCCCGCACTGGGCTACGCCCGCTATGGGGTCAACGAACGGACGTCCGCCGCGTCGTCCCCGCCGCCCGGCGCCTGGCATCTGGGGCGGAGCGATTGGCCGGCGCGTTACTCGTTCCACGACCTGGCCGAAGAGGGCCTTGAAAACGACTTCCTGCGCGTGGAACTCGACGCGCGCACCGGCGGTATTCGGCGGCTGACCGACAAGCTGCGCAACCAGAACGTGATTGCGCCGAACTCGGCTGCGGGGCTGCTGGAGTTCGGCCTCGAGCGGCCGCACGCGATGAGCGCGTGGGCCGTGGACCACGCCTACCGCTGTGAGCCCGTGGCCTGCAAGGGCCTGACGCGCAAGGCCGCCGGCCCCCATGTGGCGTCGCTGGAGACGGCGCTCACCGTGCGCGAATCGGAGTTCACGCTGACGTATGAACTGCGGGCGGGTGATCCGCGGCTCTACCTGCGCCTAAGCGGCGCCTGGCGCGAGTTCGGCTCGGCCAGCGTCGGCGTCCCCTTCGTCCGCCTGGCGCTGCCGACGACCCTAACGCACGGCAAGCTGACCTGTGAGATCCCCTTCGGGGCTATCGAGCGTCCGTTCAACTCTGGCGAAGAGGTGCCGGCGCTGCAGTGGGCCTTGCTGCGCGGTTGCTGCGGCGGACGGGAGGCCGGTGTGCTGCTGGTCAACGATGGCAAGCACAGCCATGCCTTGGATGGCAGCGTGCTGCGGGTCAACTTGATCCGCTCGACCTACGAGCCGGACGGCGAGCCCGAGATCGGGCGTCATCAGGCGGCGTTCGCGCTGCAGGTCGTCGCGGCCGACTTCTCCGCGGCCGAGGCGACCGGATTGGGGCGGGTCTTCAACCATCCGTTGCGCGTGGTGGCCACCGATTCGCACGCCGGGCACTTACCGCCCACGGGCACATGGCTGCACGTCGAGCCGTCCTATCTGGTGGTCCAGTCGATCAAGAAAGCCGAAGACGATCGCGCGCTTATTCTGCGCCTGGCTAACCCGGGGGCGCAAAACGCGTCGGCTGCCATTGCTGCCGGTCCGGCGCTCGGAAGGGCCGTCACCGGTGCGTGCGAGGTGGATCTGCTGGAGCGGGACATTCCGGACGCCGCCCCGCTTGCAGCCGATGCGGCGGGCGCCGTACGGACCGAGGTGCCCGCTTACGGCTTGCGCACGCTGCGCATCACGCTAGGATCCTGTCGGGCTTAAGCCCCATACTTTGCCCCAGACACGCACCGCCAAGCTCCTCAGGCTGGCTCCGCCCGCAACCCAAGCTTTGTCGACGAGGCTCGCGACGAAAACACACGCAAGAACGTGCATCCCCATCCAAAAGAAGCTAAGTTCGACACGCTGATCGAACGAGGATGAGGCGTCTGCAAAACCTCCGGTTTGTGCAAGCGGTGGGTTCAGGGTGCGATTTCCGCCTGAA
>CAZZCT010000314.1:0-5144 GCA_964652365.1 uncultured Lentisphaerales bacterium
GACGAAGGACTTCTACATCGGGGTGTTCGAGGTGACGCAACAGCAGTGGGAACTCGTGATGGGGAACAAACCAAGCTACTTCAACCACACAACCTACTACGCGACGCGGCCGGTGGAGCAGGTATCCTACTACGATGTCCGGGAGAACCCGGACAATACCGCGATCAGCCCGAACTGGCCGGCATCGTCGCAGGTGCATGCGAACTCGTTTATGGGCAAACTGCGATCCAAGACCGGGCTTACGACCTTTGACTTACCGACCGAGGCGCAGTGGGAGTACGCCTGCCGGGCCGGGAAGCCGACGGCGTTCAACAGCGGGAAGAACCTGACGGTCATGCCCGGAGCCTGCCCGAACATGTCCGAACTGGGGCGGTACGTGTATAACGTTTCGGACACCACCCCCAGCCAATCGAGTAATCTGGCTTCGGGGACGGCCGCGGTGGGGACCTATCTTCCCAATGCGTGGGGTTTGTACGACATGCACGGCAATGTCTGGGAACTTTGCCTCGACTGGAGCGGCGATTACGCGGGGAACGTGACCGACCCGAAGGGGGCGTCAACGGGACCGAACCGCCAGCTTCGTTCCGGCGGCTGGTCGGCCGACGCCTACGATGCCCGCGCGGCATCCCGTAACATCAGCGTCGTTACGTCCGGGCGCAACACCTTTGTTGGCCTGCGGGCCTGCTTTGCGCCTTGACGAACCGACACGGCGGTCGATCGAGGGATCAAAGGATGGCAGCCATGGCCAACGTGTCACCGTCGGTCACCTCGACCGTTCTACTGGCCGTGGCGCGCCTGGCTGCCACGCGGGCCGGTGAACACGCCGCGGCCAATCTGCACCGCCGCGGCGATGCCGCCCTGGTGGCCCGCCATGACGTCAAGCACAAGCTCGATGTCGAGTGCCAGGAGGTGGCCACGGCGACCATTCTGAGTGCCTTTGCCGACCACGCCGTGCTCGGCGAGGAGAGCGTTGAGCAGTATGTGGCGCCCGCCGGTGGCGTTGAGTGGGTGCTCGACCCGATCGACGGCACGATCAACTTTTTCCATGGGCTTCCGCTCTGGTGCTGTTCGGTTGCGGCCCGCGTGGATGGCCGGGTGGTTGCCGGAGTGGTGTATGCGCCCGAGTTGCGTCTGTGCTTTGAGGCCACCTGGGACGGCCCGGCAATCTGCAACGGCGAGGTCCTGCAGGTCTCTGCCACGGACGACCTGACGCGCGCCACGGTACACACGGGGTCCGACAAGAGCGAGTCGCCGGCGCGGGCCTTCCGGTTTTTCACGGCGCTTGGGCTGGCGGTGCAACGGCCGCGCATCCTGGGCTCGGCGGCCTTGGATCTCTGTTTCGTGGCGGCCGGCCGCGCCGACGGCTATTTTGAGCACGGCATTTACCTCTGGGACATGGCGGCCGCCGGACTGATCATCGAACGGGCCGGCGGAACCTGCGAGGTCCTGAAGGCGCACGGCGGCTACCGCCTGGCGGTACTGGCGACCAACGGCCGCCTGCACGCGCCGCTTAAGGCGCTGCTCGCACCGCTGCTGTCGCCCTCATAAGGCGGCGCCCGGCAGCTGGGGTGGCGATTGAATGAGGCCGTGCAACGGCCTCCCCAGATTTTCCGGAACGGGAAATCTAGTCGCACGGCACGAAGCGGAAGAGCACCCAAACCGCGACCAGCAGCAGGAACAAGCGCATCACCAGCGACTGGCCGGCCTCGAGGGGGCGGTCCGGCCGATGGACACGCGTCTGGCGCAGCCCGCCGGCGGCGATGTAGTGAAACAGCCGTCGGCGCTTCACCTGACGACTCGACCGGCCGCCCTCGGGTAGGAACATGCCGCGATCGTTGCTGTCTTCCGGCAGGCTGAGCCGCCAGGCAAACGAGTTGTGGCCACGGCGGGTCCACAACTGCTCGGAGATCCCCTCCAGGCGGCTGCGTCGCGACTTAGCTGTCAGAACGCCCACGGCAGACCTCAGCCCGCGCCGCTGCCAGAGGCCAGCATGTAGACCACGAAGAGCACGATGGCGATCAGCACCAGCGGCAGGCTGAAGGCGAACCCCGCCAGCATCCAGTGATGGAAGGCGCGCGGCGCCTCGGCACCGGTTGAACCGCCGCCTGCCAGGTCCGCAGCTGACGCGCCTTCCTGGTTGCCCCGGTGCCAGGCCGAGGCATTCACGCGGTCAAGCGCCTTGCGGTAGGCCAGTGCGGCCGATTCAATCTGGGCCAGTGCGCGCGTCAGCTCGGGGTCGAAATCCGACTCGCCCCAACTCTCGGGGTTGATCGCGGCCAGTTCCTTCTGCAGGCCCTGGAAGAGCGTGCGCGTCTCGGTGCACATCGCCGCCATGCGCGAGGCCTGCTCCCCCTCACGCTCCAGCATGACGTTGCTGCGGCCCAGTTTTTCGAGCACCTCCTTGCGGCCCTGTTCGTAGGCCTCCACGCGGCGGCGCTGTTCGATCAGGGCCTGCTTGCGCCGCTCCAGTTCCTCCTGGCGCTGGCGCAGGCGCTCGATCTCGTCGCTCGTCTGGCTGACTTGCTCCGGGATCTGCTCCTTGCGACGGTTGAAGAAGGATCCGCTCGCCGCGGCGGCCGGACGCGGCGATTCGTCGGAGGCCGTTCGTGCCGGGTGTGGTTCCGTGCCCGGCGCGGGGCGGGAGCGGATCAAGTCCTCGTCGATAAAATCCTTGGCCATGCGGACCTCCTTCACGGGATCGTGAGCACCTGGCCGACCTGCACGCGCTCATCGCGGATCTTGTCGCGGTTGGCATCGCGGATGCGGGGCCAGAGCGTGGGATCGCCGTAAACCTTCTCGGCGATGCGTGAGAGCGAATCGCCCACCTTGACCTCATACGTGCGCCCCGGACTCTCGTCCGGCAGCAGCGGCCGCGCACGAGGTGAGCTGATGCCAGCGGTGCCCGCGGTATCGGCGCCGCCGGGTACCTGCAACCGATCGACCCAGCGCTGCAGTCGCGCGACCTCGGCCCGCAGGGATGCCGCCTCCAGGGTCAGCTTGGCCTGGCTGTCCGTCAGCCGCGCCTTGTCGGTCTCCAGTTGGGAGATGCGCTGTTGCGATGCCTGGATCTGCTGCACGAAGATGGCATTGGCACCTGCGCCGCTCTCCGACAGACGCTTGAGGGAGTCGGCCGCCAGCAACTGCTCGGCCACCCGCAGGCGGTCCTGGATCATGCCCTGCTTCTCGGTGCCGGCCCGCAAATTCAGGTAGCGCCGGTAGTGGTGGATGGCGTCGACATAATCGCGCCGGTGATCGTGCAGCAGCAGCGCCAGCCCCAGATGGGCCGAGGCTGCGCGCGGATTGACCATCAGGGCTTCTTCATACTGGGTGATGGCCTGGTCGAGATCGCCTTCCTGCTCCCGCGCGATGGCCCGCCGCACTTCGGGCAGGTCACGGTCGCGGGCGTCCTGTCGGGCAACCGACCGGCGACACCCGGACCCTGCCATGGCCAGCAGTGCCAGGCAGAGGCTGCGACGCAGGAGACTCTGAAGACGTGTGTTCACCGAAGGCCTGTTTACCACAAAGCGGGCAGCCGCACAACCGCGACCGCGTGTTGCTCAGGCCCGTCCCAGGAACGCGCGCGTGCGGGTATCGACGCGGATTGTCTCGCCGGGGGTCAGGTATTCGGGCACCTGGACCACCAGGCCGGTCTCGAGCGTGGCCGGCTTCGTGCGGGCGGTCACCGACTGTCCGCGCACCGAGGGCTCGCATGCGGTCACCCGCAGGGCCACGGACACCGGCAGTTCAATCGCCACGGGCCGGCCGTCGACGACCAGGGCTTCGATGTCCTCCATGTTTTCGACGAGGAACTCGGACTGGTCGCCGAGGTCGTCCTGGTTCAGCGTGAACTGCGAGAAATCCTCGGCATCCATGAAGGTGTACTGATCCTGGCTGGCAAACAGGAACTGTACCGGGCGACGTTCGAAGTCGAGATCCCCGAACTTGTCATCCCCCTTGCAGGTCATGTCGAGCTTGGTCTTGGCCACCAGGTGGCGGAAGCGAAAGCGGTACAGGCTCGAGGCCCCGCGCGCGCTGGGGGTCGAAACGCGCAACTCCTCCACGAGGTAGGGTGCGCCGTCGATGGCGACCAGGGCATTGCGCTTGAGTTCGCTGGCTTTGGGCATCGGGAGTCTCCGAAAGGCAGGCCGGCGTCGGATGCGGGTCGTGGCTGGGGACGGTTCGCTTGGACGCCGTTCGAGTCGCGGACCGTGGCGGTCAGAGTAACGGGAGAGCCGGCGGGTGTCAAACGCACCGTTGACACTCAGGCGCCACCTTGCCGATACATGACGCATAGTTGGTATACCTCGCGCAGGGCCACCTCGAGCGGGACGATGGCCGACCGGGCCCGCCGCGCAGCGGAACCACCGTCTGCGCGCATTCAACCGGCGACCGTTCGGTGTGAAGCCGCCCCGGCCGAGAGGAGTGCGCCGTATGCCATTATCATTTGTTCGTCGAGACGCCCGCGGGGAACGTGGATCGGTTCATGCAGCGGCTGAACACGGCCTACGGCATGTACTTCCGTTTCAAGCATGGCCGACCGGGGCACTGTTTTCAGGGGCGTTACGGTGCGAAGCTGGTGGCGGGGGATCGCTACATTCTCCGGCTGACGCGCTACATTCACCTGAACCCGGTGAAGGTTAAGGGGGTGGCATCGTCCTCGGTGGACAGCAAGCTGGATGTGCTGCGGGGGCGGTTGTACAGCAGCTACCGCGGGTACGCCGGCCTGGCGGAACCAGAGCCGCGGGTGGACTACCGGTGGCTGGCGGTCATTGGGCGACGGTCGGACCGGGGTAACAGGCGAGCGTACCGCGCTTTCGTCGAGGCGATGTTGGGCCAGGAGGATGCGCAGTTCCTGGTGGTGGAGTGGTGCTGCCGCCTCAGCGACGCCTCGCAACGCGCGGTGGCGCGCCACTTGGGATACGGGAGCGAATCGGCGGTCGGGAAGGCGCGGAAGCTGGCGCAAGCAGCGCTGGCGCAGGAGCCGGAATTCGCTGACACCGAGCGGGAACTCCTCCAGCGTCTGAGCGTGGCGCAAAGAGTATAGGGCGACAACCATGCCAGCGTAAAATCTAGATTCTAGGTCTGACCCGAATGGCGCTAAGATAGGCATGGTTTGCGGCCGGGCGTCTGTTGGACTCGATTGC
>CAZZCT010000315.1:0-5078 GCA_964652365.1 uncultured Lentisphaerales bacterium
TCATGTACTTCTTGACGATGCTGATCACCAGCCGCAGGTTGGCCTCGACCATCTCCGTGCGGGCCTTCTGCCCGGACTTCATGGCGCCCCGCAACTGCTCGAACCGCGACAGGAAATCCTCCGGCCGCATGCCGAACTCGAGTTCGAGGGTCTGAATGCGGTTGGCGATCTCGTTCAGGGTCTGGTCGCGCCGGCGGCTGCGGCGCTGCTTCAGCAGGCGCGCCCGCTCGTTGAACTGCTGGCGGTAAACGCGGTAGATCTTTTCATCGGCCTCCGCACAGAGGCTCTCGACGATCTTCTGCTTGAAATTGAGGTCGCCGAAGACTTTGAGCAGTTCCTGCCGCGCCTTCTCGACGGCCTTTAGCGCCCGGGCCTGCCGCGCCGGAACGTCGTTGGCGGCCACGCAGCCGGCATACGCGCGGTGGATCTTCTCCTGGCAACCCCGCAGGTTGCGCTTGAGTTTCGGCAGCCCTTCGATGTAGGCGTCGCGGCTGTCGACGAACTTGTCGGTCACCACGCGGTCGAAGCGCTCGGTGCCGTTCTCGAGCTTCTCGATCAGCTCCAGGTAGAGGCGCGGCGTGAAGCCAAACTGGTTGAAACACTCGCGCACGCGGACTTCGGAGGCCTCGATCCGTTTGCAGATCTCGACCTCCTGTTCGCGGGTCAGCAGCGGCACCTGCCCCATCTGGTGCAGGTACATCCGGATCGGGTCGTCGAAGAAGTCCAGCTTGCTGCCGCGGCTGCGGGCGCCCTCGCGCTCGCTCTCGCTGCGGAACTTGTCGACCTCGGAGGCCTCGATGATCTCGATGTCCATGCCGCGCAGGATCGCGAGGTAGGACTCGATGTCGGTGTCCTTGATGATCGCTTCGGGCAGGGCCTCGTTGATGTCGTCGAAGGTGAGGTAACTCTGGCTCTCGGCCAGCTTGATCAGCCCCTTGATGCGTTCATTGCGCTCTTCGCGCTGCGCCTTGACCGCCGCCTGGTCGGCCTCAATGGTCAGTTCGTGATGGACCAGATCGAAGCCGAGGTGCTCATCGTGCTCGTGAAAATCCTCGCCTGCTTCATCGCTAAAAGCCGCGTCCTCGTCGGACCCCAGTTCGGCGTGCTCACCGGCACCGGGGACAAACCCCTCGAGGTCCAGGTCATCGGCGGCGACGATCGCGTCGAGCACGTCGTCCTCGGGCCCCATAGCCGCATCCGACTCCTCGTGTTCGGCCTCCGGCCCGGGCTTGCCCGTGGCGGCCGGCCGGCCGCCGCGCGGCGCCCCGCCGGGACGGCGTTCGGCCGGTCGTTCGGTCGCAGGCCCCGGAACAGGGGCCGGTGCCGTCGCGGCCGGCGGTTTGGTCTTGGACGGATGCGGCCCGTCCTTGTCGGCGGCGCGCTGCACCGGCGCCGTCGGACGCTTGGCCGCAGGTTTCGCGCCGGCCGCGCCCTTGGAGGCGTCGGTGCGCGGCGGCGTCTTCTTTGTGCTCTGCTTGTTCGTTCCAGCCATGGGTGTCGTGTTGCTCCGTTTTCAGCGGCGAGGGGGCACGCGGCGGATTGGAGGCGTCAGTAGTCGCCGGTACAAACCTTCCGGCACATCTCGACGTTCTCCGCGTTGGAGGACTTGAACTCCAACGACTCGATGTGTCCGTCCACAAAGACGGCATGTGCGTACAGGCGACCGGCTTTGCGGTGCAACCCGCCATAGACCTCGGGAGGGTTGGCGGCTTGCCCGTCGAAATCGAAGCATCCGTCGGCACCAAACGTGGGTGCGGCGCCAACCGGTTCCTGGCGGTAGGGTCGGCCGCGATTGCTCTGGGCCGTGGCTTCGTAGGACGCGCCGGCCGCGTTCTTGCCAGCCGACACCGGCAACTCCGTGAACAGCAGCAGGCGACTGGCCTGCTTATTGTGCCGGCTGGCCAGTTCCAGCAGGTTGACCGGACTCCAAAGCGCGTTGCGCCGCGATCCGAACCAGTAGTTCATGGCGTAACTGCGAACCGCGGTGCGATTGGTCCGCCGGAACTTGGGACAACAATAGATCGACAGGTCGCGTGAGGTGTACTCAAAGAACGGACTAAGCTGGATCGAGTCCAATGCATGTGTGTCAATCGCCACGGTGGTCGAACGGCCCCAGACGGGATGGCAGATCTTGCCGGGATTCGACGCCTCCTCGACGCCTCTGCTCTCCTCGTAGTAGACCGGATCGGGCGGGTCGTTCTTGTCGGCAATGGTCCACTTGAGCCAGCCGACATGTTGGTAGTGCAACCCGTCTTCAGGTACCACGTCGTAGCTGCCGGCGTAGGGCAGCGCGCCGTCTTGGTCGTTGGCGTAGTTCATGGCCGCCTGGTGCAGCGCACTCAGATTACCCTGGCAGCGCGCCGAATCGCCGTTCTCGCGCGCCGTTGAGGTCATCCGGGTCATGGCCATGGCCAGGATGGCCACGATGGCGATAACCACAAGTAACTCTATCAGTGTGAACGCTTTGCGCATGTCAAGCCCTGCTAAAGGGACGGCTCCCGGGTAAAGTCCACCTATTGTAGAATGCAAAGCCCCTAGCCGGCCAATGTTCGCAAAAACCGCGCCGGCTGACAAGGGCGATTGTCGGGGCCGTCGGTCCAGATTTCCCGTCCCTTGGCGCGGTCCGGCGGTTCGCGACCCACAACCGTCCCTTGACGTACCGGCATCCGCAGGGTAAAAAGGAGCTTAATTCGAAATCGGTCAGATAGACCGCTGGCGCGTGTCGGCGCTTCGGACCAAGCCGTCGGCGCGTGTCAGGTGCGCCGACAGTCGGTGCGCGGGTGGTACTCGTTATGGGCGCAGACAAGGTCGAACAGCCTTCTGAGCAGCAGATCCAGAACCTTTTCAACAAGGGGTTCGCGGCCTTTGAACGCGGCACGCTTGACATGGCCATCGAGTTGCTGACGCGTTGCGTCGAACTCTCCCCCAGTTTCCTGCGGGCCCGCAAGTTCCTCCGGGCAGCCGAAATCCAGCGCGCGCTCAAGGGCGGCCGCGGGCCGCTGCGGCTGGGCCTGGCGGAACTGGCGGCGTTCCCTACCCATCTGCAGGCGGTCGCGTTGTACCGCGCCGGCAAGATTCGGGCGGCCTTGCGGGCGACCGAGAAACTGCTGCGTGCGGCGCCGCTGTCGCGCAAATTCAGCCTGCTGTTTGCCGACGTAGCCGAAGCCGCCGATGAGATGCCCGCCGCCGTCATGACCCTCGAGGTGCTCAGCGAGCAGTTCCCCAACGATCCCGCCCTGCTGGCGCGGATGGGCCTGGCCTACCAGAAGGTCGGGGAGTGGCGCCGTAGCCGCGACTGTTTCAACGCCCTGCTGACCCTCCATCCGCGCGACCCGGATGCCCTCAAGCGACTGAAGGACTCGGAAGCACGGCTCTCGATGGAGGCCGGCGGATGGGAGGAGAACTCCGGCAACACCGAGAAGGACGGCTACCGCAAGCTGATCAAGAACAAGGACCTGGCCAAGTCGCTCGACATGCAGAACAAGGCCGTCGTGACCGGCCAGGATGCCGACGCCCTGATCGTGGAACAGAAGGCCAAGATCGCCGCGGATCCATTGAACCTGAACTTCCATCGCGGCCTGGCCCGGCTCTACCTGCAGCAGAAACGCTTCGCCGAGGCCATCGCCGCGCTCGAGGAAGCCCGGCGCATCAACCCGTCCGACCCCGAACTGGACCGCAACCTCACCTCGGCGCGCATCCAGGACTTCGACGCCCGCGTCGCCGCCCTGCGCACCCAGCAGGACACAGCCGGCGCCAACCAGCTCGAGGACGAACGCAACCAGTTCGTGTTCGACGACCTGGTTTCGCGCGTGGAGCGCTACCCCAATGATCTGCGCCTGCGGCACGAGCTGGGGCAGGAGTACTTCCGCTATGCGTCGTACGACGACGCCATCCAGCAGTTCCAGATGGCCCAGCGCAGCCCCAAGGACCGCAACGAAGCGCTCTACTACCTCGCGCGCTGCTTCCGGGCCAAGGGGCAGAAGGACATGGCCGTGATGCAGCTCGAGACGGCCCTGGCCCAGTTGCCGATCATGGACGACCTGCGCAAGCAGGTGCTCTTCGAGCTCGGCGAGATCGCCGAGGAGAACGGCGCCACGGAGAAGGCCTTCACGCTCTACAAGGAGATCTACGGCTCCGACATCGGGTACCGCGACATCGCCGCCAAGATGGAGCGCTTGTACAAGGCCCGCCAAGGCTAGATTTCTCGTTCCGGGAAATCTAATGTTTTTTGGTCGCATTTCGTCATGACAGTCGGTCGAATGCATGAATTCACCTGCGCCCTCAAGGAGCGCGATGCGAGGTCTAAGCTGTATCTGGCCCAACAAGCTGCAGTTGGCACTGCAATGGCCACCCAACTTCTGTTTCGGAAAAACCAGCGCTCAGACCAGGTCGGTCAACTGCGGCGCCAGGCCGACGTAGCCCGCGGGCGTCAGGTGCAGCAGCTCCGTCCGCGCCTCCTCCGGAATCGGCAGGGCACGCACGAACTGCTGCAACCCGGCGGCATCGATGCGCCGGCCGCGCGTCAGCTCCTTGAGGCGTTCGTAAGCGTCGGGCACGCCGTAACGGCGCATCACGGTCTGCACCGGCTCGGCCAGCACCTCCCAGGCATCCGCCAGATCGGCCTCCAGGCGCGCGGGATTGGCGCCCACTTTGCCCAAACCGCGCAGACAGGCCCGGTAGGCCACCAGGCAGTGGCCGAAGACCGTGCCCGCACTGCGCAGGACCGTCGAGTCCGTCAGGTCGCGCTGCAGGCGCGAGACCGGCAGCTTGCGCGCCAGGTGCTCCAGGAGCGCGTTGGCCAGGCCGAGGTTGCCTTCGCTGTTCTCGAAGTCGATCGGGTTGACCTTGTGGGGCATCGTGGAGGAACCGACCTCGCCCGCGACCGCCCGCTGGGTCAGGTAGCCCAGCGAGATGTAGGCCCAGATGTCACGGTCCAGATCCAGCAGCACCGTGTTCCAGCGGGCCAGCGCATCGCACAACTCGGCGATGCCGTCGTGCGATTCGATCTGCGTGGTGAGCGGGTTCTGGCGCAGTCCGAAGGCGCCCTCGATGACCTGGCGTGCCAGGGCCTGCCAGTC
>CAZZCT010000316.1:0-5032 GCA_964652365.1 uncultured Lentisphaerales bacterium
GCGCGCACTTTACGCGCCAGGTCATCGCGCGTGAACGGCTTGGAGAGAAACCCGGCATCCTGGTCCAGCACACCGCGGTGGACGATGACATCGGCCGTATAGCCGGACATGAACAGCAGCCGCATGCGGGGGTGGCGGGACTGCAGCCGCAGGGCCAGGTCGCGGCCGTTCATTTCGGGCATGATCACGTCGGTCATCAGCAGGTTGATCGCGTTCGGGTGCTCGTCAGCCAACCGGATGGCCTCAGTCGGAGACCCGGCCGCGATCACATGGTAACCGAGCGTTTCGAGCATCCGCTGACCCAGCATCAGGATGGCTGGCTCGTCCTCCACCAGCAGGACGGTCTCGTGGCCGCGCGGCGGCGCGGGCGGCGCCTTGTCCTCGGGCGCGCTGGCCGTGGCGCCCTGGAACCGCGGCAGGTAGATCCGGAAGGTGGCGCCCTGCCCCGGTTCGCTGTAGACGTTGATGAAGCCGGCGTTCTGCTTGACCACGCCGTAGACCGTGGCCAGCCCGAGCCCGGTGCCCTGGCCCACGCCCTTGGTGGTGAAAAACGGTTCAAAGAGCCTGGCCTGGGTTTCGGGATCCATGCCGCAACCGGTGTCGCTCACCGTGAGCAGCACATAATCGCCGGGCACGAGAAAGGCGCAACGAGCGCTGTCGGTCGCATCGCAGGTCGTGTTGGCCGTCTCGACGATCACCTGCCCGACGCCGCCGATGGCGTCGCGGGCGTTCACGCACAGGTTGGTCAGGATCTGGTCGACCTGCACCGGATCCATCCGCACGGGCCACAGGCCGACGCCGGCCCGCCAGCTGAGCTCGATGTCCTCGCCGATGAGCCGACGCAGCATACCGAGCAGCCCCTCGATGGTCCCGTTGAGGTCCAGGGCGCGGGGCACGGCGGTCTGCTTGCGGGCAAAGGCCAGCAGCTGACGGGTGAGGTTGGCGGACCGCTGACCGGCCTTCTGGATCTCCAGCAGGGCAGACCGCACCGGCGGCGACGGCAGGCCCTGGAGCAGCGCCATTTCGGCATGTCCGAGGATCACGCCCAGCATGTTATTGAAATCGTGTGCAACGCCGCCGGCCAGCCGGCCGACCGACTCCATCTTCTGGGCCTGGGCCAACCGGGCCTCGAGGCGGGACTTCTCGTCGTGTTCGCGCAGGTGTGCCGTGATGTCGTGCTTGACCGCGACGTAGTTGACGGTCCGGCCCGAGCCGTCCCGGACCGGCGAGATGCTGGCCTCGGCAGTGTAAAGCGAGCCGTCCTTGCGTTTGTTCACAAAGCGGCCCTGCCAGGTCTTGCCGGCGGAGAGGGTCTGCCACAGGAGGGCATAGAACGCGGCGTCGTGCCGGCCGCTCTTGAGCAGGCGCGGGGTCTGGCCGAGGACCTCGGCCCGCGTGTAGCCCGTGGTGCGCTCGAAAGCCGGATTCACGTACTCAATGCGGCCCTCGGCGTCGGTGGTGACGATGACCTCGGCCGCCTGCTCGATGGCCGCCAGCAGCCGGCCCCGTTCGAGCGCGTCCTGGCGGCGCCGCGAGATATCGATGAAGACTCCATCCAGGCATGGCGCGCGACCCTCGGCATCGCAGGTGGCGCAGCCGCGTTCGTGGACCCAGACCGCGTGGCCGGCGCGGTGCACCAGGCGGTACTCGAGGTCATAGACCGCGCCGTCGCGAATGGCCAGGGCCACGACCTGCTCGACACGCGCGAGATCGTCGGAATGGATGATCGCATGCAGTGTCAGTCCGCCCGGCGCGGTGAAGGCGCGGGCCGGATGGCCGACCAACGCCTGGATGGCCTCGCTGATGAACTCGGCCCGCCAGGGCGGGGCGAGTTCGCAGCGGTAGACCACGCCGGGCACACTCTCAACCAAGCTGCTCAGGCGCCGTTCGCGGGCGCGCAGATCCTGCACCGCCCGCGCATGCACGGTGTGCGTCTGCTCCCGCAGCTGCGCCTCGAGTGCGGCCACCCGCTGCTCCAGGAGCTGATTGGCGCGGCGCAATGTGTCAACCTCCTGCGGCGTCATGATGCGGATCGCGCCTCCTTCCGGTCGAGCACCTCGCGCACCTTGCAGGCCAGTTCGTCACGCGTGAAGGGTTTGGCCAGGAAAGCGACGCCCGGCTCCAGCACACCACGATTGGCGATCACGTCCGCGGTATAGCCGGACATGAACAGGGGCCTGGTTTCCGGCCTCCGTTCGGCCAGCTGTCGCGCCAAGTCACGCCCGCTCAGTTCCGGCAGGATCACGTCGGTAATCAGCAGATGGATCGGCCCCGGGTGCGCGGTCGCCAGCCGCAAGGCATCTGCGGGCGCGGCGGCGGCCAACACGCTGTAGCCCAAGCCTTCGAGGAACAGGCGGGTGGTGAAGCGCACCGACTTCTCGTCCTCGACCAGCAGCACGGTCTCGCGGCCGCCGGGGCGCGTGGCCGCGGACGGCGACGGGGCCGGACTGGGCGTCTCGCTGGTCTGCAGGGGCAGGTAGAGGCGGAAGGTGGTGCCTTGGCCGGACTGGCTCCAGACGCCGACGAACCCGCCGTTCTGCCGGACGATGCCGTAGACCGTGGCGAGTCCGAGCCCCGTGCCCCCGCCCGTGCCCTTGGTGGTGAAGAAGGGCTCGAACGCGCGCGCCTGCGTCGCTTCGTCCATGCCGCAGCCGGTGTCGCTGACGGTCAGGACGACGTAGGCGCCCGGCACCGCCTCGGGCAGGCCGGCGCAGTCCGTCACCCCCAGGGTCACGGCGCGCGTCTCGATTGTCAGGCGTCCGACACCGGAGATCGCATCGCGCGCATTGACCGTAAGGTTGGCCAGGATCTGGTCGATCTGCGACGGATCCATCTTCACGGTCAGGGCGCCGCCGCCCGGCAGCCAGGCCAGGTCGATGTCCTCGCCCAGCAGGCGGCGCAGCATCTTGAGCATGCCGCTGACCGCATCGTTGAGGTCCAGCAGCTTGGGGGTGATCGGCTGTTCGCGCGCGAAGGCCAGCAACTGGCGGATCAGGCCGGCGGAGCGCTGGGACTCCTGGGTGATTTCGTCGAGGTAGCTGCGAACGGGGTGGGCGGGATCGAGCCCGTCGCGGCACAGCTCGACATAGCTCAAAATGCCCATCAGCAGGTTGTTGAAATCGTGCGCCACGCCGCCGGCCAGCCGTCCGACCGACTCGAGCCGCTGGGCCAGGGCCAGTTGCTCCTCGAGCCGGGCCTTCTCGCGCTGCTGCTGCAGGCGCTCACGGATGTCCGTGCCGATGCTGATCATAGCCGGGACGCCACGCCACTCCACGCGCTTGACGAAGAGCTCCATCGGGAACGTGGTCCCGTCTTTCCGGTAGTGGGCCACCTCAAAGCTGGCTTCACCCTCGGCCTGGACGCGCGCCATCCGCGCCGCAGCCTGGGCGGCGCTGTCGGGCACGTCCAGATCGCGCAGGGTCAGCGCCATGAACTCCGGCTCGGTGTAGCCGTGCAGCGCGAAGCACTTGCGGTTGGCGTAGAGGAAGCGCCCCTCGAAGTCGTGCACGGTGATCGCGCTGGGTGCGCTGTCGAGCATCTCCGCCAGCAGGCTCGCGCGCGCCTCGCGCTCAATCTTTTGCAGGGCAAAGGCCAGGTCGCCGGCCACCTCCTCGAAAAGGGCCCGCTCCTCGGGATCGCGCGCAAACCGAGCCGGGACCGCTACGACCAGCACACCGAAAAGGCGAGCCCCAAACGCCAGCCGGCAGGCCAACCCGGCGCGGTCGGCATAGCCGGCCGCCAACGGACACGCCGGGCAGTCGCGGGGCGGATCGGTCACGACGATGGCGCGTTCATGCCCGAGCACCTGCCGCACGCAGGCCGGAAACTCCCCGCGGGTCAGCGACTCGCGCAAGGCGTCGAAGTGGGCGTCAAGCCCGGCATAGGCCGTGGCCGTCACGCGCGTTCCGTCGGTCGACAGCACGCCGATCCAGGCGCTGAAGCAGCCCAGCGTCTCGGTCAGGTTGACGCAGGCCCGCTCGATCAGGCGCTGCGGGTCATCCTCCTGGACAATCAGCTGGTTGACGTTACGGATGCCGAACAGAACCTGCTTGAGGTGTAGTTCGCGGGCGCGGCTTTCGGCCAGATCCGCCACGGTGGCGGAGCGCTCGCCCAGCGCCGTCTCCAGCGCGGCCACGCGCCTTTCAAGGTCCAGCTTGGCGGCGCGTAGCGCGGACAGTTCGGCATTCGCCTTCGGCATGGCCAAGCCCCTCGTACGGTACCAGGCGACAACAGGGTCGGGCAGATACACGCCCGACCAGACGCATCTCAGGACGGCAAAGGTAGACCTCGGAACGGGGCCTGTCAAGGCGGCACCGCCGCCCTCAAACTGCGAGAGTTAGAAGGGTGGAATGCTGGAATCGTGGACAGCGGTGCGTTGAATCCTGCATCCCATGCGGAGTCTTGCACGACGGAACCCTCCGTGGGAGAACGCAGGCGGTTCGCGTTCCATCCATGCCATGGTGAGGTCCGCTGGGCAGTGAATCGCAGGCAACTGGACTGTCTGATGGGCCGTTTCCCAACATTCCAGCATTCCAATGTTCCATCTCCCGCAATCCAGGGCGCGAACACACGGGGGGGGTAACTTGGCGCCTTCGATTGCCCACGGAAGCCATGCGGCCGGGACAGGCCCGGCCCTCCAGCGCCCGCGGACGCCATGGAGGGGCGACCCTGTGTCGCCCGTCATCGTGAACCGAAGTTATGGACGAGCCCGCCGCCCGGCTGCGCCGCGAACAGGCGATGCGCCGCTCCAGCGCTCGCGCGACACGTCGTATTCAACTGCTTCGTGCTCATGGCCTAGTCCGCAAGATCCAGCACACCACACGTTACCAACTCACCGCCAAGGGCGCCCGCACCGCCGCCGCCATCCTTGCCGCTTCCGCCATTAATACGCAACGTCTTATGGAACTGGCCGCATGAAAACGAGCGCGAGAAAACACGATTCTGACGGGTAGTAGTACGATGAGCCCAGCGCGGCGTAGCCGCAACCGAAGAAGAGAACCACGGATGGACACCGATGGACACGGATGCGTTG
>CAZZCT010000317.1:0-5029 GCA_964652365.1 uncultured Lentisphaerales bacterium
GGAGCAGCGCATCGCACGACTCGACGATGCCGGCGTGCGATTAGCTCGGCGTGGAGAGCGGGTTCTGGCGCAGTCCGGAGGCGCCCTCGATGACCTGGCGTGCCAGGGCCGGCCAGTCGACCCGCGGGTAGGCCGCGAGGTGGGCGTTGTAGTTGCCGACCGCGCCGTTCAGCTTGGCGGGCCATTCGAGGGCGTCGAGTTGCGCCGACTGACGCTGCAGGCGGTGCACGAAGACCGCCAGTTCCTTGCCGAGGGTCGTGGGCGAGGCGGCTTGCCCGTGGGTGCGGGCCAGCATGGCCGAGTCGCGGGTGCCATGCGCCAGCGCGGTCAGCGCGGCCAGCAGGCGGTTCTGCGCATCGCGCAGGACGGCCAGCCCGTCGCGCAGCATCAGCGCGTGCGCCACGTTATTGATGTCCTCTGAGGTGCAGGCGAAGTGGATGAACTCGGCGTGGCCCGCCAGGCTGGTGCCGTCGAGGCGTTCGCGCAGGTAGTACTCGATCGCCTTGACGTCGTGGTTGGTCCGCGCTTCGATGGCCTTCACGCGCCGCGCGTCGTCCAGACTGAACGAGGCGTCGATGCGGTCCAGCGCGGCGGTCTCATCCGCTGTCAGCGGCCGTGCCTCCGGGATCGCGTCGCAGGCGCAGAGCGCCTTGAACCAGGCCAGTTCGACGCGTATCCGGCGGTGAATCAGTCCGAACTCCGAGAAGATCGCGCGCAACGGGGCGACCTGGCCGGCGTAGCGGCCATCGAGCGGGCTGAGGGCGGACAGGACATCGGGAATGTAGTCGGACATGACGGACCTCCGGGCGATACTGGCGCGCGACCGTTACGGCCAGGCACGGGGAGCATAGACGAGCCCCGCCGCGGATGCAACGGAAGCGTGCCCGCCTGGCATTGGATCGGTCTATGGGGTGCGTCCACCACCAGCACATTGCGTGTCTCCCGCGGCCGGGACAACCCCCTCTCCACGCTGCGCGCCGGGCGATGGAGGGCCGGGCTTGTCCCGGCCGCGCGGACAGATGTGACTGGTTTGCGTGCCGACCCAGCGCGGGCGACACGAGGTCGCCCCTCCACGCTGCGCGTATGGCATTATGGAGGGCCGGGCTTGTCCCGGCCGCGCGGACAGCATAAACGAACGCTGACCCAATCCGCTTGTTCCGTACGGTCTGTCGCGCTATCGTATAACCGGCTTCTACGCAAGCAGCCCGGGCCGCGCCGCGACGTTCACGAGCGCGCCGACCGGCGGCGCGCGAGTCGCCTGGAGTCCAATCGATGCGATACAGCGCGGCCGGCACCTGGTTCAAAGGCAACACTCACATCCACAGCACCGTCTCGGATGGCGGCAAGACCTTCCGGCAACTGGCCCGGATGTATGCTTCCAAGGGCTACGATTTCCTGTTTCGGACCGATCACTGGCAGGCGTCGAACATCGCCGCCGACCCGGAAACCTACCCGTTGAAGTGGATCGACGGCGTTGAACTGGATGGGCCAGACCACACGGGTGCGGCCTACCACGTCGTCGGCCTCGGATCCTTTTCCGGCCTGGACCGTTCGCTGGGCCTGGAAGGCGCCATGCAGCAGGTGCACGCCCAGGGCGGTCTCCTGATTCTGGCGCATCCCTCCTGGATGGGCAACTCGCTGGAGGATGTCGTGCGCTGGCCCTTCGACGGCGTCGAAATCTACAACCACGTCTGCGGCTGGCTGAACGGCAAGGAGAACGGCCGCGTGCATTGGCACCAGGCCCTCGCGCGCAACCCGCAGACGCTGGGCTTCACCGTGGACGACGCCCACATCACCCCCGAACACCCGGGCTGGAACGGCGGTTGGACCATGGTCAAAGCGCCCGCCTGCACCGCCGCCGAAATCCTGGCGGCACTGCGCCGGGGCGACTTCTATGGCACCTGCGGACCAGAGTTCCGGACGATCGAGTCGGTGCCGGGCCGCGTGTCGGTGCAGACCTCGCCCGTCCGTTTCGCCCGCCTGGTCGGCCCGCGCTGGTATGGCCAGCGGGTCGGCGCCTTCCGCGGCAAACTACTGACCGAGGCCAGCTTCGAGGTGCCGGCGGACTGGCCCTACGCCTATGTTGAGATCGAGGATGCGCACGGCCGCCGCGCCTGGACCAATACCCTCTAGGTTTCGCGGGTCGCGAAACCTGTGATATGTCTGAACTGCCCGCCAACATGCGCCGGATGGTCCTCACCGGCAGGCGCAGCCTATCGGTATGCGATGCGCCCGTGCCGTCGCTGCGCGCGCCCGGCGACGTGCTGATTCGCGTGCTGTGCGTCGGGGTCTGCGGCAGCGACGTGCACTACTACGTCGACGGCCGCATCGGCTCGCAGGTGATCCAGCCGCCGTTCACGGTCGGACACGAAGGCGCCGGGGTGGTGGCCGCGGTGGGCGCGGCGGTGAAACGCGTGCGGCCGGGCGATCGCGTCGCGATCGAGCCGGCGGTGCACTGCGGACGCTGCGACCAATGCCGCGCCGGCCGGCCGCACACCTGTCGGAACCTGCGTTTCCTGGGCTGTCCGGGCCAGATCGAGGGCTGCCTCTGCGACTACTTGGTGCTGCCCGAAGCCAACTGCCACCTCCTGCCCGACGGCCTGAGCTTCGAAGCCGGGGCCTTCTCCGAGCCCCTGGCGATCGGGGTCTACGCGGTGCGTCAGTCGATACCCCTGGCCGGCGCCGCGATCGGCGTCCTGGGGTGCGGTCCGATCGGGCTCAGTGTGCTCCTGGCCGCGCGCGCGCACGGCCCGCGCGCCCTCTATGCCAGCGATCCGCTCGCGCCGCGTCGCGCGGCCGCGACGGCCTGCGGTGCCACCTGGACCGGCAGCCCCGCGGCGGGCGATCTCGTGGAGCAGATCACCGGCGCCGAGCCGCTGCTGCTGGATGCCGTGTTCGAGTGTTGCGGCGAGCAGGCTGCGCTGGACCAGGCCGTCGCTCTGCTCAAGCCGGGCGGCAAGCTGATGCTGATCGGCATTCCCGCCCTCGACCGGGTCAGCTTCGACATCGACCACCTGCGGCGCAAGGAGCTGACGGTCCAGAACGTGCGACGCCAGAACGGTTGCGTGGCTGCGGCACTCGAGCTGCTGGCGAGCGGCCAGGTGCCGCTGGAGCGCCTCGTGACGCACCGCTTTTCGCTCGAACGGGTGGGCGAGGCCTTCGAACTGGCGGCCGAGTACCGTGACGGCGTGGTTAAAGCCATGGTCGTTTCGAACACTGAACATTGAACGCTCAACATCGAGTGCAATCTCAGACTCGACGTTTGATGCGTGCGCCTGTAGCTGCCGGCGGCCCGACGGCGGTCTGCCGTAGGGGCGGGTCACCCTCGGCATTCTGATCACGCTGGCCGACGGCTGGCACACGTACTGGGTCAATTCCGGCGACACCGGTCTGGCGCGCGAGGTGGTATGGGAACTGCCGGACCGGATCACGGCGGAGGCTCTGCTTTTTCCCGCCCCGGAGCGGTTCGAGGAGCACGATCTGGTCACCTACGCCCAAGCTGAATGGCGACTGGACAAGACGGCGCCTGCCTGCGGATGGAGCGGTTCGAATCCACGGCGGCACTGCCGGTCAACCTGCGAGGCGTGCTGGCCCTGCCGGCCGGTCCGAACGGTGCCGAACGCGCGCTGAACGTGGACGTGCCATTGACCGGAGAGTAGCGCACGCGGGTCGCAGCCATGATACTCCACCCGGCTCGCCACAGTCTCGCCCTCCAGAGCCACCTTTCTCAGAACGTGCCTGCTGCCCTCGACCCACGCGGCCGATGATGCCTCGGTTGGCACGCTGGCGCCGGCCTTCGCGCTGGCGGACACCAAGTGAACCGCCAAGGAGCCAAGAACGCCAAGCATGCACGACTTCCTTGGCGCTCTTGGCGTCTTGGCGGTTCTTTTTCCTCCGACAGGCTCCTACGCCTGCGCCAACTGGCCAAAGCGGTTGGCGATGGCTAGGGCCGGGTCGACCGGCACGGCTTGGCGCCGGACGTTCTTGGGCACGTTGATGGCGGGCACGGCGCGCAGCTTACGTCCCGCGAACTGCGGCAGTTGGCCGGCCTGGGCCTCGAGCATTTCGGCCACCAGGCGCCGGATCTCGTCGAGCGTGAGGACCGCGGCGGTGAGCGGATCGAGGGCCACGGCCTGCATGACCAGTTCGGGATCGCCCGTGAAGCTGGCTTCGACCGTCAGGCCCTGAACCAGCACGTTGGTCATGTTGAGCGCGGCGCAGGGCGCGGGCAGGTTGCCGACCACGGTTGGGTGCAGGCCGGTGCGATCCACGTAGATCGGCACCTCTACGCAGCAGCCGCTGGGCAGGTTGGCGATGTAGCCGTCGTTGCGGATGTTACCGTTCAGGCGGAAGATCTGGCCGGTCTCCTTGGCCTCGATGATATGCGAGCAATATTCGGCACTGCGCGGGCCGAGTTGCGTCGATTCGATTGAGAGCGGGTCCAGGGTGGTGAACTTGTCGGCCAGCATGCGGCAATACTGGTAGTAGGCGCCGCTGGCGCCGCCGAAGGCTGGTTCGTCGCAGTAGCGGTCGAGCGCTGCGCGGTTCTTGCGGAAGTAGGGCAGGTACTCGGAGAGGTGGCCCGTGCTCTCGGTCATGAAGTAG
This sequence comes from uncultured Lentisphaerales bacterium, assembly GCA_964652365.1. GTDB lineage: Bacteria > Verrucomicrobiota > Kiritimatiellia > RFP12 > CAZZCT01 > CAZZCT01. Next base: position 4,606 of record CAZZCT010000317.1, read on the forward strand.
CCGAAGTGGCGCATGACTTCGCCGCGCACCTTCTCGTTGACGTAGTAGCCGGGCTTCTCGAAGTTGGCCTTGAGGGTGGGGTAGAGGTCGCGGCCCTGGTGCTCGAGTTTCAGGAACCAGGCCATGTGGTTGATGCCGGCGGCGGTGAAGTCGATCTGGTCCTTGGGGACGCCGGTATAGCTGGCGATCAGGTCCATGGTGGTCTGCACGCCGTGGCACAGGCCGACGAACTGCAGGCCGGGCACGCGGCCGAGGGCCCAGCAGCACATGGCCATGGGGTTGGCGTAGTTGAAGAGGATGGCGTTCGGGCAGAGCTCCTGCATGTCGCGGGCGATGTCGAGCAGAGCCGGGATGTGGCGCAGGGCACGGAAGACGCCGCCCGGGCCGAGGGTGTCGCCGATGCACTGGTCGACGCCGTACTTGA
>CAZZCT010000318.1:0-4983 GCA_964652365.1 uncultured Lentisphaerales bacterium
TGGGCATGCGCACGTCGGGGCGGCAGATTCGGCGGCAACTCTCGCAGTTTGAGGTGGCAGAGCATCGGTAAGCCGGCGCCAGAAACCGCCGGCGCCAACCTCAACAGCCCCTCCAGCCGGGCACTGGAAGCCCAAAATTCTATCTTCCCTCGTCCTCGAACGCCCCTGCTTTCGACTTCCGTGGGCGAGGATGACTGTGCGAATATGTTGCTTGGTTTACGTTTGGTTACCCTGAACCCCTCCCTCCTGTGCGATTTCGCGTATAGCAACACCGACCATGCACACCAAGACACACCCGAGTTTCTGGCTGGACTGGCTGATCCTGGGCGGTTTCACGGCCGCCTTCGTGGCCTCGCACAACTACGAGTTCCTGCTCTACACGGTCTCGCTGGCCGTGCTGATCACACTGGTGCAGCGCACCGACCGCCGGTTGCACTACCCGGCTGCGGCTACCTGGGGCTTCATGGCCTGGCTGATCCTGCACATGTGCGGGGGCTTCATCCACGTCGGCGGACTGCGACTCTACGACGTGGTGCTGCTGCCGCTGGCGGGCGCGCCCTACCACATCCTGCGCTACGACCAGTTCGTGCACATCTACTGCTACGTGGTGCTGGGGCTGGTGCTCCTGACGGTCGTGCGGCAGTTGGCAGCGACGGGAACCTCGCGGTCCACCGTGCGGCTCATCACCTGGCTGGCCGCCGTCGGGCTGGGCGGCGTGAACGAGATGATCGAGTTCACGACCGTAGCGGCCTTTGGTTCCACGGGTGTGGGCGACTACTTCAACAATTCGCTCGACCTGTTCTGCAACGCGCTCGGCGCGGCCGTGGCGATCTTCCTGGGTGACGCTTCGGCCGCGCTGCCGGTGACGCTGTCCGACCTGCCGTCTGCCGACGGTACGCACGCGGCGACAGGCCCGTCGCCCGCCGGAACCACGCGGAGAAGTGCGCCAGCGTCTTGAACCCTAGGCGCACCGCGATCTCCTTGACCGGGCTCGACGAGCTCTGCAGGATCTGCTGCGCCACCCGCAGCCGGCGGCCGTCCAGATAACGCCGCGGCGTCAGACCATAGCGACCGGTGAAAAGCCGTTCGAGGTGCGTGGCGCTCAGCCCCACCTCGGCCGCCAGTCCGTGCTCGTCGAACGGGCGCTCCAACGGCAGCCGGTCAATGGCCATGGCGGCGCGCGATACCCGCGGATCAATCCGGTCGGACCGCGTGGGCGCGAGACCGCTGACATCCAGCGCCCCGGTCAGGGCCTCGACCCACGCCAGCAGCAGCCGCTGCATGTGGAGGAAGTCGTCCAATGCTCCGCTGAGATCCCAGAGTCCGTTGCGGGCCGCGCCCGGGGAGAGGGTCGGCACCCGGGCCAGTGCCCGGGTCAGCGCTGCGCCGGTACGTTCCAGCCGCGGCACGGTGCGCGGCGCCAGCACCACCGTGGTCGGAATGGCGTAGAGCGGTTCGCTGCCCGGCCATTCCAGCGCGGCGTTGATCGACAGGATCCGGGCATCGTCCGAGAATTGGTGCCGATGTGACGCGCGTGCGACCACGACCCCGGCGCCGGGCCCGGCCACAACCGTTCGGTCGTGCTCGGTGATCGTCACGGACCCCGCGCGAATCACCCAGACCGCCACATTGCCCCCCAACCACGGTTGCGCCGCGACGCGGTAATCGCGGAAAGCGGGCTCGACCGCATGGTCATAGGCCCAGTACAGATTGATGAACAGGCTCGACCAGTCGAGCAGCGTGAGCCGCAACGGGAACTCGCCAAGTGCGCGCATGCGGAGAATAGACAACAATATGACGAATTTCTGCAAGCGAATTCGATGCCGCCGCACGTTGGGAGATGGTAACCTTGAAACAAGGTGGCGCTCAGGTAGCAACCCGATCGCATCTCGCGCAGAGACGCAGAGCGCACGGAGGTTTCTGGAGATCTCAGTGAGCTCTGTGCCTCTGTGAGAAACGAACAACGCGCCACTTGAGTTGGCAAATCCGGGGGTGTCAGATGAAGCGAGACGGCGTGCCGATGTGTCTGATGGTGGCCCTGCTGGCCAACGCAGCACGGGCCGACTTGGTGTCGTGGTACACGTTTGACGAGGCCCGCACGGGCGCGTCACTGGCGGCCGACGGCGGAGCCGCGCCCCGCTGGGACGGCAAGTTCTACGGCATTGCCACCCGCACCACCCGCACGCCGGGCAATGCCAGCAAGGCTGCGCTCGACCTTACGGCTAGCGGTGCCGGCAGCGTCGGCACGGTCGACAGTGCCGGCACGGCCAACGACTGCGACAAGGCCGACACGCTGGCCAAGATGACACTCACCTACTGGCTCAACCTCCAGGGCGCTCCCTCGGCCAACATGCATATCCTGGGCAACCGCACCCAGCCCGGCGTGGCCGGTGGCGATGGCTGGTGGAACGCGGGCTTCACGTCGGTCGGCGGCGTGATGAACATGAGTCGCTTCCGGTTGACGTTCGGCGTGGGCAGCAACAACAACAGCGCCGATGATGTCATCGTTTACACGGATGGCATCGGTTCTGCGGCGGGCAACGGCAATCCCTGGAGTGCCAGCAACAAGTGGCTCTTCGTGGCGATCACCTACGACAGCACGGTTACGCTGGCGAACTGCGTGAAGTTCCACCTCGGCAACGAGACCACGAGCGTGACCGCGCTGACAGGCTATACGATAGGTGGCATTGCGCCGGTCGTTCCCGGTCAGAACACCACCGACCTGCGGATCGGTATCGACGCCCGGTTCAATACAGACGCCGCACGCAAGGTCGCCGGCTTTCTCGACAGCGTGCGGATCTACAACGCGGTGCTCACGTCGAGCGAACTCGAGGCTATCCGGAAGGCGGACTTGAAACCGCCTTCCGGCGGTACGGCCGTGCTGGTGCGCTGAGCCAGTAGGGCGCCCCAGGCCCGTGGGACGCCCGCAGTTGGTACGAAGGTCGGGCGGTTCGGTTCGGTGGACCCATATATGCGGAAGACTGATTGGGTGGAAGACGAACCAAGCGTTTTCCAATACTCCATTCTTCCAACTCCCGCAGAACGGGGTCGACGACTACGGGTGACGAGTTGAGGCCCAGGCATCGTTCCCGAACCCTGAACCCTGAACCCTGAACCCTGAATAGTCTCTCGCCCGATTAAGGAACACCCGTGCCCGATCTCCCCTCTGTACCATGGCCTGCGTCCCGCAAAGTCCCCGTGATTGCCGAGGCCGATGTGGCCGTGCTGGGCGCCGGCCCCGGTGGCCTGGGCGCAGCCCTGCTGGCGGCCCGCGAAGGGGCGCAGGTCGTGGTGGTCGAGCGCTACGGCTTTGCCGGCGGCATGGCTGCCAGCGGCGGCGTGACCCCCTTCATGCACAACCACGTCGCGCCGCCCCCGCCCCTGGCCGCGCTCGACGCGCCGGTCTGCCGGGCCTGGCAGGAGCGCATCAATCGCTACCGCACGCCGCCGTCTGATTGCGACCTGCCGCTCACGCGCGAACTGGCCAGCCTGGCGGCCGAGGATCTGCTGCTGGAGGCCGGCGTACGTTTGCTATACCACCACACCCTGGTGGACGTCATCCGCGAGGGCGCGCAGATCCGCCAGGCCATCCTGCACAGCAAATCCGGCTTCGGCGCTCTGGCGGCCCGCGTCTTCGTCGATGCCACCGGCGACGGCGACCTCGCGGCGCTGGCCGGGTGCCCCTTCGAGACGGGCGGTCCCGACGGACTCTGCCAGCCCATGACGCTCTTCTTCCAGCTCAGCAACCTCCAGCCGGACCGTATGCCGGACGACGCCGAACTGAACCGCCGCTACGGGGCCGCCCGCGAGCGCGGCGAGATCCGCTGCCCGCAGGGCCATTTTCGCGGCCGGGCGCAGTTTGACCCGACGGTCTTCGCCTACAACTGGAGCCGGGTGCTCGATTGCAGCGGCCTGAGCGGCGCCGACCTGTCCGCGGCCGAGATCGAGGGCCGCCGCCAGGTACGCGAGGTCGTGGCCTGGTTGCGACGCGACGTGCCCGGCTACGAGCAGGCCCAGATCCACAGCCTGGCCTGCCAGATCGGCGTGCGCGAGACGCGCCGCATCCGCGGGCGGGACTACCTGACGCGTGCGGCCTTCGAGCAGCGCCGAAAGTGTGCCGACGGCATCGCGCGCGTCAACTACCCGATCGACATCCACAACCCCCGCGGCGCCGGCGTCGAGCTGGTCGGCATCCCCTGGGGCGACTATTACGAGGTGCCCTACGGCTGCCTGGTGCCGCACGGCTGTGACAACCTGCTGGTGGGCGGACGGAGCATTTCGGTCGACCACGCCATCCACTCCAGCCTGCGCATCATGCCGGTGGTCTGCTCGCTCGGCTCCGCGGCCGGCGTCGCGGCCGCCTGGTGTGCCCGCGACGCGCGGCTGCCGGCCAGCCTCGACGGCCGTGAGGTGCGCGCCTGCCTGAAGGGCCATGGCGCGGAGCTGTGAAATGACGAGCCTGCCGCGCGGCTGCGCCGGGAACACACGAAGAGGGTAACTGTGACAGAAGTCCCGATAGTCGGTCGTCCTCGTCGTCGTCCTCGGGAATCGAGTACGAGTGCGATGACGAGGACGATCAAACACGCGAGTCGGTGGACGATTCGGAGCATCCCCTCGTAATCCGTAATCGTCGCCCGTAATCGTAGACCGAAGTTATCGGCGAGACGAAGTGTAGCGAGGAACATGATGTGCTGCACACCCTAAGGGTGCAATCCGACCGGCTGAGTACCAACCCATGAACTGCACCCTGCTTGCCATCTTTGCCGCCGCTACCTGCTGCCGTGCGGCCGCACCGACCGGCTGGCTGGCCGAACTGCCCGGGGCGCGTCCCGGCACCTTCAACATGTTCGCCGTGCCGGAGGCTGGCGCCCGCGCCGTGTTCGAGTAAGACGGTCGCGGCGCACTTGCGGGATGTGCCGTGGGCGGATTACTATGCCAACCTCTTTGACAGGACCAACAGGATTGATAAGATTGGGCGCGAGG
>CAZZCT010000319.1:0-4974 GCA_964652365.1 uncultured Lentisphaerales bacterium
CGCTGACCATCTCCGGCTGCGGGTCGAGTTTGCGGAAGGTGAAGCCGTCGGCCGAGCCCCAGAAGACCAGGCGTTTCGGGCCGCCGGGATCGTTCATGGCCGTATGCTGGGCGCCGCTGACCGGCTCGCTCCGGACCATCTTGATCCGCTCATGCGCGGGCACGCCGGGCCGGGTGTCGACCCAGGGCGCACAGGGGAAGGCGAAGCGCGGCTCGCCGTCGTCGGTGGCGATGATGTTGTTGTCCGGCCAGTCCGGCCGCTTGACCAAGTTCAGGACGGGCTTGGTCCAGGTGGCGCCGCCGTCGTGGCTCTCGGCCACACAGCCGACGCCGTTCTCGTCGGCCGCATCCGTCAGCGCCCAGCCCCGGTAGTACAGCAGGAGCCGGCCGTCAACATCGATCACCGACATGCCGAAGTTCGCCGGTCCCTCCCAGGGTTTGTCGATGCGGATCGCCACGCCACCGGAGACCGGCTCGTGAAGTTTCAGGTGGGTATTGTCGAGTCGGTCGATCAGCAGGTGATCGACGAACAGTTCGCGGCGCGAGCCAAGGTTCAGAGTCTCCGTCATCTGTATTTCTCCTCATTTACGGGCTTCACCCCGCACACCTTCACCGCCACACTTGCAGCAGGCGGGACCACCTTTCGTACTCCAGCAGGCCGCACAGCACCGACCGCGTCGTATGGCGGTCGTCGGGCTGCACCCGGCCATACAGCCACCAACCCGCCGTGAGCAGGAGGGCGGCGCCCAGGAACAACAGGCTGTTCCCATCCACCACCACGGCACCGACACGGGTTTGCCAGTCGCCACAGGCGGCCAACAGGCAGCCTGCCAGCAGCGGGGCGACCCCGCCGGCAACGCCTATCCAGGCATAGTAGATCGCCGTGTACGCCGTGCTCTGGTCCGGCGGGACCACGCTGTTGAAGAGCAGACGGAGCGAGGCCATCGCGACGCCACCGGCGGCCAGACCGTTAAAGAAGTAGAGCGCAGCACACCAGGCGACCGCTTGCGGCAACTGCCGCGGCAACAGCATCCAGCCCAGCGGAACCAGCGCGGCCAACGCCGCGGCCGGCATCAACACCGGCCGGCTGCCGATACGGTCCGCCACCCAGCCCAACAGCAGTCCGGCCAGCGCCCCGCCTGCCATCACCACGACATCCAGCATCACCACGGAGCCCGACGCCACGTCCAGCCGATCTTTGACATAGAGCGGCAGGAAGCTGGTGAACAACATGGTGCCAACCGTGACGCAACCGCAACTGCCCAGATAGGTGACAAAGTTGCGATCCCGCAACGCCCGCAGCATGTTCGACCCATGCACGCCGTTGGCCGCCGGACCGGACTGCGGCGCCCCGCCCGGCACCTTGACCATGCAGACCACGCCGGCGAGGCCCAGGACGCACCCGGCCGCGATCAACCAGAGGAACCGCGACAGGCCGGATCCGTGGCCGATGACCCACCCGGCGATCCCCAAGGCCAGCGCCGAGGCCACGGTAGTCAACACCTGGCTGAGGCCTGCAAACTTGCCGCGGATAGCATTGGGGATGAACTCCTGCGACCACGGGTAGTAGGCCGTTTCGGCCAACGCCCGCAATATGGCGAAAAGGATAATCACCACAAAGAGAAAGAGGGCGCCCACCCGGTGTCCGGCCACCGCCAGAACCCAGGGCAGCAACAGGAACAACGCCATCACCCCTTTCCGCGCGCCGTAACCGAGGAGAAAGACCCGTTTCCAGCCCCAGCGCGCGGCCACTGGCGCAAAGCCCAGGGCCAGCAGGCCACAGAATGGAAACAAGGCGAGCACGCCCCCGATCTGCCCCTTCGGCATGCCGAGTTCGTCAAGAAATAGCAGGAACACAGAACCGCCAAAGGTCCAGAGGGCAAAAATCGCATTCAAGCCGCCCTGCGCCAGGAACCATGGCAGGCCACGACGCTGCTCTTGCTCGGTAAGCGATGGTATGTTATTTGTCACGATTTCCCCGCGCAAAGAGTGCAAAAAATAGATGGTTGGTTTGGCATTATCAAAGCAGCCGACTATGCGAGAAGCCATGCAGATATATGAAAACCAATGATCTTCAGCCGATCACGCTGGCAATCTGCCAGTTGCTGGCCGGACCGCTGGCCGATTCGGGAACGATCCATCTGGCTGAGCCGGGCGTGACCGTCGGCAAAATGCCCTATGGTTTCCATTGCCATGACGCCTGGGAACTGTTCTGCCCCTTGCAGGCCAGCCTGAAGTTCGTCGTCGCCGGCCGGTCGCCAGTCACCATCCCCCTCCGCCATCTGCTCATTGTGCCGCCCCGGTATCTGCACCTCTCTGTGGACCAAATGGCTCAGCCGGCGGGATTGCGGCTGCTGGTGATGAACCTGCCTGGCGCCGAAAACCCGTATGGCGGTTTGAGCGTAAGCAGCAGCGTGCAGAAATGCAGCGGAGTCTTGTCCCCGCCTGAGTTGACCGCTTGGACGGCCTGTGTCGGAGTCGCACCCGGGGTCATGATGGACCAGGTTGCCCAAGCGCTGGGGAGCGGCACCTGGGGCCGCGAGCGGGCCCTGGGCCTGCTCCGAGTCCTGACGGCCGCCTTTGCCGAGGTTGCCAGCCACCCGCAACAGGACCGGTTGACGCTGGATGCGCGCCGGGTCGCCGAAGCCCAGATCTTCCTGCAGTCGCACTACCACGAGCCGGCGTTGTCGGTCGCGACCGTGGCGGCCTCGCTGGGATTGTCGGTGTCGCATCTCGGGGCGCTCTTTCAGAAGACAACAGGGCACTCCCTGCATCAGACGCTCATTGACCTGCGCCTGCGCCGCGCCACCGACCTGCTGGCGCGCACCAGCCACTCGATCAAGGAGATCGCCGCGATGACCGGCTGGAGTAACCAGCTCTACTTCTCCGCCGCCTACCGCCGCCGCCACGGTCGCCCCCCCTCCGCCGTCCGGGCTGGGTTAGGGTAGCCTCCGCCCTTGGGCTCTTCCTGCCCCGTCCCCCGAATCCAATCCCGGTACCACCAGCCGCTGTCCTTCACCGTCCGGTTCAGGGTCTGGTAATCCACATGAATCAACCCGAAGCGCTGGCCCCAGCCCATGTCCCATTCCAGGTTGTCGAGCAGCGACCAGCAACAGTAGCCGCGGACCTTGGCGCCGTCGGCCAAAGCGTGAGCAACCTGCTCCAGATGCGTCCGCAGGTAGTCGCTGCGGTAGCTGTCGCGGATCGTGCCGTCGGGCTCGATCTGGTCTTCGCGGGCGATGCCGTTCTCGGTGATGACGATCTCCGGCGCGCCGTAGTCGCGGTGCACGGTCATGATGATTTCGCGCAGTCCCTCGGGGTAGATCTCCCAGCCCATCGTCGTGTGCGGCGCGCCGCGCTCGGCCGGGCCGACCCAGCGCCAGCCGATGCTGCCATCCGCGCGGTGCGTCGGCGCAGCCACCACCCGGCTGTAGTAGTTGATGCCCATGAAATCCGGCCGCGTGCCGATAATCGCCATGTCGCCATCCTGAATCGGTCGGGGCAGGGGGGCACTCACGATGTCCTGCGGATAGCGGCCAAGGAAGATCGGGTCGAGAAAGGCACGGTTGACCGCCACGTCTGCCTGCCGCGCCGCCTCGGCGGCATCGTCGGGTGTGAAGCTGTCGCCCGCCGCGCCGCCTGCGGACCCCGCAAAGTGCAGCCGCTCGCCTGCCTTGGCGGTGACGCCGCTCTTCCCCTCGCCGAGCATCGCGTGGGCCGGCCACAGACAGGTGACCAGCCCGACCTTGAGCATCGGATCAACGGCATGGATCGCCTGCACGCCACGGCCGTGCGCTAGCAGCAGGTGATGCTGCACCGCGGCCAGTTCCTTGGGGTCATCGGGCGCGGGCACGAAGCCGTCGGCGATGCAGATCGGCTCGTTGAGCGTCGCCCACCAGCGGACGCGGTCGCCGTAGCGCCTGGCCATTGCCGTTGCGTAGTCCGCAAACCAGCCGGCCATGTCGCGGTTGATCCAGCCGCCGCGCTCGACCAGCGCCTGCGGAATGTCGTAATGGCTTAAGGTGACCAGCGGCGTGATGCCGGCGGCGCCCAGGGCGTCGATCAGCCGGTCGTAGAACTCCAGGCCCTTCGGGTTCCACGCGCCGCGGCCGTCCGGCTGCACCCGCGCCCAGGCGATGCCGAAGCGGTAGGCGTTGAGCCCGAGCTGCTGCATCAAGCCGACGTCCTCGCGCCAGCGGTGGTAGTGGTCCACCGCCACGTCGCCGGTGGCGCCGCCCTTGATCTTGTCGGTGTTATGGGCGCGCCAGTCCCAGTTGGACGGCCCCTTGCCGTCCGCGTTCCATGCACCCTCGATCTGGTACGGCGCCGTCGCCGCGCCCCAGAGGAAGTCGGACGGAAAGTTCCGTGCTATCATTCTTGTGTTCTTTCGGCTGTTGTTACTTCTTCGAGATACGTGGCCGTGTCGGCGGGCGGCAGTGTGACTTCGTGACGCGGTGGCTTCGTGACGCCACCCGCCGGCATGCGGCCGGGGCGGTGCATTCGATTTCCAGTTGCCCGTCGGCCCTCCGCCGCCAGCTTGCGTGGATCGGGCCATGTGGCGTCGCCACCGAGCCGCGCGCCCATTCGAGATCGCCGGGGCATGGCTCCACCACGAAGGTGCGGTAGCCCGGCTCCAGCGGCCGGATGCCCAGCACGCGCAGCGGCAGATAGGCCGCCGGCGCGGCGCTCCAGCCGTGCGCGGCGCTGCGCGCCCAACCGTGGGATTCCGGGCAGGTCCTGAACCCCAGCGCCGCCATCCGCCCCCACTCGCGGCGCATCACCTCGATGGCCGCGTGGCCTTCGCCCGCCTCAAAGAGCACGTCCAGCGCGAAGAAGAGGAAGTAGAGCGTGCCGAGCGCGACGATGCCCTCTGGTGCTTCCTTTTCGCTGGGCGCGCCGACCGTCCGGCCAGCGGGCGAACCGCCGACGAAGCGGCCGAGTTCCACCCGCCGGGCGATACGCAGCACCGCCGCCC
>CAZZCT010000320.1:0-2281 GCA_964652365.1 uncultured Lentisphaerales bacterium
GCGATCAACCTACGCTCGATCACATTGTTCTGGCGGTCCACAAACTTCATTACGCTGTTGTTCGTGACCTGGTCGTAGTGCGCGGCAAACAGGACATGGCGCGGGCTGATCAACGTGCCGGCGATCTTGTTGCCCGCCGTGCTGTTCCACGGGCTGCAGCAGGTCAGGTCGATGTCGGCGGCCCAGCAGTTGGTGTTGCGGATGAAGACACCATTGGCAGCGTTGGCCAGGTAGTCCACGAAGATCGGCAGGGCGTTGGTCGGGTTGCGGCCGGCAATGCGGCTGTCGATCGCCAGGACAGCACTGGCGAGCGCCGTGTTGGTGCCGTCGGCGGTCCACGGGTCAGTCGCGGCCCAGGACTCGTGCAGGTTGATCAGGGCGTCGCCATCGGGGTTCTGGAGCGCGTCGGCGGCATTGGTCCAGGAAAGTCCCTGACGCAACTCCCAGAAATCGGGCATGCCGTCGCCATCCTTGTCCCAGGTGGTGCCCGAGACATCGAAGTGCACGGCGCAAAGGTGGTTGGTTACGTTGACCGTCTGCGAGATAAAGGCTTCGTCGGCGTCGAGTACGGCGTTGCTGTTGGCCTCGTCGTAGAGATGGACCCTCAGGATGTCGGGCGAGGCGTTACGCACGTGCGGAAGCTCAAAGCAGCCGCCGACCGTCAGGTTGGTCACGGCCAGCAGCGCCGAGGCGTCGGCTGTCAACGAGCAACCGGCTCGGAAGTTCCCCGCGTATGGCGTGCGGTTGGTCATGCTGGCTGAGATTGTAGCACTCACGAGATCAGGAAGACCCCATGTTCAATTGGCGCCGTCGCCAGCGTCGGCCGACCGCCAGGACCGCCAGTCCAGTCAGCGCCAGGCAGGCCGTGGTCGGCTCGGGGATGGGCGTGTACGTGCCGGCATAGATCCCGACTCCGCTGGTCTCGGCCGCGCTGTCCACCAGCGTGAGCGTCGTGCCGTCGTAGATCAGCGCCACCCAGCCGTAGATGCTGTCCTCGTCACCTGGCGTGTTGCTCAGACAGAAGCCGAGATAGAAGATCTCGTCTACGGCCATATCGAGTGATCCCATCGTGCCGGTGAGATTCTCTGCGAAGGGGTCGGAGGCCAGCACCGCATCCGCGTCAACTGGTTCGCCCAGATCGGTCTCGTAGAAGATGAGGCCAACGGCGGCGGTGGCGTATTCCGCAACGAGGAGATGTGAAGTAGAGTCGCCTTCGACATACATCCAGACAGCCGCGCCCCCAGCATCACCGGCGACATCTGACGAGACTACATAGTAATCCGCCGCGAGCTGTGCGAATTGCGCAACGGGCCACACGACAGTGGCCGCGGATGCGTGTTCAAGCGCGGCGAGCAGTGTCCACACGGCAGGAACCAGCAATGTCAACACTTTCATGGATGAACCTCCCCATATCAAGTCTACAATCCCAGCAACGTGAACTCGAACAGGCACGCCTCCTCCATCTGATAGCCAATACTCAAGTCCGCCATGATCGAGTCAATGTCCGATTTGAGGGCGACGACAGATGTGCCGATCCCGGCGCCAGCTCCGGTCCACACAGTCAGGATGACTGGCTCACCGGCAAGGATAAGAAATGCAGGGTTGCCCGAATCGTTGTTGACAAGTCCCTCATACAACGCTGCTCGTGCGGATGCGGCAGGGACATCGAACGTGGCGCGGAACATTGACTTGACCAAATCGGCGACAGATCGCACATCCCCTACAGTAGCCTTCTCTTCCTGGTCGAGGCGGACGCTCGGCAGGCAACGGCCCTCCTGAATATAGGCCCCATAGTTCGCAGGCAGCACACGCGCGAAAGCAATCTGATTGGTCGGCACGTTGGAGTCCAGGAGCCCAACACAGAAATCCGGGTAGTTTGTTGCACTTGAGTATGAGGGGTGCTGCTTCTTCGCGATCAACCTGCGCTCGATCACGTTATTCTGGCGGTCCACGAACTTCAGAATGCTGTTGGTGGGAATCTGATCAAAGTGGGCGGCAAACAAGACATGGCGCGGACTGATCAAGGTCCCGGCGCGATATTGGCCGGAGAAACTGTTCCACGGGCTGCAGCAGGTCAGGTCAATGTCGGCGGCCCAGCAGTTGGTGTTGCGGATGAAGACGCCGTTGGCGGCATTGGCCAGGTAGTCCACGAAGAGCGGCAGGGCATTGGTCGGGTTGCGGCCGGCAATGCGGCTGTCGATCGCCAGGACGGCGTTGGCCAAAGCGGTGTTGGTGCCGTCGGCGGTCCACGGGTCAGTCGCGGCCCAGGACTCGTGCAGGT
>CAZZCT010000320.1:2381-4956 GCA_964652365.1 uncultured Lentisphaerales bacterium
TCTGGAGCGCGTCGGCGGCATTGGTCCAGGAAAGTCCCTGACGCAACTCCCAGAAGTCGGGCATGCCGTCACCATCCTTGTCCCAGGTGGTGCCCGAGACGTCGAACCGCACCGCGCAGAGGTGGCTGGTTACGTTGACCGTCTGCGAGATAAGGGCTTCGTCGGCGTCGAGTACGGCGTTGCTGTTGGCGTCGTCGTAGAGATGGGCACTCAGGGTGCCGGGCGAGGCGACGCGCACGTGCGGAAGCTCAAAGTCGCCGCCGACCGTCACGTTGGTCACGGCCAGGAGCGCCGAGGCGTCGGCAGTCAACGAGCAACCGGCGCGGAAGTTCCCCGCGTATGGCGTGCGGTTGGTCATACTGCCTGAGATTGTAACACAGTAGTCCGCCGCCGAGGCCGGATCGGTCTCACATATAGCTTCGTCCCAGTCGGACACGCCGTCGCCGTCCAGGTCGCGCAGCGTGAAGTTCAGGCGGTAGAGCGTGCCGGTAACGATGACGGGCTGGCTGTAGACGGCCTCATGCGCGTCCACGAGTCCGTTGCTGTTGAAGTCGCAGGTAACGTTCACCCAGGCGCCGGAGTTGACGTGCTCGGACTGCACCTCGAACTCGAACTGGCCGCTGGCGGTCAAGTTCGTGGCCGTGCCTGGGTTCCACTGCGACTCGCGCCAGCCGTAACAGGCCCGCACCGCGGCGGTGCTGCCGGTCTGGTTGGTGGCAGTACCCTGAACCGTCACGCGGAAACTGAAGGGGTTGACAGGGCTGGTGCCCATGGCGAGTTCGACCTGGTCTTCGAGCCCATCGTTGTCGGAGTCGCGGTCGTAGGGGTCGGTACCGTAGGCCAGAACTTCGTCTTCGTCGTCGAGCGTATCGCCGTCGCTGTCGCCAGCCCCGAAACCCGCGTACTCGTCGGCGCCGATATCGGGCAGGCTGTCGCGCGCCTGCCCCTCGAAATCGAGCACGGGGGCGGGCCACGTGCCGCCGTCCACGCCAGGAGACCCGATTCGCTGGTGACCGCCCATGGCGAGACCGGCGTTCGTGATCGACACATTGGCCTGCGTGTCGGGAGGAAACCAGTCCAGCGGACGCGGGACCAGGCAGTTCGTCACGCTGACATGGTAGCTCACACTTTTCTGGAGTCGGACGAACGCTTCGACATTGGTATGGGCGAACGACTCATCCCAGACGCAGTTGGCGATGTCCACGTCCACCGGGTTGTCGGCCGAGCCGAGGTTGCCACTTGTGGATTCGAACTGAATGCCATAGGCATACGGATCGAACGGGAAGCCCATGAACGTGCAGTTGAGCACCCGTAGGGCCGGACTGTCGATAGCGTAGATGCCGCGTACGGGCCTGAACGCGTTGCGCTGCGCGCGGATGATGCAGTTCTGAAAGCGAATCGGACAGGTTGCCGCCGTAGTTCACGACTGCGCGGCGCGATGTGCCCCAGTTCTCTGACATGAGCAGAATCGGATGGGATGGGAACCAGAGATGGGCGTTGCCCGAGCCGCTGTAGGAGCCATCGGCGATCTCGATGACATCGTAGGCCGCCGAGGCGTAGAAAGCCTCTTCGATGGTGGCGAAGAACGCGCCGTTCGTGGCAGCAGCTGCGGGATCGACCCGCAGCGTGGCGATCGCGTGGTTGTCGGCATTGGTCGGATTGGTGCCGTGGTGGTACTCGTAGATCGTCGGTACGCGATCACCATCGGGATCGTCCAGCGCATCGGTGGCGAACGGATCGAAACCGTGGGTGATCTCCCAGCCGTCGGGCAGCCCATCGCCGTCGCTGTCGTTCACGTCGGGGTCGGTACCGTGGAGCAACATTTCGCGGGCATCCGCCAGTCCATCGCCATCGGAGTCGGTATCAGCGTCACCGGCCATGAAGAAACCTTGCTCTCCGGGCCATGCGACGCAGACCGTCTCGACCTGGCTGGTGGTCGTGGGCGTAGTCGCCAGCAGCGACCAGGGGAAAGTCGCCAGGATCTCCTGTCCGAAGAGATCGACCCGGTTGGTGAAGTCGGCGGGCCTGGAGAGTGTCAGCGCGACCACGTTGCTGGAGACAACCACGCCCGCGAGTTGGAGGTTCTCGGAATCGAGCATCATGCTTTGCATGAACTCGCCGCCCAAGGCGGCATATGCCAGACTCTCGTCGGCCGCTCCGTCCAGAAAGGCATCGAGTTGATCTACCGGCAACAGCAGGACGCGTGAGACGATCCGGGCCGGATCGTAGACCGCCTCACACCAGAGGCGCATCGGGTCGGTCGAGTCCAGGGTGTTCAGCCAAGGCCACTGCTCCCGGATCGGGCTCGTCGGGTCGTAACTGGTGGGGGCCGCTTCGCTCCATAGGACCGTGCCGTCACTGTGGCAGAGCTCGCGGTCGCGGGTGGCGGGGTCCTCGCGGACCACGATTTCATACAACGCCACACCATTGCGTTGTACCGTGCTGAGCGCGTCAAGCAACTCGGACGGCAGAGCATCCGCCTGCAGCAGGCAGATGCCTCTGTCGAACAGGACGGGCAGTGTGGCTTCCGGGGGCAGGGCCGGCAGCAGGTCGGTGGCGACAAGCAGGTGGTTCG
>CAZZCT010000321.1:0-4890 GCA_964652365.1 uncultured Lentisphaerales bacterium
GCGTCGGGATCGGCGGGAAGGCACCGGTGTAGGTGACCGGCTTGCTGCGCGGCGTGCGGCCGATCGGGCTCTGGTCGATCTCGATCACCTTGTCGAGATGCTCGGTACCGACGACCTTGCGGCAGGCGCCCGGACGGTCAGCGGCGCCGTGGAACTGCCGGGCCAGATGGCGGCGCAGGATGTCGTCGATCAATGTGCTCTTGCCGCTGCCCGAAACGCCGGTCACGCATACCAGCCGCCCCAGCGGGATGTCGACGTCGATATCCTTCAGGTTGTTGGCGCTGGCTCCCAGGATGCGCAACCACGGCTTGGCGGGCGGCAGCCGTTTGACCGGTACCGGCACGGCCAGGCGACCACTGAGGTAGGCGGCCGTGAGCGAGGTCTCCGATCGCATCAGGCCGGCCAGGTCGCCCTGATAGACCACCTCGCCGCCGTGGCGGCCCGCACCGGGGCCCAGATCGACCAGGTAGTCGGCCTCGCGGATCATCGCCGCATCGTGCTCCACCACCACCACCGTGTTGCCGCGGTGCTGCAACTGACGCAACATTGCGATCAGGCGTTCGTTGTCGCGCGGGTGCAGGCCGATGGTCGGTTCGTCCAGCACGTACAGGACGCCGACCAGTCCCGAGCCGATCTGGGTCGCCAGCCGGATGCGCTGCATCTCGCCGCCGGAGAGCGTGGCGCTCTCGCGGTCCAGCGTCAGGTACTCAAGCCCCACGTCCACCAGGAACTGCAGGCGGCGACGAATCTCCTTGAGGACTTCGGCGGCAATCTGCCGGTCCTGCGATTCGAGCTGCAACTCAGCGAAGAACGCGCCGCACGCGCGGATGGTCATCGCCATCAAGGCCACCATCGAGACGCCGCCGACCGTGCAGGCGCGCGCCTCGGGCCGCAGCCGCGCCCCGGCGCAGGCGGGACAGGGACGGCGCGACATGAATTGCCGCAGGCGTTCGCGCAACTCCTCGATGTCGGTGTCGTTGTAGCGTCGCGTCAGGTTCGGGACGACGCCCTCGAATGGCTGGACCTTCTTGCGATAAGCCCCGCGCATCCAGACCCCCAGCGTGATCTCCTCCTTGCCGGTGCCTTGCATCAGAACCTGGCGGAAGGACGCCGGCAAGTCACGATACGGCGTGGCCATGTCGACGCCGAAATGGGCCGCCACCGAGCGCAGAAGCTGTTTGTAATAGACGATCAGCCGGTAGCCGCCGCGGCGCCAGCCTTGTATGGCGCCGTCTTCGAGCGAGATTTCCTTGTTGGGCACGATCAGGTCTTCATCGAAAACCAGCTGCGTGCCCAGCCCGGCGCAGGTCGGGCAGGCGCCATAGGGGCTGTTAAAGGAGAAGCTGCGCGGCTGCAGCGGCTCGAAGCTGATGCCGCACGGGATGCAGGCGTTCTTCTCCGAGAAGAGCTGCTCGGTCGCGGTGCCGTCGGCGGCGGTGCGCAGGGCAATCAACACGCCGGTCCCGTGCTGGAGCGCCGTATCGACCGAGTCGGCCAGGCGCGTCCGAATGCCATCCGCCACAACCAACCGGTCGATCACCGCTTCGATTGTGTGGGCTTTGTTCTTGTCCAGCTTCGGCAGGTCGTCGATCTCGTGCAGCACGCCGTTCACGCGCAGGCGCACAAATCCCTGGCGCCGGGCATTGTCGATCACATCCTCGTGCCGGCCCTTGCGCCCGCGCACCAACGGCGCCAGCAGCACCAGCCGGGTCTGTTTGGGCAGCGCCAGCAACTGCCCGACAATTTGTTCGGCGCTCTGGCGCTGCACGGGTCGCCCGCAGGTGGGACAGTGCGGCCGGCCGACATTGCCGTAGAGCAGCCGCAGATAATCGTGGATCTCGGTGGTGGTTGCCACGATCGAGCGCGGGTTGCTGCCCGAGGTACGCTGTTCGATCGCGATGGCTGGCGAAAGCCCTTCGATGTGCTCGACGTCGGGCTTCTGCATCTGGTCGAGAAACTGCCGGGCGTAGGCCGAGAGACTCTCGACGTAGCGCCGCTGGCCCTCGGCATAGAGCGTGTCGAACGCGAGCGAAGACTTGCCAGAGCCGCTGAGGCCGGTTATGACCGTCAGGCGGTTGCGGGGAATGCGGACGTCCACGCCCTTGAGATTGTGCTCACGGGCACCGGTGATAATGATGTCGGACATGCGTGCTGCCAGCACCGGACCGGGGGCCTCCGACCGTCGGCTGCACTCCCGCGGGTACCGGTTTGAAAACAGCTTAGCAGATGCCCCGCCCCCCGGCGAGCCGTAGCAGCCGATCGCGTTGGCCCGCCCACAACTCCGCTCACCGCGCGTGTCCGCACGGCCGGGCCCCGCCCGGCCCTCCTGCGCCCTACCGCCGCCCATGAAGGGTCGTGCTCATCACGGCCGCACGGAATCGAATAACGTTGCTTCACGGGCGCCGACGGGGTACAAGAGGTATCCGGTTTTGTGTGCGATGCGTTCGCGCTGCTTGACAAGGAAAGGCTTTTCGTCATGGCGTTACCTGCGCTCGACAAGATTCTGGTGATCAACTCCGGCAGTTCGTCGCTGAAATTTACGCTCTACACCATGGCCGACGAGCTGATGCTGGCCAAAGGCGTGCTTGAACGGATCGGCAAACCGAGCGCCAATCTCTCCTACCAGCGTGATGGCCAGGCGCGCGTCGAGATGCCGATCTCGGCCGACAACCATGGGCAAGCCCTGGATGCCGCCTGCCGGGTGCTGGTCGACCCCGAGCAGGGCGTGATGAAATCCCTAACCGAAGTGCAGGCCATCGGCCACCGTGTGGTACACGGCGGCGAGCATTTTCACGAGCCGGTACGCATCAACACCGAAGTCAAACAGTGCATCCAGGACTGCGCCGCCCTGGCCCCGCTGCACAATCCCCCGAACCTGGGCGGCATCATGGCCTGCGAGCACGTATTCCCGGGCGTGCCGAATGTCGCCGTCTTCGACACGGCTTTCCATCAGTCCATGCCGCCGCATGCATTTCTGTATGCCATTCCGCACAAGTACTACGAGCGCTATCGGATCCGCAAGTACGGGTTCCACGGCACCTCGCACAAGTTCGTGATGGAGGCGACCGCCGCGTACCTGAAACGCCCGGTGAATGAGCTGCGCCTGATCACCTGCCACCTCGGCAACGGATCGAGCATCACAGCCATCAACCGCGGGCAGGTGCTCGACACCAGCATGGGCATGACACCCCTGCCCGGGTTGGTGATGGGCACACGCTGCGGCGACCTCGACCCCGCCGTCGTGCTCTTCCTGGCGCGCCAGGGCATGACCCCCGATGCAATCGACGAACTGCTCAACAAGCGCAGCGGACTGCTGGGCGTGGGCGGCATCGACAGCGGCGACATGCGCGACCTGGTCGACGCGGCCGCCTCCGGGAACGTGTCGGCCCAGCGCGCGCTGAACATGTTCGCCCATCGCATTGCGCTCTATGTCGGCGGCTATTACACGCTGCTGGGCGGCGCGGACGCCGTGATCCTGACGGGCGGCATCGGCGAGAACAGCGCCCCGGCGCGCAAGCTGATCCTGGAGCGCCTCGAGGCCATCGGCTGTACGCTCGACGAGGCCCGCAATAACACCGTACGCGGCGTGGCCGGCGTGCTGACCACGACCAACAGCCGAACCCCGGCGCTGGTGATTCCGACCAACGAGGAGTTGATGATCGCCCGCGAGACTTTCCGTGTACTGACCGCCACCGACGCGGCCTGATGATTACCTGGAGAATCTGCCGTGAACATGCTTGACCGCCTGCTGCCCCGCGTCCAGGCCGCCAACCGGCGCATCGTGCTGCCGGAGGGCCACGACCCCCGCGTCATCACCGCCGCCGTCAAGGCGCATCGCGACCGGCTGGCCACGCCGATCGTGCTGGCCAATCCGGACGAGTTAGCCGCTGCCGAACTCACCGCCGGTGAAAGCCTACGCGCCAGCGGCATCGAGACGATCGATCCAGCCACGGCCGAACTTGGCGCGCGCCTGACCGCGGCCCTGTTCGAACGGCGCAAGGCCAAGGGCCTGACTGCCGCCGAAGCCGGCGAGCTCATCCGCACCAAGCGCCTGTACTTCGGCAACATGATGTTGAATCAGGGGCTGGTGGACGGGCTGGTGGCCGGCAGCATCGCCTCGACACCCGACATGCTCCGCGCGGCGTTTCACTGTGTGGGAACGGCCAAGGGCATCCAGTTGGGTTCGAGCTGCTTTGTGATGGACCTGTGTCAGCCAACCCCCGCTGGCGAGGACGTACTGCTGTATGCGGACAGTGGCGTCAACCCCTGCCCCACGGCCGAGCAACTCGTGGACATCGCGCATGCCACGGCGCTTTCCTATCGCGCGCTGCTGGGCAAGCAGCCCCGCCTGGCGTTTCTGAGCTTCTCCACCAAGGGCAGCGCCACCCACGAACTGGTCGACAAAATGCGGACGGCCACCGTCCTTACCCAGCAACGATTTGCCACGCTGGGCCTGGATGCCGTCGTGGATGGCGAACTACAGGCCGACGCGGCGCTGGTGCCCAAGGTGGCGGCATCCAAGTCGCCAGGCGGCCCGCTCAAAGGCGACGCCAACGTGCTGATCTTCCCGGACCTGCAGGCCGGCAACATCTGCTACAAGATCACCGAGCGTCTGGCTGGCGCCACGGCCTATGGCCCGATTCTCCAAGGTCTGGCGCGCCCGGTGAACGACCTCTCGCGCGGTTGCAGCGCCGACGACATCGTCGGTGTCATCTGCATCACGGTCTGCCAGGGGTTGTAGATTTCCCGTAAGCTTTCACTTTCCGATCCGCGACTCACGACGCCGCCAGCGTCGGCCGACCGCCAGCACTCCCAGTCCGGCCGCGCGGCTGCGACGCGAATGAACGCCGGGGTAACTCTGTCCGAACCGCGGATTGGTCTCAACCGCCA
>CAZZCT010000322.1:0-4852 GCA_964652365.1 uncultured Lentisphaerales bacterium
GATCGTGGCGATGATGATGTCGCCCTCGATGCGCGGCACCGCTTCCATCTCCAGCGTGTACGGCACGGGTTTGACGCCCAGCGCCGCGGCCAAGGCCTCAGGTTTGGCGCCGGCCTTGTCGGGCTGATGCCCCTTGCGCTTCGTGATCGTCGTCTTGCCCGTCGTGCCGTCGGTCAGGTCCTGCACCTCGATCGTCCAAGTGCCGTCTGGATCGGTCACGCCCACCGGCAGGCTGATCACCACCGGGCCCGGCCCGGTCCCCCATTCCGTGAAGCCCGGGATCACCTTGCCGTCCGGCCCCTTGGCCGAGACACGGAAGGTATGCGCGTCCGCGACGGCGGCGCCGCCCGTTTGCCGGCTCACGCCCAGGTACAGCGTCTGGCCGCCGGTAATCTCCTTCGCCGGAATTGACGCGCCCAGCACGGCCGGGGTAATTGCGAACTCCGCGGCCGGGTCGGACTTCACCAGCGACAGCATGGTGCCGTTGCCGGCTTTCAGTGTCACCTGAACGTACCGGCCATGTTGGTCCTGCTTCCACGGCAGGATCGTGCCGGCGCACAGGTCGCGCACCGCGCGCACCGCCGTGTCCGCCGGCCGGAACGCCAAGTCCGCATCGTATTCGGGAATAATGATCGTGTACGACTGGGTCGCATCCTTGGTCGCGAGTTCGATCCCGAGCGCGTCCTTGTAAATCAGGTTGCTGCCCGGGTCTGTGCAGCGGAACGCACCCTGCACCCCGGCCCACTTCAGCACCGCGCCCATCAACGTACCGTGCGCAACGCGGTTGCGCGCCTGGTTCGGGGGATCGCCAGGGCTCGGCAGATGCGCGTTCAGGATCACGACCCGGCCTTTGCCCACCTTACCGACATAGCCCAGGGTGGTGCGATCCTTCGCCAGGATGCGTTTCAGCGGGCTGTCCGCGGCCAACTCACCCAACGGCCCAGGCTGGGCCTTGATCTTCAGACCCGCGAGTTCCGGCACAAACTCGCCCAGCGGGCTCAGATCGATCTCTCGCTCGTCAGTGGACACCCGACGGTGGACCACCTTGTTGAACTCCTTCGGCAAACTCGTCGACCCTTCGTCCAGGACCAGGTCGTTCAAACCGGTCAGCGTCAGGCCGAAGGCCTTGGGGGCGCTGCCGCCATTATCCACCTCGGCAGTCATGAACAGGCAGGCGCCGGCTGCCACAGCGCGGCGCAGCGGGGTGTAGTCCTGGCCGCCCGCCGACGAACCGTCCAGGATGATCAGCTTGCGCCCCGCCTCCTGCTGCACGCCGTTGGCCAGCAACGAGCGTGCGTTCATAGCGTTGTTCACCTCCGGCTGCACACCGTTGGCCAGCAGGCCCTCCAGCACACCGTCATTGGGAAGATAGTAGGCCGGATCCCACAAGAGCACCTCCGGGTTCAGGCGATTGCGCACCGACATCAGGACCGGCGAAAGCGGCTGGATGCGCGCGATGGTCTCACCCGCCCAACGGCCCTCCTGCGTCAGTTCCCCCTTCTTCGGTCCTGCGTTCTCGACCAGCGCTGCGTTGAGTTCGAAGAACGGCATGCAGCGGCCGCCCGCGGCTACGGCGATCCACATGATGCGTCTCACGTGCTCAGCCCGGCCGTAGGGATTCAGATTCACCAGCCAGGTCCAGGGCCGGATGCCGCCGTAGCGAGGGACGCCCTGCAGGAAATGGCTGAGTGCCTCCACCGTGGCGGACGTGCCGTAGATGCGGGCGTGCATCGAATCGAAGAAGTGCTGGTCGCACCCCGAGCCCATACCTGTTGAATGGTTGATATAGGGGTTTTCGCGTCTGCCAGACTCAATCCGCAGGCCGATATTGTCGTATTCGAATGCGTGACTTGTGTAGTCGGCGTCATTCTTGGCCTGGCCGTGCCCCGGGAAACCATTGCGCGCCACTTCGTCCCAGCTCAGGCAATCGTTGCCCGAGCGCCGGTTGTACTCGGTAATGGTCGGCATCGGGGGCGGCCACGCCTTGGGAACACGCCACAGGCGCAGCATGTCAAAGCGGATGTCCTCCGGACTGGCCCACGGAACCATCCCGCGCTCATCCCACTGGTCAAACACCACGAACCCCGGATCCATCCCGATGCCCCACGTCACCTTCTGGTTCAGGAGGTCCTCCGCCCAGGCGCACATCGGACTCCAGTCATAATTGTTGTAATCCCATCGATAGGGATACTGGTATGCTCCCCGAGTGCCCATATTGATCCCGATCTCGACCAGCTTCGGATGGTTCTTGATATCTTCAATGGAGCCATTGGGCCAGTATCCCCAGAGCAGTTCGCGCCCCAATTCCAGGTAGGATTGCATCCGGCCGATCGGCGTGCGCACGGCCATCGTCGGCAGGGGCGGCCTCTTCTGCTGCGCCCGCGAACCGGGGAAGAGACCCTCGCCGATCGCGTCCGCCACGTCCGGCAACTCGGCCATCGCCTTGCCCGCGCCATCTCTCAAGCTGTTATTCAAGAAATACTGACCGGGCGGCAGATCGGGATGGGCGATGTTCAGTTTGACCACAGCTTGATCGGCGAGATCCGCCGTGAGCTTGCTTTCCTGCTGCCAGAACACACGGCCGTCCCGGTGGCTCAGGCTGCTGCCCAGTGTGACCGGGCCGCCGGCTGCCGCGGAAACCCGTTGGACGGTAACCGTCGCGGAAAACATGCCGGGGCCCTCCGGCAGGTTGGGGGGCGCCTGAACCTTGATCACGCAAGCCACAGGCGCCGGTTGCGCCTGGCCGGCCGGTTCAGCGGCGCTGAACAGGAAAGGGACCATCAGACAGACCAGACTTGTGAGCAACTGCTTCATCGGTTTTCTCCTCAGTCATTCAACAACCAACATCTCCGCTGTCCAAGACGGTCACCCCGGCGTTTGGATATTCCCTGTTGGATATTGGGTGTTCATCTCCTTCTCCAATTCCGCCGCGCTTCCGATGAAGAAGATGACGCTCCCGCTCTGGACCGGCATCGGTCCGCCCGGCACCAGGTGCATGCAGGGAATGGAACTGTTGCCCCAGGCCTGGCATGGCACAGGGTTCACGCGCGCGACGAAGGCCGACCCGTCGTAGGAACGCAATGCGCCATGGTTGACCTCCGGCGCCTTCTCTTCCACCGCCCAGTAGAAAGGCTGGCGGGTGCCGACGCTGTGAACCCCGCCTCCGTTCGGCCGGAAGCCGACCGGCATGTCGGCCACCCGGAGGAACCGGCCCGCATGAATAATGCCCTGCGTCATCCGCTCCTGGCTGGAAAAGAACGGGCTGAGGGTCTTCATGCAGCAGTGCTCCACGATGTGATCCGCGCGGGGAATATTCCGGGTGTCGAACGCGAACCGCACGCGGTTGCCTTCCACGCGGGCCTCGAAGGCAAACCGTTGATCGCCCTTCTCCCGCACGTAGGCGGCGCGCTGCCCGTCGGGCGCGATCTTCCACGCCACCGCCGTATCGGGGTCTCCCGGCGACATGTTGGCCCCGGGGAACGGACCGAAACCCGTTTCCGGCACGTCCACCAGCCACACGCTCTCCGGGAACCAGGGGACGCGTATTTCCAGCGTGGTGGTTTCCGTCCCCTGCAGCGTGATCGCCTCCTTCAGATACGCGTCCCGACGGATCGCCAACGGCCGCGGCAGCACGCGCGGGCCCGGGCGGTACGCCGCGGGCGCGGCGCCGCCCGGCGGCGGCACGTCCGCGGCGCAGCGGAAACCCGACACGTAGTTGCGCATCTCGGGCACCCAGCCGAAACGGGCCGTGACCATCCGGGAGTAGGGCTGGGCGTGGAACACGCTCGATCCGGCCAGGAGGTGGCTGCTCGGCCCCTCAATCGCGCGCACGTACTGGCAGACGAGCCCCACCATGTCCTGCGCGCCGCACGGGCTGGCCCCGGCCGGCCACGAGCCCACCGGGAAACTCGCGGAGAACGGGATGTTGCCTTGCCCCTGGTAACAGGCGTTGGTAGATGGTTCGTTGCCCCACGGGTAGAAGCGCCCGTCGGTCCCCCGCGCCGCCAGCTCCCACTCGGCCTCGGTCGGCAGCCGCTTGCCCGCCCAGCGCGCGTACGACTCCGCATCTTCGGCGTTGATGCCGATCATGGGCAGGGCCTCCATGCCCGGCCGGTCCGGCGGCCAGGATTCGGTCAACTCCCGCCACCCCACCACCCAGCCGTTCCGGATGATCTGGTGCCCGGTCGCCTTCAGGAAGCGCGCGAACTGGCCGCGGGTGACGGGATAGCGGTCCATCCAGAACCCGGCGACCTTCAGGACGCGGCGGTCGCTGTGGTCGCGCAACTGGTCCGGATGCACGCCGGCATCCGCGGCCGCGCGTTGCTTCTCCTCCGCCGTCATGCCGTACAGGAAACCGCCACCGGGCACCTGCACCATGTCACGGTCCAGCGCCGCGGGGTCATGGTATCGCACTTCCGCGGCCGGCTCTGTTTTCGAATCAATCATCACGCTCTGGCATCCTTCTCCCTGCCTGCTCGCTCTGGGGAGACTGTTCTTCGCGGGCTTCGACGCGTAGTCGCTACCCTTACTGTCTCGGTTACACTTAGTCCTGTCACTTAGTCGACTAAGCGTATCCGACTAAGAGCGGCGACTAAGTATTCTTGCTTCCCTGATTCAACAGCTTCTTCTTGGCTCAGTTACTCCGCGCAATCACGTTTTCACGTTTTCACGCTCTCACGCTCTCACTACTCCACCACCCACATCCCCAAATCGTTCGGGTGCATGCGCATCTCGGTGGGCACGTCGTTGTTCACGCCGAGCGCCGGGGTCTTGTCGCTCCACAGATAGCGGACGGCATTGACCGTGCCGCCCTCGTTGCCGTAGATCACGCCGACGTCGCCCTTGAACTTCA
>CAZZCT010000323.1:0-4769 GCA_964652365.1 uncultured Lentisphaerales bacterium
CGGAAAGTCCGCAAGCTTTGTCCGTACCGAGGGCACGCAGCACCTCGTCCGGGGCAAGGGTGTGCCAGAGTCGAACGGAGCGAAGCTGACCGTCGTCGGTATCTTGCAGTGTCATGTTGTTTCTATTCTGCCGGCGGTCCTGCCGACCACATCAATAATCCCCATCATGTCCACCGTGCGCATGCGGGTCGTCCAAAGCGACTGATGCGCGTCCCGCAGGGTTGTGCCCGTAATTCGGACGGGCCGACGCGCATGCAATGTCAATGTTGTCATTTATGCCTTCGATGACACGTTGCGTCAACCGCATTCGCCATGGGCAGATTGACCTCCGAACACGTTCCTGTCGCCCGGCCCGTCCACCAGGCTCCAGCTGTCGCGACAGTGGCACTGACGGCGATCGGCCACAGAAAACTGCCGGTCCAATCGCGAATCACGCCCCCCAGCAATGGTCCGGTAATGCCCGCCACCCCATACGCCAGAAAGAGCACTGGATACACTCTGCCCACCATGTTCACGCCATAGCGAGCAGCCACGTGCGCCGCATACAGTACGAAGCACGCGCCGAACCCGAAGCCGACGAGTCCCGCTGCCACCACAAACGTGGCGGGCGCAAGTCCAGCCGCGCCGAGGGCACCCAACGCAAGGCATAGAAACAGAAGAGACCCCGGAATAGCAGCGTAACCGATCCGGTCGGAAACCCAACCCCATGCGATTCGTCCCGCGGCATTGCCCACGGCCAGCGCACCGACGGCCGTGGCGGCCGTTTCAGGTGGAAGGCCGCATGCCAGGCCGATCGGTTTGAGGAGCCCAATAACCAGCAGCCCGGCGAACGTACCACAGAACATCCCCACGCCAAGCACGCGGAAAACCGGATCTCTGAGCAGGTGCTTTCCCGCGCTGAAGTTGACAGACGTGCCCGGAGTACCGTCAATGGGCGGGTCAAACAACAGGAGGGAACCCAAACACACGACCGAGCCATAGGCCCAGGCGAGGGTGCGCCACACCTCCAGAATCGTCCACCCGCTTCTCAGCCAGGCGGTTGCCAGAGCGGCGAGCAGCATGGATCCGATGCCAAATCCGGCCACCGCCACGCCCGTGACCAATCCCTTGTGTTTCGGATACCATTGAACTCCGGCCGTGAGGGCCGCAACATAGCCAAAGCCAATGCCGGCGCCGCCAACCAAGGCGTACCCCAACACCAGTCCGAGGAACCGTCCGCCGGACGCGGATGAGGCCAGATGGCCGCAGGCGAACAGCAGCCCGCCCAGCCCCCCTACCCAACGCGGCCCCCACGTGGGCAACAGTCGTCCAGCCAGCAACATCGAGACAGTGAACGTTCCGAAGGTCAAGCCGAAGATGGACTGGGTCTGACTGGTGGTCAATCCGTAGTCCGTGCTCAAACTCGGAACAAAGACACTCCAGGCATACACGCCGCCCAAGCACATCTGAATGAGCACAGCAGCGGGCAAAACGAAACTGCGTTTCACCAGAACGACATTGGGCACCCGATGCTCCACGGTATTCGCTCCGTCGGCGAGGTGCGGACGTGGCGCTCGGATCACGCCATACACGCGCTTGCCTGCGCGGTCCGATCGGCGGCCACCACCTCGTCGGACATCTGCTTGCGGTAGGCGGCCAGACGCGCGCGCAACGCGCAGTCCTGAAGCGACAGCATGGCGACCGCCAGCAACGCGGCGTTCTTGGCGCCGGCCTTGCCGATGGCCACCGTGGCCACCGGAATGCCTCCGGGCATCTGCACGGTGGACAGCAGGGAATCAAGTCCGCCCAGATCGCTTGTGTGCATGGGAACCCCGATGATCGGCAGAAGCGAAAGTGAGGCCAGAACGCCCGCCAGATGCGCCGCCTTACCTGCGCCGGCGATGATCACCTTGACCCCGCGATCCTCCGCCGACAGGGCGAAGTCTCGGGCAACGTCCGGCGTGCGATGCGCGGAAATAACCCGGATTTCATGCGGAACGGAAAACGCCTTGAGCACGGTCGCCGCCTCTTTCAGCGTGTCCAGGTCGGACTGACTTCCCATCACGATGGATACCAACGGCTTCTTGTTCTCCATTCTGCTACCTCCTTTTGGTGTTCACTGATCAGCCATCAATCCGTCGGCGCTCGACTTTCCGGTCGCCCGTCTGAGGCGGTCCATGATGGCCAAACCCAGTCCCGTCTCAGGCACCGTATCCGCCACGATCCTATCGAGGCTCAAGGCATCCAGGCGGTGAAGGGCGGCGAATAGGTTGATCGCGGCTTCGCGCAACTCCCCGTCTGCGGAAAGCACTTCCACAGCTGCGAAACCTGCCATGCCATCCCGCGGACGATAGGCAAGCAGTCCGACCCTCGCGCCGGGACGAAAGTCGTCACCCGGGGAGGCCCAGACGACCGGCGTCCGCGGCGCATAGTGACTGGGCGTCTGCCCCGGCCCAGTGGGCCGGTCGAAAGTGGCGGCGTGCTCAAGAGTAACCCCTAGGACTCGTTCAAGATCCTCACACGCGAGTCCCCCGGCGCGGAGCATGGCGGGACGCGGCCCGGCCAGCGACAGGACGGTGGATTCAACGCCCACCGTGCAGGGACCGCCGTCCAGTACCATGTCAATGTGGTCGCCGAGGCACCTGACCACGTGTTCTGCCGTTGTGGGGCTGACGTATCCAAACGGATTTGCGCTGGGCGCGGCAATCGGCAGCCCGGTACGTTCGATCAGTTTCAACGCCAGCGGATGTCGTGGCATGCGAACCGCGACGGTGGGAAGACCGGCTGTAACCAGGTCCGGAACCTGTGGCGCCTTGGGCAACACCAGCGTCAACGGCCCCGGCCAGAAGTGATCGATCAGGGACTGCGCCGCTGCCGGCACCGCGCCAACCAGCAGCGGC
Organism: uncultured Lentisphaerales bacterium; assembly: GCA_964652365.1. Classification (GTDB taxonomy): domain Bacteria; phylum Verrucomicrobiota; class Kiritimatiellia; order RFP12; family CAZZCT01; genus CAZZCT01. The sequence goes on from CAZZCT010000323.1 coordinate 2,880, forward strand.
AACTGGTCGGGGCTACTCACATGGACAATCAGGGGATCGAAACGCGGGCGGCCCTTGGCTTCGAAGACTCTGGCAACGGCTTTTTCATCAAAAACCACCGCGCCCAGGCCATACACGGTCTCGGTGGGGAACGCCACGAGGCCGCTGTTGCGCAAGAGACCTGCCGCCCGATCGAGCCTGCCGGGATCGCCGTCGTCCTGCCTCTGCATTTCGCGATACGCGAGAATCCAGTCGGTCGCCTCCCGGATGCCGGCGACGATGGTTGTCCTCGGGGGGAGTTCCGTGCGGTGCCTGGCGCCATGTCCGCTCCGCACGTAGATCCCAGTGGCGCCGGCATGATCGGCCAGCGCGACATCGTGCGGGTGATCGCCCACGACAAACGACCGCGCGAGGTTCAACTCGTGCTCACCGGCAGCCTGTTTGAGAAAGAACGGCCGCGGCTTGATGCAGGCGCACGCCTCCTCCCGCCGGTGCGGACAGCAATAGACCTCAGAGATGGCCACCCCATGCCGGCGCAGTTCCGCGACAACATGTTCGTTGACTTGCAGCACCTCTGCGGCGCTCAGGATACCGATCGAGACGCCGGGCTGGTGCGTCACGATGAACAGACGGAAGTGTTCCTGCAACCGCTGCAACGCGCGCACGGTGTCCGGATAGAAGACGACGTCAGTCGGCGACCGCAGGTGGCCGCGATCTTCGATGATCGTGCCATCACGGTCGAGAAACACTGCGGGGTGCAGGCTGGAAGTCATGGTGCTACTCCTCAAAGGCCGAATCCGGCACGGCCGGCCCGCCTCCGGGTTCCGCGGCCATTTCGCGGGCGCACGAGAACGCCACGCGGATAGGGCAGCACGTCGTCCGGCGCGAGCGAGGCAAACCGCCGCATGACGCTTGGCAAATGCATCGCCGCGTTGCGTTCTCGGGCAATGCCAATCGTTGCGTTGTAGCGGCTCGCCTTTTGTTTTGCCTCCGCCGACTGCGTCAGAATCCCCTTGGGGAAGTACAACTCGCGCCCCAGGCCCGAAAGCATCTCGAAGATATCCGGCGCATCCTGCTGAATCGTGCGATTCAACTCAGTAGCCAATGTCGTTGCCATGCGGCAGCCAATTCCTTCCCCAGGGGAGCCTGTCCGTATCGCGCGTCACAGACCAACGCGCTTTTTCAGTCCAGCAAGCTGCGCCTTCATCCGGGCCGGCAGCCTGGCGCCGGCCGCGTTGAGATAGGTCTCGATCTCCGGCACCTCGCCCTTCCATCCGTCAACGTCGATGCGCAGCAGCTCGTCTACTTCGGCCGCGCCGATCTTCAGGCCGCCGACGTCGAGGTCAGCCGCCTTCGGCACGTAGCCGACCGGTGTCTCGACCGCGCCGACCTTGCCTTCGACGCGCTCGCACATCCATTTCAGAACGCGGATGTTCTCGCCGAAGCCTGGCCACAGCCACTTGCCATCAGGTGACTTGCGGAACCAGTTCGCATAGAAGATCTTGGGCGCCTTGGCTCCCAGCTTGTCGCCCATGTTGAACCAGTGCTGCCAGTAGTCGCCGATGTGGTAACCGCAGAAGGGCAGCATGGCCATCGGGTCGCGGCGGATCGAGCCCTTGACGTCCAGTGCGGCGGCGGTCGCCTCCGAGGCGGCTGTGGCACCCATGTAGACGCCGTGGTCCCAGTCGAAGGACTGGCTCACCAGCGGCACCAGTTTGGAGCGCCGGCCGCCGAAGATGAAGATGTCGATCGGCACACCGTTGGGGTCTTCCCAGTCGGGGCAGATGACCGGGCACTGGCGTGCCGGGGCGGTAAACCGCGCATTGGGGTGCGCACCCTTCACGGGCTTGCCGTCCGCATCCTTCTTGTCCGGCGTCCAGTCGTTGCCCTTCCAGTCGATGCCGTGCTTGC
>CAZZCT010000324.1:0-4755 GCA_964652365.1 uncultured Lentisphaerales bacterium
CCTGAACCCTGTTTCCCGGCTCTTGCAGGGGTTCTGAAAGAGACTCAGGATGTTGTGCTATGAAACGAGATCAGACGCATCGCGGACTGATGGTGCTCGGCGCGCTCGGCGTGTCCGGTCTGTTCGCAGGTGCCGCGATCGGAGTCGACCAACCGGTCGCCGACCAGCCCGCGGCCGGCACCAACTGGACGCTGCCCATCGAGACGGCCGCGGTCCACGGCGTGTGGCAGGGCAAGGGGACCTTCCGGCACGTGCTGGATACGGAGAGCGGTCGCCTTGCGCTGGAATATGAGGAGGCGGCGCTCTATCTGGACAGTGCCGGGCTGCGCGAGTTCGCCGTGGAACTGGACGTGTCGCGGTTTGAGTTGGCGCCCGGCGAGACGCGCGCTGTCGAGGCGCGCGTCACCGCAGACAACGCGCGCGTCGCGCGGCCAGTTCCCCTGCACTACGAGGCCGCGGATCTTTTTGCCGGTGTGGAAGGCGCGCCCGATTCGATCGCGCCCTGGAACTGGGGCTATATGCGCCAGCGCCTCCATGGCGCGGTGCCGCTGCCGGAACGTCCGGCACCGCTGCTGATCGACGATGCCGAGGGCGCCGCCGGCCGCGCCCGGCTGGCAGGAAAGGGCGAGTCGGTGGCGACCGCCGACCCGCTCAAGCGGGCTGAGGCCCTGCTGGCGATCAACCCCGAGCCGCCGCCGGAGATGCCGGAGGGTTTCCCGAACAGCGTGCAGGCGGCGGGCGGTTTCACGGTGCTGCGCAGCGGGCGCACGGGCGCGTCGCCCGAACGTATCCGCCACCCTCTGAATCCGCAGAAGAGCCGCGTGGGCCAGCTGCAGGTGCTCGCCCCCGCCGGCACGCGGGTCTACCGCATGCGCGCGCCGATCACCTGGACCCCGCGCGAGGTGCCGGTCTGGGTATGGCAGCGCGAAAAGGAGACCCGCGCCTGGTTCGTCGAAGCTCTGAGCGGCCTGGAACCGGCGGCCGGTGCGACGCCGGAGGCGGTGCAGGTGGAGCGGTTCGACGCCACCTTTGAAGGCGCCCCCCCTGCCGCCCGAGCAGGCCCTGGCTGTACGGGTGCGCAACGCCACAGGCGAATTCCTGGTGTTGACCTCCTCCCGCGACGGTCCCCACACCGTGGGCGGTCACGCACTCAACGGCCCCCTGGCCGTGCTGCGCCTGCCCCGGGAGGGTGGCGATCCGTGATCGGCTGCTGCTCAATTCTGGAACCAGTGAAGCAGATGACTTGCGCAGAGGTGCACAGGTGCAGAGGATGGCGGATGGCGACAAGGAGTACCACATGATGAGCATGCGTCAGATTGAACGCGGCGCGAACGCACGTATCGCCGCAAACCGGATGGGCGATTTGCAGGTTACGCTGCGCGACACCCAGGGTGTGCCGGTGCCGGGTGCCCAGGTTACGTGCCGCCTCGTGCGGCACGATTTCCGCCTGGGGGCGAACGGGTTTCTGATCCGCGGCGGGGGCACCCAACGACCCAGCACGCCGGGGGGCGATGCGCTGATGCTGGAATACGAGCGGGCCTTTGCCGGGCTGCTCAACTATGCGACCCTGCCGTTCTACTGGGGCGGTTACGAGCCGACTGCGGACCAGGAGAAGCGCGAGCGGTTGCAGGAGATGGCCGTCTGGTGCCGCGACCACGGCATTCGCACCAAGGGGCACCCGCTGGCGTGGCACGAGGTCTTCCCCAAGTGGGCCGAGGCGCGGCCGGACGGCGAGGTGCTGCAGCGCCTGCGGCAGCGGATCTCGCGCCTCGTGGGCGAGTTCCGCGGGCTGGTCGACACCTGGGACGTGATTAACGAGGCCACGGTCGCTGCCAACCATGTGAACGCGGTCGGCCGCTGGGTCAAAGAACGCGGCTCGCTCGCCTGCGTTGCCGAGACGCTCGCACTGGCGCGTGAGGCCAACCCCAGGGCCGAACTGCTCTACAACGACTTCAACGTCTCCCCGGCGTTCGAGGAACTGGTTGGGGCGCTCCAGGCGGCGGGTGCGCCGGTCGACGTCATCGGCATCCAGAGCCACATGCACAAGGGGGCTTGGTCGATCGAGAAGCTCTGGCAGACGTGCGAGATCTACGCCCGCTTCGGGCTGCCGCTCCACTTCACCGAAGCGACGATCCTCTCCGGCCGGCTGAAGGGTCCGGAGGACAACGACTGGCACAAGCGGCAGAGCGATTGGATCTCGACGCCCGAGGGCGAGTCGCGGCAGTTGGAGGAGGGGCGGCGCTTCTACACCACGCTCTTCAGCCATCCCGCGGTCGAGGCGGTAACCTGGTGGGACTTCTCTGACCGCCATGCCTGGCAGGGAGCGCCCTCAGGCCTGATTCGCAACGACCAGTCGCCCAAGCCGTTGGCCGAATGGTTGCGTGAGGCGTTCGGCAGGCGCTGGTCCACCTGTGTCACGGTGACGACCGACGACGCCGGGACGGCCCGCTTCCGCGGCTTCTTCGGTACCTACACACTCTGCGCCGTGACCGGCAACGGCTGCAGCCTCGCGGGCTCCTGCGCCTTCCCCCGACGTGGCGCGCGCGAGGTCGTTGCGAGGGTCGACTGATGAATGGAAAGGTGAACTGCATGGACCCGCAGGTCTTTCAACTGAAGACTACTGACCCCGGAATCTGCGCCGAGAACGGCGTGGTGCCCATTCCGGGTGCGACGTGGTACCGGACGGATGCCTACGACACCTGCCTGCACTACGACTTGGCGGCGGGGGCGTTGCGCAGGTTCGCGTGGCTGACGTCTGACCTGCTGCTGGACGGCGACGAACATGCGGTCTTCCGCGTCGTGCTGGGCGAAAGCACAACAGGCCGCAGTTTCGTCTACCGGTTTGGTCTGCTCAATCAAGTAGGTGCGCGCCTGCGCCTGCCGCTGGCGGCGGTTGACCAAAGCCGCTGGCAAACGGGCCGCGAGGGGGCTCTGCTCAAGCCGATGTGCTGTGGCGATACGGTTGATCTGGGCGCGGTTGACCGTATGACCTTCATGGTTGAGGCCAAGGGGGATGGCCCGGTCCGTTTCTGTATGACGCCGCTGGCGGCGACGGCGGATGCGCCGCCGTTGCTCGATAACCCGGTTTTGCCAGCCGGCCTGATCCTGGACGACATGGGGCAGAGCCGGCTGCGCTCCTGGCCTACCAAGTCGCGAAGTTGCGCCGAGGTCACGGCCCGGCTGCACCACCAGCTTGCGGCGGCGGGAAGCGCCAGCCTCCCCGCAAGTTGGTCCGCATGGGGCGGCTGGACAGAACGCACCTTCGCCAAGACCGGTTTCTTCCGGAGCGAACACGACGGCACGCGCTGGTGGCTGGTCGATCCCGACGGCTACGCCTTCTGGTCGATGGGCGTCGACTGCGTTCGCAGCCAGATCTCGTCCTACCTGAACACGATCGAATCGTCCTACTCCTGGCTGCCGGAGCGCGACGGGCCGTTTGCCGAGGCGCTGACGGAGGGCGCCGCGCCCCATGACCGCCTGCGGTTCGTGGACTTCCTGCGGGTGAATCTGATCCGGGCCTTTGGCGCAGACTGGCACGCGCAGTGGGCCAAGCTCGCCCTGGCCGAGTTGCGCCGAATGGGCTTCAACACGATGGCGAACTGGTCGGAGTGGCAGGTGGCGCGCGCGGCGCGGGTGCCGTATGTGCGCCCGCTGGTGCCGAAACAGGGCTTCGAATCCATGCCGATGGTGTTCCGCGACTTTCCGGACGTCTTCGACGGCGCCTTCCCGGCGGCCTGCACGGCCTATGCGCGGCAACTGGACGAGACGCGCGACGATCCGGCGCTGATCGGCTACTTCCTCATGAACGAACCGACGTGGGGGTTTGCCGCCATGTCCCCGGCCGAAGGGATGCTGCGCAACTACCCGGCCGGACCGGGCCGGACGGCGCTGGCCGATTGGCTGCTCGCGCGTCACGGTGGCGACGAGGCCACGGCCGCGGCCTGGAACCTGCCCGTGAGCCGCCTCCGCCTTCTGTCCGGCCTGTGGGATTCGCCGCTGACCGAGCCGGCGCGGCAGGACCTGGTCGCGTTCAGCGCGATCATGGTCGACCGCCTCTTCGGCGCCCTGTCGGCAGCGTGTCGCGCCGTTGATCCGAACCATCTGAATCTGGGCGCCCGTTACTACACGATCCCTCCGATCTGGATGGCGGCGGCCATGCGGCACTTTGACGTGTTCAGCATCAACGGCTACAAGGACCGCTTTCCTGCTGCCGAAATGGACGCGCTCTACGAACTCGTGCGGTCGCCGATCATGATTGGCGAGTGGCATTTCGGGGCGCTGGATGTGGGTTTGCCGGGCAATTGCCTGCGCGGCGTGGCCTCGCAACGCGACCGCGGCAAGGCCTTCCGCGTCTACGCCGAGGGTGCGCTTGCGCATCCGGCCTGCGTGGGCGCGCACTGGTTCACACTGTATGACGAGTCGCCCATGGGGCGGTTCGATGGCGAGAACTGGAACACAGGCTTTCTCGACGTCTGCCATCAACCCTACAAACCCCTGGCCGCTGCGGCGCGCCGCACGCACGAACGGTTGTATGCCGTGGCCGCGGGTTCGGTCCGCCCCTATGCCAGCACGGTCGCGTACCGGCGCACGAACATTCTCTGAATCAGGAACTCAGGAAGTCAGGAAAGTTGCTGACGCGGGTCCATGCTCGGTTACCAACAGCGTTGACAGGATTAACAGGATTGGCAGGATTTCTGGGGTGTCACGTCCTGATTTCCGTTTGACACTTCTTGCTGGTTGTTTCTAGACATGCTA
>CAZZCT010000325.1:0-4637 GCA_964652365.1 uncultured Lentisphaerales bacterium
TTCAGGTAGGGGTCCAGTTTCTGCATCCGCACGCGGTAGCCGCGTTTTTTCAGCAACAGCGCCAGCGACGCGGCTGTCAGCCCCTTGCCCAATGACGAGACCACTCCACCCGTTATGAAAACGTGCTTAGTCATAATCTCCCCGCTATTCTTCCTCTACCTGATTGGATTCGAGTTCCAGTTTGCCGATCATGTGGCTGACATCCACGGGATATTCGCCCGTAAAACAGGCGCGGCAAAACTTCATCGGCCCGTCTTGGAACGGTCCCAGCAGCCCCTCCTCGCTGAGATAGCCGAGGGTGTCCGCGTCAATGTACGTCCGAATCTGATCCACCTCGCGGTTGGCCGCCACAAGTTCCGACCGCGTCGCGAAATCAATGCCGAAAAAGCAGGGGTGGCGCGTGGGCGGACAGGAGATGCGCACGTGCACTTCGCGGGCGCCGGCATCGCGCAACCAGGCCACGCGACGCTGAATGGTCGTGCCGCGTATGATGGAATCGTCGACGATCACGACGCGCTTGCCGCGGACAACCTCCGGCAACACCGCCAGCTTCATATCCACCCCGCTCACGCGCTGCGCGGAGCTCGGCATGATGAAGGTGCGCCCGACATAATGATTACGGATGAACCCCATATCCAGCGGAATGCCGCTCTGCCGCGCATAGCCGATCGCCGCCGACATGCCGCTGTCGGGGATTGGAACGACGATATCGGCATCAACCGGGTGCTCCCGTGCAAGCGCCATGCCATACTGCACGCGCACCTGATGCACATTATGACCGAACACCATGCTGTCCTGGCGGGCAAAGTAGACCATTTCGAACACGCACTGGGAATGCCGCCGGCGCGGTTCGGCAAAGCGGTAGCTGGTGAGTCCGCGGGTATTGACCATGATCAACTCGCCCGGTTCGACTTCCCGAACATACGTCGCGCCCACCTGGCGCAGGGCGCAGGTCTCGCTGGCAAACACGTATCCACCGCCCAGTTGCCCAATCACCAGCGGTTTGAAGCCCATGGGGTCGCGAGCGGCCATCACGCTGTCGCGCGTCATCAGCAGGAAGGCGAAGGCCCCCCGCAGTTCGGCCAGTGCGCGGCCAACATGCTGAGTGCGGTTGCGAAAATGCGGGTCGGCCAGCAGGTGGACGAGCACTTCACTGTCCGTCGTGGTCTGGAAGATGGAACCTGATTCCTGGTAGTTATGCCGCAATTCGGCCGCGTTGGTCAGGTTGCCGTTGTGGGCGATGGCCCAGGCTCCGCCGGCGCACTCGGCCACCAAGGGCTGCACGTTCTGCACGCGCGAGGCGCCGGTGGTCGAGTAGCGCACATGGCCGATGCCCATGCCGCCGCGCAAGAACGTGAGATGCTCCGGCGTAAACACGTCGTCCACATGTCCCAGCCCCTTGTGACTGCGCAGGCGTTCGCCATCGCTGGTCACAATGCCCGCGCCCTCCTGGCCGCGATGCTGCTGCGCGAACAACCCGCCGTAAATCAGTTTGGCCGCATCCGGCACGCCGTGTACGCCAAACAACCCGCAATATTCCCGCACCGCTTCGTCGCACTCGGCCTGGCTCGTTACCATGATCCATCTCCCCGCTCACGCGCTACCCGTTCACAGCCCCTGCCCCGCTTTACCGGCCGGCGGCCATCTGTCCCCGTCCCCCCCGGCTCAGCCACGCATGAATGCTCTCGGCCGCCGCGCGGCCGTCGGCAATGGCGCGAACCACCAGCGAGGCGCCGCAGGCCAGATCGCCTGCGGCAAAGACGCCCGCCACGCTGCACATGTGGTGTTCATCCTTGGCAACCTGGCCGCGCATATCATACGCGACTCCTAGATCGGACAGCAACCTTGACTTGCGGGGGCCGGCAAAACCCAGCGCGAGCAGAACCAGGTCTGCCGGCACCTCGAATTCGGTGCCCGGACACTCCTGCATGGCCGGCCGGCCGGCGGCACCGGCTGTCCAGCGGACATCGATACCACGCACGCCCGCAACGCGCCCATCCTTCCCCAGAATCGCTCGCGTCGACACGCACCAGCGCCGTTCGCCGCCCTCCTGGTGACTGCTGGAATCGCGCCGCTGGACCGGCCACATCGGCCAGGGCGTGTCGATGGAACGGGTTGGCGGCGGTTCCGGTAGAATCTCGTACTGGCGAACGCTCCTGGCGCCCTGTCGCAGTGCGGTGCCCAGGCAATCCGCGCCCGTGTCGCCGCCGCCGATGACCACCACATGCCGGCCGGCGGCAGTCACGTCCTGTTCCGGCGTCAGAACGTCGCCATCCAGTCGCATGTTCTGCCAGCGCAGGTAATCCATCGCCCAGTGAACGCCCTTCAGCTCCCGTCCGGGCACGTTCAGGTCGCGCGGTTCACGCGCCCCACCGGTCAGGCAGACGGCGTCAAAACGGCTCAGGAGGTAGCGTGCGGATACGTCCTCCCCCGCCTTCAACCCCAGTTCAAACCGGACGCCCTCGGCCTCCATCAGCCTGACCCGGCGGTCGACCACGCTTTTCTCCAGTTTGAATTCGGGAATCCCGTAGCGCAGGATGCCGCCCGCGCGCGCCGCCATATCGTACAGCGTGACGCCATAGCCGATATGATTGAGAGCATCCGCCACGGCCAGCCCGGCCGGGCCGGAGCCGATAACAGCCACGCGGGGCCCCAGGCGGCTGACCGGCGGCCGCGGCATGACCCATCCCTCGGCAAAGCCCTTCTCGATCACCGCCCGTTCAATGGCCCGGATGGTCACCGGGTCGCGGTTGATGCCAAGCACGCACGACCCCTCGCAGAGCGCCGGACAGATGCGCCCCGTAAACTCGGGAAAGCCGCCCGTGGCCAGCAGCAGGTCGAGCGCATCGCGCCAACGTCCCTGCTGCACGCGCTCATGAATATCCGGAATCAGGTTGGCCAGCGGGCAGCCGAAAGCATGACAGAACGGCGTGCCGCAGTTCATGCAACGCTCCGCCTGCTTCCGGATCAGATCGTCGCCCGGGGCATGCTCTACCTCTTTCCAGTCCTGCAGCCGCTCCCCGCGGTCGCGATATCCCGCCGTGCGCCGCGGGATGTCCATAAACCCGGGTGCGCTACCCATGGGGCACCTCCTCACGGGCCGTGGCCTCGTCCTCGCGCATCATCTGCCCCAGCACGCGGCGATACTCCATCGGGAACACTTTCACAAACCGCGGCAGGTGCGCCTCCCAGTTGGCGAGCATGTTTTGGCCGCGTCGGCTGCCGGTCGCCGCGACATGCTTTTCAATCAGAACGTGCAGTTCGGCCATGTCGGCCGGCTGGACCACCTGCTCCAAGTCCACCATGTCTAGATTGCAGCGCGTATCGAAAGAACCGTCTTCGTCATAGACATAGGCCAGGCCGCCGCTCATGCCCGCACCGAAGTTCAGCCCGGTATGCCCGAGCACGACGACGCGCCCGCCGGTCATATACTCGCAGCCATGGTCGCCGACTCCTTCGACCACGGCGTGGGCGCCGCTATTGCGGATCGCGAAGCGCTCTCCAACCGTGCCGGCGATGTAACACTCGCCGCAGGTGGCCCCGTAAAGCAGCACATTCCCCGCGATGGTGTTGGCAGAGGACTCAAAGCCCGCATCCGGTGGCAGGCGCAAAACGATCTTGCCGCCCGATAGCCCCTTGCCGACAAAGTCATTGGCCTGGCCTTCGAGAATCAGGGTCAGCCCGCGCGCCGCCCACGCGCCGAAACTCTGGCCCGCCGTGCCGGAAAAGCGCAGGCTCACCGTGTCCTCGGGCAGGCCGGCATGGCCGTGGCGCCTGGCCAGGCGGCCGGCAATCATCGCACCGACTGCGCGGTCCACGTTGCGGATGGAAAGATCGAGGCTCACGCGGTTGCCGTTCTCGATGGCGTCCGCCAGTTTGGGCAGCAGGAGCAGGCGGGCATCCGTGGTGCCGGACAAATCGTGCCGGCGCAGGTTCGTACAGCGGCGTGGCGTGTCCATTTCGGGCCGGTGCAACACGCGCGAAAAATCAAGCCCGCGCGCCTTCCAGAAGGCGATGGCGGCCTGGGTCTCGAGCAGGTCGCTGCGGCCGACCGCCTCGTCGATCGAACGCAGCCCGAGCCTGGCCAGGTGGCCGCGCACGTCCTCCGCGATGAAACGCATGAAACGCTCCACGTGCTCCGGCTTTCCGGTGAAGCACTTGCGCAGTTCCGGGTCCTGCGTGGCAACCCCCACCGGACAGGTGTTCAGGTGGCACTGGCGCATCATGACACAGCCCAGACAGACCAGCACCGTGGTGGCAAAGCCAAACTCCTCGGCGCCCAGCAGCGCGCCGATGACGACATCGCGCCCCGTTTTTAACTGGCCGTCCACCTGCACGCGCACCTTGTCGCGCAGCCCGTTGAGCAGCAGGGTTTGATGCGTTTCAGACAGCCCGAGTTCCCAGGGCGCACCGGCGTGGCGGATGGATGTCAGCGGCGACGCGCCCGTGCCGCCGTCATAGCCACTGATCAGCACACGGTCGGCGGCGGCTTTGGCCACCCCGGCGGCCACCGTGCCCACACCGATCTCGGACACCAGTTTGACCGAAATCTCGGCCTCGGGGTTGACCTGACGCAGATCATAAATCAACTGCTTGATGTCCTCGATCGAATAGATGTCGTGATGCGGCGGCGGCGA
>CAZZCT010000326.1:0-4632 GCA_964652365.1 uncultured Lentisphaerales bacterium
GCTGGGCGGCGTGGCGACGGGCCTGTGGATCGGGCAGACCTACTGGCGCGAGATCAAGGCCACACGCGAGGTGTGGGGCGTAGACGCGACGGAGTGGGCCAACGCGCTGCTTGCGGTGATCGGCGCGAGCCTGACGGTGGGCGCGTCGGGGCTGGCGGCCGCGAAGCGTCGGCGGGAGCGCAAGGCCAGCGAACTTCGGGAGACGCCGTGAATCCATACGGGCAATTCCTCAACCCCAACGGCTACACCGACGTTGAAGGCCGCTGGGTTCGCAAGTACCCCTTCTCTTGGGGGCCGTTGCGCGAGATGCAGTATGTGTTTGCGCTTGACCTAGCCTTCCCGTTGACGCTCATCACTCCAGACGGCGAAACGCGCATTCAGCCAGACAAGCGGTTCGATACAAATTGGGGCAGCACCGGCCCTGCGTTCCGCCTCGCGCCGCCGCAAGAGTATGTGGTGTACCCGTTCCACGACTGCATCTTCCGAGTGGGCGGGTTGTGGCATTCGGAGCTTCGTGCGGACGGGACATGGGGGCCATGGCGGTTTGTTCCGTACACGCTCTCGGAGGCCAACCACTTACTGAGGAATGGCATCCTGGCCGAAGGCGCGACCGTTGCGCGGGCGAACCTGATCTTTGCCGTCGTGTCCGCGGGTTCATGGATTCCGTGGATGCAGGCGCGCGCCGTCCGCGAGGAAGCCCGCGCCCGAAAGATGATCGAAACCGCCCGCGCCATCGCGCTCGATCCCGTTGGTTGATTCCGCTGGGCCGCATGTCCGGTGCCGTGCCCCTCCCACGGTGAGCCGGCCGGCCCTTCCTCTCTCTTGCCGCTCAAAGAAAAACCGTAAAACTCTGCGTCTTGCCTTGCTATCCGCAAGCGGCTTGCGTAGTCTATGGCCGTGACAGTGAGAGACACAACGGATGGAGCGACTATGAATGAGACGGTCAAGCAGTACATGCGCGAGATCGGAGCCAAGGGCGGCGCGGCTGGCCGTGGTGACGCCAAGCGGCGCACCGGCAAGCAGTGCAAGGCGGCTGCCGACGCGCGGTGGGCCAAGCGGCGCGAGGCTCGCAAGATGGCGCGGAGGGCGCAGTCGTGAGGCGTTACCTCGAACCGGCATTTTGGTTTGCGGTGTGCGCGATGAACTACATTTGCATGTTGCTTGGCGTGGTGATGCTGGCAAGCGCAGAGGTTTTTGATCCTTTGCGGCTGGCATACACCGCGCTCAATGCGGTGTGGGTGATCGTGTTTGGTTGGATGTGGGCCGCAAGCAGGAGGGCGTGACATGGAACTCGCGAACATAATCATCATGTGCGGCGCCGTGACCGTGGCGATCTACCACGGAGATGACGCGGCTCGGTTCATTGTTCGCGCGTTCCGGCGCTTCACGGGGAGGGCGCGGTAATGAGCGACCATCGCACAACGTGGCGCAGGGACATCGACGGCAAGGTGCGGCTGCGCCATGCGGAAAAGCAGCACGCGGCCGAGATGTCGCTGGTGCGCGTGGTGGAGGAGTTGGAGCGACCGGCGCGTGGCGAGTTGCGCGGTGCCGACGAGGACTTGGCGCGGTCGATCATCGCGCAGGCGCGCGAGGAACCGGATGCGGTGCATGGCGGGGGATCAATGGACGAAATGTGACCCATGAGCCGACTGAGCCAATACGCGGACGCATTCGAGGGCTATCCGGCGGGCCGGTGGCTGGAAGCGGCGATGGATGCGGCGCGTGACGCGGAGGTAGAGACACCGCCGAGGGCGTTGCCGAGGGAGTCGGAGAACGAGCGAGCGGCCCGAGAGGCTGCCAGGAGGACGGAATGAGCGGAGAGCAGAAAGCGCAATGAAACAGGCAATCCATCCGCTGTTCGACCCGGCTTCGCACACGTACCACTTGGGCGACCGGGTGTTGCCCAGCGTGACGGAGATCATCGAAGCGGTTATCCCGCGCAAGTGGAACCCTGATCCGTGGTACATGCAACGGGGGAGCATGGTGCATCGGGCGTGCGCGTTGCTGCTGCGCGGGGAGCTGGACGAAGCGAGTCTCGACCCGCGGATTGCTGGTCAGATGCGGGCGGCGCGCGCGGTTATGGCGGCATACCCCACCATCCTCGGCGACGCCATCGGCCAGGGCGGCATCATTGAGCAGCCGCTGGCGGATCCGGTTCGAGGATTCGCCGGAACGCCGGATTACATCAGCGGCGCTGGCGTGCTGGTGGACTGGAAAGCATCGGTGGAGCCAACCGTTGAGCCGCAGCTCGGGGGATACGCGATGGCGGCTGGCATCACGCGCGGCCGGTGCATGGCAGTGGAGTTGCGGGAGGACGGTACGTTTCAGGTGACGGAGTTCGACGTTGCCCGGTGTCGGGGGATATTCCTGAACGTGTTGACGGTGTGGCAGTGGAAGCAGCATCACGGCCTGAAGGCCAAAGGGGGGATCAGATGGCGGACGTGAATGAGCAGGCGGTTGCGGAGTTGCAGCGCGAGGCGGGTAACGCGGTGACGTGGGCCACCGGCTTGACCGTGGCGACGGCAGAGGACGCCAACATGGTAATGACCCGGCTTGGCGAAATGAAGGGCGTACGCGCCCGGTGGGTGGCGTACTGGGGGCCGCTCAAGAAGGCGGCGAACGAGACGTGGAAAGGCATCGTCGCCAAGGAAAAGGCAGGCACCGACATCGTTGATCTGGCCGAGAGCATCGCCAAGGCCAAGGTGCTGGCGTGGCAGCAAGCGGAGCGGGCCAAGGCTGAGGCCGAACAGCGGCGGCTCCAGGCTGAGGCCGACGAACGGGCGCGGAAGGAGCGGGAACGGGCCGAGGCGGCGGCGCGGTTGCAGCGGGAAAAGGAAGCGGCGGCGCAGCGAGAGGCCGACGAAGCGCGCCGGAAGGCGGCAGAGGCCACGAACGCGGCAGAGCGTGATCGGTTGCAGCGGGAAGCCGAGAAGCGGCAGGCGGCGGCGAACGGCGCGGCGGCGAAGGCGGCGCTCAAGGACGATCAGGCGGCGGCGGTTGTCGCCCCGGTTGTCACGGTGACAGCGGCCGCGGCTACGGCCAGCGGTACGGCCACGCGCAAGACGTACAAGGCTGTACTCGTGGACAAGGCTGCGCTCGTCGCCAGCGCGGCCACGAACCCCACGGCGGCCAGCCTGTTGACGTTTAACCAGGCGACGGCGGACGCATTCGCGAGGGCCACAAAGGGCGCAGTTGCGGTCCCTGGCGTGCGGTTCGAGGCGGCGGACAGCCTAAGCGTTCGGAGTCGGTAGTCTCAAGGATCGGAAATCAGGAGGATTGAAACCATGACAGAAGCAGTAACCACGCGGCGCGATTCTGACAGCATCATGAGCGTAGTAGCCGTGAAGGCGCAAGTGAACGCCATCGCGCACCTTCTCAAGGAAGTGCTGATCGGACCCAGCGAGGCGAACCCCGAAGGCACGCACTACGGCATCATTCCCGGCACCGGCAAGCCGTGTCTCTACAAGCCGGGAGCGGAGAAGATCGGGCTCATGTTCCGCCTCGCGCCGCGCTACACGGTGGATCGGACAGACATGGAAGGTGGACACCGTGAGTACAACGTGACGTGCTCGCTCGTCCACATGCCGACAGCGCAGCTCGTGGGGGAGGGCAACGGCTCGTGCTCCACCATGGAGTCGAAGTATCGCTACCGGGGCGCGGCGGGCAAGACGTGTCCCGAGTGCGGGGCTCAGGCCGTGCGGATGAGCAAGAAGGAATACGGCGGCGGCTTCTACTGCGACAAGAAGGCCGGGGGCTGCGACGCCAAGTTCAAGCCCGGTTCGGCCGAATGCAAGGCGCTGGAGGCTATCCCCACCACGCGGACAGAGAACCCCGACATCGCGGACCTGTACAATACCGTGCTCAAGATGGCTCAGAAGCGGGCGCACGTCGCGGCCATTCTGACGGCAACGGCGGCTTCTGACATCTTCACTCAGGACGTGGAGGACGGCGTCCCCGGTGAGGATGGAGCGCCAGCGCGGAAGCCGCCCGTGGCCGAACCGAAGGCCAAGGCAAGCGCCGCCCCGGCGGAGGACGCACCGAACGTCGCGGAGGGCATCCTGTCCGGCGTTGAATCCAAGCGCGGGGAAAAGAACGGCAAGAAGTGGTCACGCTACGGGCTTGTGATCGACGGCGAGACATACGGCACGTTCGACTCGGCGATCGGCGAGTTGGCCGAAACGCTCAAAGGCCAGACGGTGCGCCTGACGTGGAAGCAGGACGGCAAGTACAAGAACGCGCTGGCCGTGGAAGCGCGCGAATCTGCCAAGACGGAATCCGATAACGCTACCGATGGTGACGACGGCGCCGATCCGTCCGCTGGTGCGGTGAAGGCCATCGAGTCAGCGCGCTCGAAGGTCGGTGCTATCAAGTTCGCGGCGGCTTGCAAGGCGGCCGGCGTCGATCCGAACGAATGGGAGATCACGGCCAGCGCGGAGCAGTTGGCGACGATGGCGTCCCTGCTGGGCGTTGGGAAGTGAGTGACATCGCCGACACGCGCCAACGCCGAAAGGACGTGCACCATGAAGCCACCGATCACGAGACGCGGCAAAACCCATAAGATCACCATTCAGCGTGCGTCGGAGGCGAGTCGATTTGTGGGGGAGTCTTTGGCATGAGTGACTACAATACGTT
>CAZZCT010000327.1:0-4627 GCA_964652365.1 uncultured Lentisphaerales bacterium
GCCGACAAGGACGCGGGACCCTACACGCTCCTCTACCAGATTCCGATCCCGCCTGCCAACGGCGCCTGGACGGAAATCCAGGCCGTGGCGAACGCCGCCACCCGATACCGGTACCTGCGCTACCGGTCACCTGCCGGAGGGTACGGGTTTGTCAACGTCGCTGAAGTCGAGTTCTACCGGGGCACGACCAAGCTTTCAGGCGACCTGTTCTTCGCCGGCGTCATATCGGAGTGGGACAACGTGCCGGCCAATGCATTTGACGGAAACACAGGCACCTACTGCCAGCGCTACCCCCTGGGGGGCGGCAACGGCTACGTGGGTTTCGACATTGGAGTGCCCCCAGCCGGCATTGCGGCGCCCACGGGGCTGGTGGCCACCGTGGTGTCTTACAATCGGATCGACCTGTCCTGGTTCGATAACTCCAACAACGAAACGGGCTTCAAGGTCGAACGCAAGGTCGGCGCGGCGGGCGTGTGGGGAACCCTTGCGCATCTCGGCTCGAACGCCACCACCTACGCCAACACGGACCTCATTCCGGCCACTGTCTACTACTATCGCGTCTTGGCCACGAACGCGACGGAGGAGTCCGCCAACTCCAACGAGGCCAGCGGCACAACGGCTGACCCGCCCGCCGGGTCTCCGGGCGTGACGAAGATCCGGTACTATCCCCGCCCGGGCTTTCCGGGCCGGATGCTCAACGGCGTCTTCGAGGGATCGAACGGCGACGCCGTCAACGGCCCCTACACCGTCCTCCATACGATCACAGTTACGCCGACGGACAACACGTGGGCGGATATCCGGTCGCTCACGACTTTCGCCACACGCTTCCGGTTCCTGCGCTATCGAGGGGCCGGCAACGAAGGCGACGTCGCGGAGATCGAGTTCTACAACGGGGCGACCAAACTCAGCGGCACGCTTTTCGGCACGCCCGGTTCGTGGGGGACCAGCGGCAATGACTACACCAAGGCGTTCGACGGCAGCACGGCCACGGCGGTGAACTGGACCCTGGTCAGCCAATTCTTCGCCGGCATCGACATCGGCGTGCCCCCTCCGCCCGGGACAGTCATACTGATCCGCTAGAGCGGCAGGTGCAGACCTTATCGAACCGGCCGCAAGCGATGCTCGATCGCTGTGGCTTAGAGGAGACTTCCCATGGCAACCGTGTGCCCGTCTGGTCCGATCACACTGACACGGAGCGTGCCCGTGCGCCATGCGGTGGACGTTTTCGTGGCTGGCGGCGGACCTGCCGGGGTGGCGGCGGCCGTGGCTGCCGCTCGCCAGGGCGCGCGCGTGTACCTGGCCGAAGGCCACGTGTGCTTCGGCGGGATGGGAACAGCCGGCGCCTTGCCCATGTTCTGCAATTTCAGTGACGGTGTGAACTTCGTGGCCGGCGGCGTTGGGCGGGACGTGTACGAGGGGTTGTTTGAACTCGGCGGCACCGCACCCGGCAGCTCGCGGGAATACCGCGATCTGCTCTTTCATGGCGAGACGCTGAAGCTCGTCTACGACCGCCTGGTCGTCGCGGCCGGGGTCGAATTCACGTTTCAGACCCAGGTGATCGGCATCGAGGCGGAAGGCGGTTGCGTGCGATATGCCGTCTGTCACGCCAAGAGCGGCTTGTTTGCCGTGAGGGCAAAGGCCTTTGTCGATGCCACGGGCGATGGCGACCTGTGCGCGTGGGCCGGAGCCCCCTTCGAGAAGGGCGATGCTGAGGGCCGGATGCAGCCGGGCACCCTCATCAGCCTCTGGTCCGGGATCGACTGGGACAAGGCCAACGCGGCGGGCTGCGGCTTCTGGTGGGAGCAGAGCCGCGAGATGGCGCGCGCCGTCGGGGATGGCGTGTTCACCGTGCCGGAGACAGGCTTCCCGGGCATCATGCGCACGGGCCCCGCCAGCGGCGGTGGCAATCTCGGCCATCTGTTCGGTGTGGATGGCACGGATGAGCGCACGGTCACCCCGGCGGCGGTGCAGGCGCGGAAGATGATGCGCGAGTACGAGACCTACTTCAAACGCTACCTGACCGGCTACGATGCGATGGAACTCGTCGGCAGCGCGGCGCAGTTTGGCATCCGCGAGACGCGGCGGATTCTCGGCGACTACGTGCTCAACGCGGACGACTACTGGCGGCGCGCCGTGTTCGCCGACGAAATCGGCCGCTTTTGCTATGGCATCGACGTGCACGCGGAGACGCTGGAGGCGAGCGAAGAGAGGGGCAAGGAATTCGACCATCAGTGGCTGAAGCCGGGCGAAAGCTACGGCATCCCCTACCGCGTTCTCACCCCGCGGGGGCTGGACAATGTGCTGGTGGCAGGACGGTGCGTGAGCACGGACCGACCGGTGCAGGGCTCGTTGCGCGTCATGCCCGGCTGTTTCATCACAGGGCAGGCCGCCGGCGTGGCCGCGGCCCTCGTGGCGCAACGGGGTGTCCGCTCTCGCGACGTCGCCATTCCGGAGCTTCAGCAACTGCTCCGGCGGCTTGGCGCTTACTTGCCGGAGTAGTGAACGCCAGAGGAAGTCCGCAAGACGCTCCGGATTGAGGCTGCACGCAATCGTTCAGTTGGCTGCGCCGCAGCGCCTGCGTCACCGCACGCAGACAGATGGCAGACAGGCCGTAATCGTCGTCCGCAATCGTCCGCCGGTTGCTGCGTTCAACCTGGAAACGGCAGTTGTCGGTGATCGGTAATCGGTGACCGGCGAGCCCGCCGATCACAGGTCACTGATAACCGGTCACTTACGGCAGATGGCTGAGGCCAACTGCAGGTTTTAGGTCCAATCGTACTCGTCCTCAGCGAAGCGGTCCTCGTCCTCGACCAATTGCGCTCGTGACAGGCATGGAGGCATATCTCGCGCAGAGAAGACGCGCCGATGGGGCGATCCCCAGCGGCGCAAGCCGAGAGTCATTCCGCGGACGGGCACAGCGTAGAACGGTCCTCCGGGCCGTTCATACCGACGTAACGCCACGGCACTGACGGCACGGCGCAGAGCACCGTGCTACACCCGATCGCGGCTGCACCACAGTGGCCAACCCTGTTCTGCGGGAGTTGCCGCGCTGCTGCCGCTGAGACGTGCGCTTCTGCCATGCACGGCGGCTCACCGGGAGGTTCGCCCTCCCAGACCTGACAATCACCACATGGTTGATGCGAAGCATGGGAGGGCGAGGCTCCTGCCGAGCCGCCAGAGCATGACCAAGCGTACGAAGTGGCGGCAGAGCTCACGGCAACTCCCGCAGTCTGAGGGCCAAGTACCCGAGTGACGGTCCAGAGGACCGTTCTACGCCGTGCCGTCGAAGCGACCGTACCACGGTGCTCTGCGCCGTGCCCGTCCGCCATGTGATGGACGTTTTCGTTGCCGGCGGCGTTGGGCGGGCCGTGTATGAGGGGTTGTTTGAACTCGGCGGCACCGCACCCGGCAGCTCGCGGGAATGCCGCGATCTGCTCCGGCGGCTTGGCGCGTACTTGCCGGACTGATGAGCGCCAGCGGAAGCACGGACGACGCTTCGGAAGCAACGTCGTCTTACTGCCATCGCCGTTCTGTGGCGCTTGTGTTTCCCTTGTGATCGCGCCGAAAGTGCGGGAAACTAATGCTGGATACCTTTGTTGTGAACCGATGTGCCTGGAAGGGAGCGTGAGACATGAGCATGTCCAATGGTGCGATGGGGAACCGGCGGATGGCGTGGGCGGCAATGTTGCTGGCGTTGGGAATGACCACGGCGGTAGCGGGCTTGGCACGAGCCGCCGCGTTCCCGATCTCCGGCGGTAGCTACAAGGCCAACGTGGCCTTCCGGATCAACCCGGCCGGGACGGTGCTGGGGTCGGCCTCGGTGACCTATGCCGGCGCGGCAGCGGGGAAGTTCGGAACTGCCGGATCCGTTCACGACTCCTGCTGGGAGCGGCTGGGGGTTCAGCGGCTTTTGTCAAGCGGCGACAGCGCGACGTTCACGCTGACGCTCGACAAGGCCTATGAGCTGAATCGGATTCGGACTCTCTATGTGGCGGGGACGCCCCTGCCGGCAGACTACCAGCTTCGAGTCTACGACGGGGCGAGTTGGACCACGGTGCGTGCCTCTGGTGGCGGAGCGCCTGCCTCGGCCGACACGGCTGTCACCTTCTCGAAGCTCAGCGTAACCAAGATCGATTGGACGATATATGGCCCGGCCGGCGACGTGGAGATGATGGAGTTGATGGCCTACGTGGCATCCGATGCGGCATCCCCGCCGCAGTTGCACGAAGGCTACAGCATCACGTCAGCCGGCGTCACGCTGAAGAGTCAGTCGAACTTCGAGTCCGGCGCGTCGGTGATGGTCAACGAGTTGTGGAATGTCGGCGATCGGGCCAACAACCCCAACCCCGCAGTAGCCACTTACGACCTGGGCGGCGTCCACCGCCTGAATCAGATCCGCATGGGGTTTGATCAGAACGGCTGGGTCGGCTTGCGGATCGAGACGTCGACGGACCTATCGGTCTGGGCCGACTTGGTGAACGTCGATACTCAGGAGAGGTACGCGAAGTTCTACAACCTGGCCACGCCAAAGGACGCCCGTTACATCCGCGTAACCGACAAGAACCTCGGCTTCGGCCGTAACTACGAGATGAGCATCTTCGCGGTCTACGTGCCGCCGCCCGGCACG
>CAZZCT010000328.1:0-4595 GCA_964652365.1 uncultured Lentisphaerales bacterium
TCATGCTTTGCATGAACTCGCCGCCCAAGGCGGCATATGCCAGACTCTCGTCGGCGGCTCCGTCCAGAAAGGCATCGAGTTGGTCTACCGGCAACAGCAGAACGCGCGAGACGATCCGGGCGGGATCGTAGACGGCTTCACACCAGAGGCGCGTCGGGTCGGTCGAGTCCAGTGTGTTCAGCCAAGGCCACAGCTCCCGGATCGGGCTCGTAGGGTCGTAACCCGTCGGAACCGCGTCGCGCCATACTACCGTGCCATCGCTGTGGCAGATCTCACGGTCGCGGGTGGTGGGGTCTTCGCGGACCAGGACCTGGTACAGCGCCACTCCATTGCGTTGTACCGTGCTGAGCGCGTCAAGCAGCTCGGACGGCAGAGCATCCGCCTGCAACAGGCAGATGCCTGCGTCGAACAGGACGGGCAGCGTGGCTTCCGGGGGCAGGGCCGGCAGCAGGTCGGTGGCGACAAGCAGGTGGTTCGTCACCAGGTCGGCGGGGGAGCATACTAAGGCGAACTCTGCGGCCGGAGGGGGCGTCTCGGCTTGCGCGTCGCGCGCTTGCGTGGCGAGGACCATGGCGAGCAGCAGCAGGCGGCACGCGAAACGCATGGCAGAACCTCACGAATGGCGATGGAACACAAGCGACAGCGCTACAGCAAGGTAGCACACGGCCAAATGGTGTGCAACACGCGACTCGCCTGTGGAGCGTGCTGCATGGGGCGGTAGCCGTTCGCGTCCAAACCCCGGGCTACCCGCAACCGCTTTGCGTCACATTCAGCGCCAGCAGGCGTTCGAGGATCTGGCCGTCGGTCAGGTCGGTGGGCCAGCCGTAGGCGGCGAAGACGGCGGCGTCGAGGCGCCGGTGGGCGTCAGCAAGCCACGTGGGTCGCTGGTTGTAGAGATTGGTGAGGGTCCGCTTGGCCAGTTTGGCAGCGCACTCGGCATCGCGCGGCACGGTCCGCGGGTAGCGGACCGTACCGACTCGGAAACCGCCGCGGTCCTCCGCCGTCGCCGGGTCAATGAACCGGTCCCATGGACCGCCCAACGTGCCGGGAAATTCCAGCGTCTCGGTGTGCGTCCATTCGGGCGGGTTGAGCCAGCGGTCGCGCAGGTCGGTCAGTTCTCGCGCGGCGGCCGCGATGGCGGCGAGAATGGGACCTGGGTTCAGGGTTCCGGATCCAGGGTTCATGTCGAGAACGCCGGGCGGGAACGGGAAGGTCTCAAAGCAGGTGGTGGGTGTGTAGCGGAACCCGGACGCCTTCTCGCGCAGTTGTGTGCCCTGCGCCAGCGCCCACACCTCGTGGATATGGGAGTGCAGGATGCCGAAGAAGACGTCGTCCGCGCGAGCGAACACTGTCAGTTGGTGGTCCGGAAGAGTTGGGGGGGTAAGCCAAATGAAGATGCGGTGCTTGGACGTGGTTGGCGTGACAATGAACCTGGGCAGTCCCGCGACAGCGCTGCGCATCTCGGGTCGCATGCGTTGTGGTCGCCACCAGTTTTCCTTGAGCCACTTGTCCCGGTTCTGATCTCGGCTGGGTTTTACCCGCTCCAACACGAGAGCGAATGGTTTCTCATAGACTGCGAAAGCCGCAGCCGTCAAGTCAGCGGAATCCACTATCCACCGCGGTACAGGGTTCTTAACCAGGTCTTCCGTGTTGACGAGGGGGCGAACCACGTCGCTGTTCGGTCTTCCGGTTGGGTTGCCGGCCGGCCAAAGAAGACCGAGCGCTTCGCGGTCCGCGATATCGAACGGTCCGCCCTTGCAGTTTCCGAGAAACGAAATCCCTGCATTTCCTGATAGAGCTTCGGCTGAAGCGGTGTCCGCTTGCGCAGTGAGGTTGCTATTGATGACATCAACTGGACGTCCATCGAGCACTGGCGCATCCGGTTGCTGCTTGTTTCCGAACCCGACCATACTCACATGCACGTTGGCTCCGTCCAGGACCCAGTCGCGGTCCGAGACGGCCCAGAAGATGTCGCCGGTTTCCTTGATGCGTTTCAGAACCTCGCGGTTGGCGCCACCACGAATGCCCTGGGTAGCCAAGAGGCCAGCGCGCTTGCAGTGGCTGGCGGCAATATGGGCACGGGCTTTCTCGAACCAGTAGCAGCAGAGGTCGGACTGGCCGGGGATGCGGCCGGCATAGAGGCCCCGGAGCTGGTCCACGTACGCGTCGCCGAGTTCCCGGCGCATCATCTTGTCGCCCAGAAAGGGCGGGTTGCCGACGATGAAGTCGACCTTGGGCCAGTCGGGTTCCTTGGGGTTGGCGGGGTCGGTGAGGTCAAGAATGGCGTCCAAGCAATGGAAATTGCCGGTCATGGGGCGCAGGATCGGTTCCTGGGGCTGGCCGAAGCCATTGAAACGGATCCACTGGAGCCAGCCGATCCAGACGGTCATCTGGGCCAGGTCAAAGGCATAGGGGTTGATCTCGATGCCGTGAAGCTGCCACGGCCCAACCATGGGCAGGAATCCGCCGAGGTCGTTATCCATGGCATAGACGATGGTCTCCTTCTCCAGGTCCTTGAGCTTGAGGAGGGCCACGTAGAGAAAGTTGCCAGAGCCGCAGGCGGGGTCGAGAACGGTCACGGTCTGCAAGCGACCGAGGAACTGGTGCAGAATGGATGCGGCTTCGCCGCGAACCTTCTTGAGGTTGGCCGGAGAGATCGTCGCCGGCCGGTCACCCGCAGACGGGGATTTCCTGCCGGTAGTCAGGAGCGATTCGATCGTGGCGCGGGCGGCGGTCCACTCCTGGCGCAGGGGACGCATCACGACGTTGTCGACCACGTCTTCGATGTCGGCGCGGCCGGTGAAGTGGGCGCCGAGTTGGGCGCGCATGGCGGGATCGAGGCCTCGTTGGAAGAGGGTGCCGAAGATGGAGGGATCGACCGCGCTCCAGTCGAGGCGGACAGCCGCGGCGATGCGGGCGATTTCTTCGCGCGTGAGATCGAGGACGGAGCGGTCGTCAAAGAGACTGCCGTTGAAGTGGCGGATGGTCTCCATGCCGAAGTCGCCGCCATGGGCCATAGCCTCGAACAACTGGCCGACGAGTTTGGCGAAGCGCGGCGGATCGTCAACCGACTTCTCGACGATGCGGGAGAAGACCATGTCTGGCAGCAGGCCGATATCCTCGGCAAAGAGACAGAAGACGATCCGATCTAGGAAGTGGGCGACGCGGCCGGAGTCGAGGCCGCGGCCGCGCATGGAAGCGGCAATGCCGGCGAACTGGTCGGCGGCGTCCTGGGTGATGGCCTCGCTGGTCTTGCCAGGTTTGAGTCGCTCGGGGTCAAAGAAGACGTGGTGCAGGATCTCGAGACTGCGGGGCTCGCCGAACTGCTCAAGCAGGATCTCATGGGTGGCGGGAACCGTGCCGGTGAAATTCGTGCGGACGACGATGCGGTCCAGGTCGCAGACCACGAGCAGGGGCGGGTTGGCCAGCGCATCCTTGTAGAGTAGAAGCTGGTCAAAGGCGGCGGTCAGATCCTTGTGCCGGCCCTTATATTCCCAGCCGAAGAAGCCACGCTTCCAGACGTCAGCAAAGCCGTCGCCGCCGCCGTGCTTGGCAGCGCCCTTTTCGAAACAGAAGTCGGTGCCGGTAGGATCGGCCTCGGCGGGCGTGGGGTGGCCGACAAGGCGACAAAGGTCGAGGAAGTGCTCCTGGGCGGCGGAACGCTCCTTGAGTTCAACCTTACGCCACTTGGCAACGAATTCGGCCACGTTCATGTGGCAAGACGTTACCGTTTCGACGCTATCGGCGCAAGGTAGGAGAGGTGCGGATGTTGATTTCCTGCATATAGGTAGGATGTCACGCTGTGCTCAGAGCAGGTTGCCCGCCGTGCGACCCAAGGGTCTGGAGCGCCCCTGCCGCGGGGCGTGGCACAAGATTCCCGGCTTGTGGCCCGGCAGACGCATGCGGGAGGCCCCTTGCGCCACCGGGGATGGCCCATTTGCGCGTCTCCCCCGCGCCTCTGCGCCTCGGCGTGGGACAGGCTTAGTGGCCGTGGCCGACTAAGTGTTGATTTCGGTGCTTATGTAGATGGAGTACCTATGGACACACATGCCAAGCGATCGAGGAAGACCCCCAGCCTGCTACGCGGAAGCGGCCCATTGGCGCACGGTTCGTGCACGAGGCGTGGAGGGGCGACCTCGCGTGCCGCGCCGGAGCAAGGCGAAGGCGGGTGTCGCCCGCGTCTGGTTCAGCAACGCAGTATCGCGCATCCTCAGCCGCGCAATCCTGTGTGCCATGATCGCCCCTATTTCATTGTTTTCATTGTTATTAACAATGAGCAGCTCTCCGACGCTTCGCCAGTCAACACATTTGAGAACATCGTAACTACTTGCACCGCAATGCCTTCTGTACATTATCGAACGTCAGCCGCGACCCCGCGCAACACCCATCGCTGCATCCTTTTCCGGCCGTTTCAGCGTTGTTGTCACCCGCCAGCGCTCAAAAATGCCCTTGTTTCTTCGCAGTCGAGAGTTGTCGTTGGAGTCCCTCCCCTCGCCTCTGCGTCTCCACCGGTCGGACGCGGGGCTTCAGGGTCAGACCTGAATGGCGCTTAGATAATACCTAAAACTCGCTTGGTCAATGGTTTACGACGGCGG
>CAZZCT010000329.1:0-4572 GCA_964652365.1 uncultured Lentisphaerales bacterium
CGGCTGTGCAGGCGAAGGTGGCCCGCTTCTCCACCACCGTGACCCATGGCTGCACGGTTCAGCCATGCAAGGCTTCTCGATAGGCGGCCGCATATCTGCCCGCCACATCCGGCCATCCGAAGCCGCGTGACGCTTCGACGTTCGCAGTCAGGTGAGTCTTGGCTCCGCCGTGGTGGGCCAAGTTGAGCCGCAGAGCCGCCACCCACTTGTCCAGGACAGGCTGAACGAGGGCATTTCCGTCGGCCGGCACGAACTCGGGTAGCCCGCCGACAGGAGTGGCCAAGATTGGCTTACCTGCCGCCATCGCTTCGAGCGCCACCACCCCGAAGGCCTCGCGGCGGGACGGAACGGCAACCAGCACACTGCCCAACATCAGCGCGGCAACACCATCTGGCTCCAACGCACCCAGCATGTGAACCCTCCCCTCGGCGCCAAGACTTGCGATCAGGTCACGCAACTCGCCCCGAGCCGGGCCGTCGCCGCCGATGAGCAGGTCCACTGTGTCGTCCTGCGGTACAGCCTGCGCGAAAGCCCTGATGAGCAGGTCAAATCCCTTATGGTCCACAAGTTGGCCAACAGCTGCCACATATGGCTTTCCGTTTCGCCAAGCCTGAGCTTCAGCAAACCGCGCGACATCGACACCATTGTGGATGACTCGGGACCGATCACTGGCTTCTGGCACGATCGCGAGCGCCTGCGAGAGCAGCGCTTGCGAACAGCAAGTGACCTGAGAGGCACTGGCCAATGCCGAGCGAAGAGCGTGTGCAGCTTCTGGATGGCGGTGTTGGGCCGCGTCGACATCGCCGCCATGCAGGGAGACCACCAGTGGACATTGTAGGGCACAACAGGCTCGTACGACGAACGGCGCAGGACTGCCCACGTAGTGCAGGTTCATCACGTCTGGACGGAACCGGCGCATGGCGCGGAGCAACGCTAGAAGCGCGTAAGGCGCCGCGAGCCAGCCGATGCCCCAGAGCCAGGGGCGACCATTCGTCAGGTAGCGCCGCCTGGGCAGCACAAACGGAAGCCGCGTCACCGCGATCCCGTCGATCACCTCCCGGGCAGGGAGAGACCTCGGGTACCGTGGACAGACAATCTCAACATCATGCTGCAACCTGTGAAACTCGGCGGCTAGATGGCGCACCACCGTCTCGACACCGCCGCGGTGTGGGTGGTAGCGAGACGCGACGATCAGGACACGCAAGCCTTGTGGCCTCCCATCGCATCACAGCATGAGCGTGCCCTGGTGCCTGTCAATCAGCCCCGCCTGTGTCGCCAAGAACCGGCCACTTGGAGCGCGCGTCCGCCATCGGGTACACGCGCCCACCGCGCATCTCACGCATTAACTGGATGTAGTATGCACACATATGGACCCTGTATACCTCCCACTCTGGCACAGGCGCTCCATCTATGGGTGATACATGCGCGTATGCGCGCCCAAATTGCAGGCGAAGCCAGTTTCGGATCAAGTCCAAATGGGGTCGCCGTACGCGCACATGCCGCCAGTGGTAGTCGGTGTACGCTGCAGAACGTCCCGCTGCCCGAGCGGCCGCCAGCATTAACCCTCGAGTCAGGCGCATTGGATCAAAGTGATGTTCCACTGTGATATGTCGATAGTCCGCGATGGTATGCCCCGCCTCCGTGAGCTGCATCGATAGCAGTGTCTCTTCACCGAAGCCGAGCGCACCGGGACCAAGAGCCTCATCAAATGGCGCCCTGCCCGCCAGAACAGACCGACGCAGGGCCATGTTCGCGCCGATCAGGCATACAGGCGATCCCGCACTATACTCAGTAGATGCAAAACGCCTAGCATAGGATGGAGTAAACCAGTCGGGCACCAAGCCGGGCGCGATGCGAATGCCTCCGGCTACGGCTGAAGTACCGCTGCTCGCAACAGCAGTACACATCTCCACCAACCACGTGGTCCCTGCAAGCACATCATCATCTAGAAAGAGCAGGAACTCCGTCGTGGATCGTGCAACTGCTGTGTTCTTGGCGCGGGCCACGCCTCTTCGGGGCTCCATGTGCACACTAACAGTGAAGCCAGGCATTCGGGTATTATGGATTGCTTCGGGCGTCCCATCCGTTGACCCATTATCGACGACCAATACTTTCGGTTGCCAACCGGCTGGTAATTCGGATTTGCCCAGAGAGTCCAGTGTGGCTCGTAGCATCGACGCCCGATTACGAGTGCATATTATTATAGTGCATTGCATTGAGATGCCAATCCTACGCAGCCAGGCATGACGATTGCCCGATTATGAGCAGCCACCAGTCTTACATGGCCCACACATTTGGTGCGCCCATACGCGCGCTACGGCGCCGACCGTCCCCGCCACTCTCCCTGGCCCAGCTCCACCCAGCCCAACCCAGCCCAACCCAGGACGATGCTGGGACTGCGCCTAACAATCCTGTGTCGGCCCACGCCCTGGTTACCGGAACCTCTGGCTTCTTACCAGCCTGCCTACAAGCACACCGAAGGTCTCAAGCAGCTCTACTAGCGGCCTTGCGAGGAATAGCCGCATATCACCAACCGGTCTCCCACGGTAAACGCCTGTGCCCCGAACCATGGGATACACCAGCGCTCTTCCAATAGTTGCGATAGATCGGGTCATCACGTAGATAATATGCCTACCAAGCGGTACGTACTGATCACAACGTAGAGGATCGGACTTGAGTGTGTGCACATTGTTGCCGTACCGTAGTCCGCGGCGGAACACCTGCTGCAGACTTTCGTAATTTCTATGCCGCACTATGGCATCTAAACAGTATGCGAATGTCCACCTGCCATCCATGATCACATCACCAAGAAACCGGCTGTCGCCACCGGAGGGCACGGTAGCGTCAAACCCACCCAGCGCGCGAAAACACTCCGCCCTGATAATGCAGTTGCCTGCACGCATTCCGCAGAACTTGGTAACGTCATATCCGCGCAGTGACATTCCCTCCTCTGAGTAACACCGGCCAACCACGGAGGACGTGGCGTACGGCAGGATGTCGCCGACCGCAACTCCGACGCTGGGATCACCAAGCCCGGCGAGCAGTTCCGCTAGCCAGTTGGGTTCAGGGACACAATCGGCGTCAGTGAATGCCAGCGCCTGACCGTGCGCCATACGCGCACCAGCGTTACGGGCGCCATAGGCGTTCCGCACAGCGGTCTCAGAGACGATCCGAACCCGATCATCCCTGGTGTATGACTGGAGAACGTCCATGGTCCTATCCGTTGAACCATTGTCCACGAATATTATATCGACAGATACGTTATGGCACGCCTGGGATAGGAGCGCATTGGCGCAATCGGACACAAGCCCAGCTCCATTGTAGACAGGTACTATTATAGATACCGTACTAATATGGACAGATGAACTATCCGTCATGGCACAACACAAAGCGGTTCACTGTACGCCTCAGCTAGGAGCGCCTCACGGTTGTAGACCGGGACGATAACGCTGACGGTGGGTGAGGGCATCAGCGGCTCCGGACCAGCTGGGCGTATATGGCTGCCATCCTTGTCATGTTCGCATCCTGACGGGCCCACTCAATAGCGATGGACCGGCCAGTCGCGCCGAGGCGACACCGCGTTGAGGCGTCCCGCAGAAGCTCCGTCAGCGCGGCACCCAGTGCGTCCACGTCGCGAACCGGAACCAGGCGCCCGGCCTCGCCCTTCTCCAGCAGCCACTGGCGGTTCGCAGCGAGATCGGAGGCCACTACCGGCTTGCCGCAGGCCATGGCCTCTAGCATGCTTACCGCAGTGCCGTCACGGTCCGGAATCGAGACGCAGACGTCGGCGCACCGCAGGGCGTCGGCCATCTCCGAATGCGCCACGCCGCCGTCGACCCAGCGGCAAGCATGGGCCACACCGAGTTCCACAGCTAGCGCCTGCAGCCGGCGGTAGTACGCCGTACGGTCGTCTTTAACCGCTGTATAGGGTCCATGCAGGAAGATGAACTGGGCGCCGGAGCACTCCGCCAGCACCCGAGGCATGGCCCGAACCGTGGTCTCATGGTTGTAATGCTCCCGGAACTGCCGGATACTCATGACGACCGGCCCGGCGGCAATGCCGAGCCTTGCCCGGAGTGATGGATCGATTGGGCCGGGAGCGAAAACGTCGGTGTCAACACCCCATAAAATCTCGTGCGTCCGTTCCGGGCTGCTGCCCAGCTCGATGAGCCGTTCGCACTGCTCGCGGCTGTCCGCCGTCACGGCATCGGCCTTGCGTAGCGCGGCCCGAAGGCTGGGCCGATGCTCCTGGCCGTGGTGGGGGGCGAGGACGTCGGACCCCCACGCCGTGAGCACGAGCGGCCTGAACCCCGAGGCGCCGGCGGCGTCCGCCAGCCCATCGAGCCACTGCACGTGCAGGATGTCGGCCGCCGGACGCTGCACCTGGCACCGCAAGACAAACGGCTGGACCCGCTGCCAGACGCCGCGGAACCTGGTGCTGCCGCGCGGCGCCCAGAGCCGCTCGTACCGGATGCCCGGGTACCGCGGGGCAGCGCTGCCCGCCGGCCCGATCAGCGAGACGGAGTGTCCGGCATCACGAAACCACTCCACCCAACGCTTCACGTGCAGGTG
>CAZZCT010000330.1:0-4541 GCA_964652365.1 uncultured Lentisphaerales bacterium
GGAAGTCGATCCGGATCTCGTTGCGCGGCAGCATGCAGGTCAGAATCGCGCGCTTGGAGGCCGCACTCTCGGTGGCCTTGACCAGGCCGCGGCGCTCCATGACCACGCGCATCACGTCGCCGATGCAGACGTTGGGGCAGATCAGGGTGGCGCGGATGACCGGCTCCTCGATGCGTTCGATGCGGGTCACGTCGGGCAGGTGCACGGGGTTGTCGACCTCGACCATCTGCCCGTCGCTGAGGTGCACGCGGTAGATCACGGCCGGATGGGTGCTGATGATGTCCAGGCCGAACTCGCGGCGCAACCGCTCCTGCACGATCTCCATGTGCAGCAGGCCCAGGAAGCCGCAGCGGTAGCCGAAGCCCAGCGCCACCGAGCTCTCCGGGTGGAAGGTGAAGGCCGAGTCGTTGAGGTGCAGCTTCTCCAGCCCCTGGCGCACCTTCTCGTAGTCCTCGGTGCTGACCGGGTAGATGCCGCTGAAGACCATCGGCCGGATCTCCTTGAATCCGGGCAGGGGCTCCACCGCCCCGTCGCGCGCGCCGGTCAGGGTGTCGCCGATCTTGATGTCGCGCGGGTCCTTGATGTTGCCCACCAGGTAGCCCACCTGCCCCGCCTCCAGCGTGGGCTGCGCCTTCTGGTCGGGGCTGAAGATCCCCACCTCGCGCACCTGCGTGAGCATGCCGCTCTGCAGGAAGCGCACGCTTTCGCCGGCGCGGATGCAGCCGTCGACCACGCGCACATAGGTGATCACGCCGCGGAAGACGTCGAAGACCGAGTCAAAGACCAGCGCGCGCAGCGGCGCGGTCATGCCGCGCGTGCGCGGTGGCGGGATGCGGGCCACGACCGCCTCGAGCACGTCGGGCACGTTCAGGCCGGTCTTGCCGCTGATCAGCAGCGGGTTCTCCATCTGCAGGCCGAGAATGTCCTCGATCTGCCGGATCACCTCGGGCACGTTGGCGCTGGGCAGATCGACCTTGTTGATGACCGGGATGATCTCGAGTCCGCTCTCGATCGCCAGGTAGGCGTTGGCCACGGTCTGCGCCTCGACGCCCTGGGCGGCGTCCACGACCAGCACGGCGCCCTCGCAGGCGCCCATGCTGCGGGAGACCTCGTAGGCGAAGTCGACGTGTCCGGGCGTATCGATCAGGTTGAAACGGTAGACCTGGCCGTCGCGCGCCGTATAGACCATGGCCACCGGGTGGCACTTGATCGTGATGCCGCGCTCGCGTTCGAGGTCCATGGCATCGAGCGTCTGCTCGCGCATCAACCGCTGGTCGATCGTCTTGGTCAGTTCCAGGATGCGATCCGACAAGGTGGTCTTGCCGTGGTCGATGTGCGCGATGATGCAGAAGTTGCGCGTGTTGGGTATCGGGTGTTCCATCAGGTCTCGGTCGGGCCTGCGCCCGCGTGGTTTGAGGCGCCGCCGGCTGACGCCGCGGGGCCGAGGTTGCGACCAAAGTTTTCCGCCGCCGCGGTGCGCATGCGGCGGATCTCGGCAGCCATGTCGGCGGCGCCGAACAGGGCGCTGCCCGCGATCAGCTTGTCGGCGCCGTGGGCCGCACACCGGGCGCCGGTCTCACAGGTGATGCCGCCGTCGACCAGTAGCGACAGCCCGGGCCGTTGCAGCCGGTCGGCCTCCCGCCGCAGCGCCGCCAGTTTGGGCAGCACCTGGTCCTGGAAGGCCTGACCGCCATAGCCAGGTTCGACACTCATGCAGAGGACCGCATCGATTGACGCCAGAAAGGGGAAGACGGCCTCGGCGGGCGTGGCGGGTTTGAGCGTGAGGCCGCAGCGCGCGCCGGCCGCGCGGATGGCTGCCAGGGTGGGCAGCAGGGCGCACTCAGCCTCGACGTGGATCAGCACCTCGGCGGCGCCCGCCTCGATGAAACGGGCGGCGTAGCGATCGGGCCGGGAGAGCATGAGGTGTACATTGAGCGGCAGGCGCACGACCCGCCGCGCCATGGCCACGACCGCCGGGCCGAAGCTCAGGTTCGGGACGAAATGGCCATCCATGATGTCCAGATGCAGGGCATCGCCGCCGGCCGCCTCGGCCCGACGCGCCTCGTCGGCCAGACGGCCGACGTCCGCAGCCAGCAGCGATGGTAGGATTTGCATCTGCACAAGGGCGTATTCTGGCAGAAGCCCCGCGCCATTGCAACGCCGCCAAAATGAGCTCTGCCATGACCCGCTCATCCGCTCACCGTGCGTGTCCCGAACGGCGGCGAATTGCGTCGCCATTGTTAATAACAATGAAAACAATGAATCCGTGGCTGGACGCGGCCCTTTTCGACAGTAAAAGGGCGTTGCGTACGAGCGCCTGGATGCGGGCGCCGTCGCGGCGCGTGGGCCGGCCGAGGGCCTCATTGCTGATGTCGAGTTGGAACACGGTTGCGTCCTTCTACCATACTCACGAAATCAACATCCGGCCGGGGTTATGCCGCGGAGCATCCATCTGTGCAACGCGGGCGACACAAGGTCGCCCCTCCACGGCTTCTGCCGGGCTATGGAGGGAAGTCGGATTGGGCGCTCTTCCTGCCTGGCGATCGCCGCAAGAACACGATTGTCTATCTCCACGGTTCGTTCGCGAGTGCCGACCAGATATTCATCCGGGAGGACATTCGCGACTTCTGGCTCAGTCGCATCACGGGGGGCGATCATGCGCTTCTATCTGTCAACATGCGCGGAACGTCGTACATGAGCCCGGCGGCAACAGCTGACATGACCGACCTGCTCGAATACGCACAGACTGAATTCGGGTGCGCGAAATTCGTCCTCCTCGGTGGATCGGGTGGCGCATCAAGTGCTATGGCATACGCAGTGCTTCAGCCACAGAACGTCCACGGCGTGATCGCAATGGGGATGTGTGATATTCTGGCGCGACTGGAGTTCGCCCGGCGAAGCAACGACACGGTCCTCCAGAGTCTCGCAACGCATGTCTTCTCCGCGTACGGAGGAACTCCTGAGGAGAAGCCCGAGCTCTATCAGGGCAGGTCCATCCTTGCGCATCTCGACCGGCTGACCATGCGGGTCGTTCTGACCATGGGCGAGAAGGACCCTCTCATCCCCGTCGCGGAAACGCGCAAGATCGCGTCCGCAATGCGGGACAAACCGAATTTCGAGTATCGGGAGGTGCCTGAGGGCAATCACGATTCGGCATTATGGGTCGACGTCGACCTGGACACCGTACAAGTCCGAGGCCGGTCCACAGAGTGAAAGCACACAATAACCGGATCGACCGCGCCTCCGATAAGGCCGCCGCAGACGGCGCCCTTGCCGGAGCGGTTCATCCGCAGCGTTGGCGCAGATCGAAGCCGGCCTTCTGCCCGAGCCGGACCGGATCTATGTTCCGCTGGGATCAATGGGAACGACCGTCGGCTTGATGCTCTTGAAACTCGCAGGCCTCAATCCGTCCGGCTGAGGATCTCCAGGGCGATGCGGCGCCACAGCAGGCGTTTTTCCATGGAAGGGAACGGCGCAAAAAAGGCGCGGTCGCCGAGCGAGCCGTGGTAGGCCAGGGCCGCGCGGATCCACGACTCGTCCGCGCTGAACCCCATTTCCTTGAAGAGCCCGATCAGCACCTCCATGCGCTTCGCGTCGATCTGCTCCAACACCGCGGCCACGTGCGGGTCGCGCATGCCCCACATGCGAACGGCCCAGTCGTAGTCGCGGAACGTCTGGTCCGCCGTCTCGCTCCAGAGCACCCACAGCTTATCTTTGGCCGTGCCCTGAAGCAGGGGCAGCATCTTGACAAAGCGCTGCTGGTTGGTCTCGACGTAGTGCGCCAGCAAGGCTTGCAGCAGTTCGGCATGGTCCTTGTAGTGGTGGTAGAAACTGCCGCGGGTAAGACCGAGGTGCGCAGCGAGGCGCTCGACCCTGACGGCGTCGACGCCTTCTTCCACCAGCGCCTTGAGCGCGGCTTCAAACCACTTGTTCGGCCCCCGGTCATGACCGGAAGCGGAGATTTTCTTTTCGGGGCCGGCCGTTTCGGTTGGCCTCCGTTCTGTCTTGGGCATGCTCCGTCTCCTTGCGGTTTTATTGGGCTTTTTCCCCGGATTGCGGGAGATGGAACATTGGAATGCTGGAATGTTGGGAAAAGGCCCATCAGACAGTCCAATTGTCTGCGATTCGTTTCCCAGCAGACCTCACCATGGCATGGATGGAATGCGAACCGCCTGAGTTCCCCCCCACGGAGGGCTCCCCCGTGCAAGACTCCGCATGGGATGCGGGATTCAGAGCCCAGTCGTCACACCATTCCAGCACTCCAGCATTCCACCATTCCAACTCTCGCAGTCTGAGGGCTTTTTCTCCCCCGCTTGACGGAAGAGTAGCAATTTCGTACTTTAACGCAAGCGCAAACATACATGCGTGTATTTTTTCGGAAATTCAGGTGGCTGGTTCAGAACGAAAGCGGGTGTAACATGAAGAAATCGTGCAACGGGTGGATACGGTTCGGAAGTTGTGTGGCGACTGCGCTGCTGGCGCTGATCGCGTCGCGTGCCGAGGCCGAAAGCGGCATCATCAACACCATCAACGGCAGTACC
>CAZZCT010000331.1:0-4540 GCA_964652365.1 uncultured Lentisphaerales bacterium
CCGGCAAGATCGTCTACATGAACGATATGGATGTCGATGGCGACCAGATACCGGATTTCCTGGATGGGTTTGCAAGGATCGAAGATGCGCCCCAAGGCCACGATACCGATGTAACCGGCGGTGCCTTTATCCCCATCGTGCTCGACTGCCCGTTGCCGACGGGCATTGACCCTGAGGATGCGCGGATCGAGTTTGCATACGACGACAATGACCCTGGTGCCATCGGTCCGATGACTCTGGCAGCGTCCGCTTGGTACGCCACGAACGCTTGGCAACAGAACACGCTCTCCGGGCGCATCCGTGTCTGGACAAAAGACGCCAGCGAGAACCGCGATCCGGCGTCGGTGGCCTCCGGCGGCGATTTCGTGCCGCCTGACACGCTGCTGCCGTACCAGGACGTGGTGGTCGGTGCCGCAACGCAGATCGTGTTCTACGTGGAGGGGGTTGGCACCTCGCCGACTTGGGGCGGCGACAAGATCAAGGTGCGGGTCTATCCCTACGGTGCGGGACAGCCGCGGATCGAGGATCAGGTCTCCTATACGGTCGTGCGGTGCGTGTACAAAGTCTGCGTTACTCGCCCCTACACTTGCCAAAGCACGTTCGGTTGGGGCTGGAACACCAACTATTGGATTTCCTTTCCCTCTTATCTGCAGACGGTCACCAACCGGACGGTCTTTCTCACCGACTACACTACGCCCAGCACCATGTTCACCGACTGGTGCGACGGGATGCAGTCCACGAACGTGGATAACGCCTATCATGAAAAGGCATCCGCCATGGGCCATGCCTTTGCCCGCCTCGAGGTGCGCACGCCGGACCATCCAACCGGCGTGAATCTGTGGACAGGGCAAACCGGAATGAACAACTGGATCGATTGGCTGGCAAACGATGTCTACTACCATTTGCGGAACGGCACGCTGAGTTGGGTGCAGTACAGCGGCAGGGAAAACACCGACAGCGATCTGGTTCCCTGGCAGGGCCACTACGATAACCCGCCCGCCGATACCATCCTCAATTACAGCACGGCGGGCAAGGTGAAGATGGTTGCGGAGCGGGAGTTTCGCATTCGGCCCGAAACCGTCGGTGGCTTGTTGGATTTCCGTTCTGCAAACGTTGATCTTGGCCTGTTTCAAGGATACGGTTTGGATGCTACACTGGGAACCAACTCGCCGGGCTGGTGGCAACGGAACACGCCGGACTGGCTGAGTTGGACGTGGCAATCGTGCAGCCGAGTTGGGTGCGGTTCGTACATCGGTATTCTGACGGAAGCATCCGGTTTGCTCACGGCGGGCGAAGTGTCGAACGCGTGGAGTGTCGTTCAGAGCATGCCGATCGTAGTGATCACAAACCTCCCGACCTACCTGGTGGCGGAGGAATTGATCACGCTTTTCACCGGGAACAGTCTGATTCAGGACGCGCGGGACGGGTTTATTTCGCAGAATCCGCAATGGGGCGCTGTGGGTGGAAGGTCGCTTCAGTTCTGCGATCCGGGCATGATGATGGAATGGATCGACGCCCAGAACAATGCGACAACGACGTGGAGTTGGCAGCAAAATGGGTGTAACTACAAGGATCGCGGAGTATCGATCCGGTACGACGCACCGCCGAGATCTCACGTCGACGGCTGGAGACGACCGCTATGAAACTGCGAACGTGTGGCCTCGTTTGTTTCTTGGCTGGGTGCGGAATCACGCACGCCGCGGGTATTGCGTCAAGCGGTACGAACGGGGAGGATGCAGTCAAATTGCGAGCGGAGTTTCTGGAGCAAGCCCTGCCGATAAGTTACGAGCCTCACGTCAAGACTGGCGACCGTTTTCACCTGAGCTGGGTTGAACTGTCCGGTCGCACACGTTCTTTTGCATCACGCCACACGTTGCATGAATTGATTTACGCCTTCTGGCCGTGGTTGGACGACCCCGAACACGCGCCGGAGGCGACCATTCTCCTGCTTGGTGTTACGCATCGAGAAATGATGAGGCCGCATCGGTTGTCCTATGTTGACCGATCGCATCCGGGAAACTGGGCCGCGCTGGCCCCCGGCTACGTGGATGAATGCAAGATCGAATGCCGCGCCGCCCTCAACCAACCCGAGTGGTGGTATCCGCATCCGATGCTGTTCGACCGCGACCGGGTGCTGGCGGAGAGCAAGGCCAACGCCGCCGCGCGCGCGGCCTATATCGGTGCGATGGTCAAGGCCCTCGCCGATCCGAAGATCCGGACTGAGAACCCGCTGGAAGTAAGGAACATCTTGGGGGTGCTGTCGGCCTTGAACGCGACTGAGGCATCTGCAACCTTTGTGCAGTATGCTTTCTTTGACTGGCAGACAGGCCGTGACTTCCGACGGCGGAGCGGAAGCACAAACGATTTCGCAGACGTGCATGGGCTGATTCTTCCGATTGCGACTCTGATTCCGCGCCTCGGGACCCGCGCCTTCCCCCTTGTGATTGAGCGGCTTTCCAGCGCGACAACAGAAGAGATGTCGGTTCAGCAGGGGGGGGGCGCCTTTCCCGTGCTCGCGGTCATGTATTTCATAGGATCCAGGTGCTCCGAACGCGAGGCGTTGGAAGCCATTGATGCGTTCGTGCGAGCGAAGCGTGAGCTGAGCAACTCTCAGCTTGAAGCGTTACGAGTAATACGCGATGCCGTCCACGCGAAGCGGTACAGACCAGCATGGCTTGACAAAGTGTCCACGCGATCGTACCGGGACTGGGCTGCACCGGTCGCCACAAACAGCCCGTTTCGGGAGTGAGACGGTCGAGTGCTCCTGACTACCGGATTCCACCTCGCCCGCATCAGCCGCGCAATCCTGTCAATCCTGTTGGTCCTGTCAAATAGGCTCGCCGGCCTTCCTGTCTTCCGAATTTCCTGATTCGAGAATTGGGGCGGTCCCTTTCGACAAGCTCAGTAGGTGGCTCCCTACACCCGGCCGCTATACCGGCCGTCAGGCAGTTTACGCGCCTGGCCGAAGATCACGAGCGTGTCGAGCAGTTCCGCGACCCGATCGGCCTTGACCCGTAGGAACTGACTTGCCAGCGACGCAGCCGTCGTCGGCCCCGCGGTAGCCTCAAGTGCCAGGCGAACGGCTTGCACCTGCTCGGGGAGTTCGGTCGGCCAGGCAGCGCGCTTGGCGGCCTTCGCGGGCTTCGCAGCGACCGTGGCGACCTCCTCGCCGCCGACGGTCATCTCAGACTGCACGGGGCTCGCACCGCGGCACTGAAACTCCGGCCGCAGCCAGCGCACCTGACCGCGCGCCTCTTCCGCCGCCCGTTCGGCGTTCAGCGCCACCAGCCGCGTGAGGATGGTGGCCGCGGGGTCAGGGTTCAGGGTTCGGGGTTCAGGCTGGTTGGTCTTCGCTGAACCCTGACACCCTGAACCCTGGCAACTCAAATCGCTCCAGCCATAGGCCTCGAACACCGCCGCGTCGAGGTCGTCGTGCAACTGCCTCAGCACCGACACCAACCCCTGCTCGTGAATCGCCTTCTCCTTCGCCGTCAGCACCGCACCGCTGCGCAGCTTCTCCAAGACGTTGTACATGCCGGTCAGCGTCAGGCCCGGATGCGCCGCCTGCTGCCGCTTGCGGTGCGCGTCGAGTTCTTCGCCCAAGGCGCGGATGCGGGCGGCTTGCACCTTGACACCGTCGGCCGGCAGGACTACCGTGGCACCACTATGCGTGTGCGCATCGCTCAGTGGCATTCGGTCCGTGGCCCACTTCTGGCTGCGCTGCTGGTCTGCGCGACGCTGGATCGCACCGCTGCCGAC
Source organism: uncultured Lentisphaerales bacterium (assembly GCA_964652365.1). GTDB lineage: Bacteria > Verrucomicrobiota > Kiritimatiellia > RFP12 > CAZZCT01 > CAZZCT01. The sequence goes on from CAZZCT010000331.1 coordinate 3,760, forward strand.
ACGCTCGAAACGTGGGACGATCTCGACGCCCTCGTCACCAACGTCTACGCCACCATGGGCTTCGCCGCCGGTATCAGCACGCTGCCGCCACCGGCGCCGATGCGCGTCTGGCAGGGGCTGGCACTTGTGCCCTTTGACCCTGCGGGCCTGCCTGGCCTGACTAACAACGCCGCACCAGTCCCGCTGGTGGGCATCGACACGTGGGGCGTAAGCGTGGTCGAAACGCAACTTGCCACGCGCGCCTGGATCTGCTTCGGTGCCGACGGCACGGTGCTCCGCACCAACAGCGCGGCTGAACTTTGCGACCCGCAGACGTGGCTGACGGTCCGGTACGGTCAGCCGCCCTCCTGGCTGGGCGGCGCGGAACTCGCCGACTGGATCGCCAGCCGTGAACGCGCGCGTGTGTCGCTGCGGCTGCGTCTGGTACCAGCGGAGAACTATGCAGCCCTCTGCGACCTCCTGGCCGCCTATGCCACGAACGCCGTCCCGCCGCAAGCCAATGACCCCGTGGCGCCGGTCGATACCAACCGCGTCGCCTTTGCGGGTCTCCTGCCGCGCGCCGACGAGACCCACCTGCGCTTCTGGCTCTACGCGCCGCAAGACCATCTGCCGGTCGATCTTTTCGGTTCCGCGACCCGCGCGCCGCCGAGTGACTGGTTCCACGTGGGCCAACTCGACGCCACGACGCCCTTCACGTCGTGGGAGATGCCAGACCTGGGCATTTCCGGCTTCTTCCTGGCGGCGCGGGCCGACATTGACACCGACGGCGACCGTCTGCCGG
>CAZZCT010000332.1:0-4502 GCA_964652365.1 uncultured Lentisphaerales bacterium
CTGTGGGGGCGCAACCCGTAAAGGCCTTATGGGCAACGGGTTGCGCTACCCGGCAACCCACGTGCCCGCCCTCTTCGCCTGGGCTGCCGAGCAACATTACGAAGACCGCACGTTCTGACGGGACAGAACGCGCTAACGGCGATTGGCGGTAATTGGGGCAATTGGGGACAGCGGCAATTGGGAACAGTGAATCGGTGGCGCGCGCACCACGGCACGTGGCGGGTGGCGGGTGGGGGCACGGCGATGGATGTCGCGGCCCGTCGCACGCGGGGAAGGGGTCAGCACGGCGGTTCTGGGACGCAGCAGGTACGGACGATTCGGGATCGATGGGGCGGAAACCGGTTGCACGCGCAAAGCGGGCAGACCGATGCGCGGGACGGAGAAGGTTGATCAGAGGAAGAACCGAAATCCGAATTACCGCGCTTCGTCAGTGCGTGATGCCGGAGAGCGCGCGGATCAGGTGGGGCAGCAGTTGCTTCTTGCGGCTGACCACCCCTTCCAAGGTGTACATGCCGTCGGACAGGCGGGGATAATCAATCGCATCCTTCACCCCTTCCGCACCTGACACCATGAGCAGGCTGGTATGGCGGGTGATGTCGGTGACCATGAGGGCGGCGAAGTCGAGTTGGCGTTCCCGCACCAGCTCGGCCAGCTCGGTCTTCAACGCCGCTTCGTGATCGTCGAACCCGCTCAGATCGGTTTCCTCCACCTGGCTGACCACGAAGTGCCATGCGCCTTCGGTGTATTCCTTGCAGTCCATCCGCACCGACTCACGGGCCGGGAAGCGGTCCAGCACGGAGCCGGCGGCAAACATTCTTTCGGCAAAGTCGGGCAGGGCCAGTCCGAGCGGGCTGGCGAGCCAGGCCAGCATGCGGCGGTCGGTGTCGGTGGTGGTGGGCGAGGTCAGGTACAGGGTATCGGAGATGATGCCGCCCGCCAGGCAGATGGCGATCTCGCACGGAGGCGGGCGCTGGCGGTGATGCAGGAACTTGGCGATGATGGTGCAGGTGGAGCCCACCGGTTCGTTGATGAAGCGGATGGGTTCCCGGGAGGCCAGGCCCCCGCCCAGCCGATGGTGATCCAGCACTTCCAGAATTTCCGCCTGATCGGCCCCGGTCACGGCCTGGGCATATTCGTTGTGATCCACCAGGATCAGGCGGGTCCGCGGTGGATTGACCAGGTCGGATTTGGAGAACACGCCCACGAGGTCTCCATCCTCGTTCAAGACAGGAAACAGATCCTGCGGACTGCCTTGCACAGACCGGCTCACGGCGTCCACCAGATCGTTCTCTTTCACACGGACAAAGTCACGCTGCACCGCCTGGCGGACCACTTTGGCGCTGCGCAAGAGCAGGGTGGTGGTGGCGGTGTCGTGGGAACTGCTGATGACGGCGACCCCGCGCTCCTGGGCCATTTCCAGCAATTCGGCAGCCAGCGGGTAGCCGCCGGTGATAATCAGGCAGCGCACCCCGTGATCTATCGCCGGCATTTGCACGGTGGGCCGGTCGCCGGTTACGACGATGGTGCGGTTGGCCGGAAACTGTTTCATGCGCTTGGTGAAGCCGCTGGCGCTCATGGCCGCGACCATGACCAGCAGCGACTCCTCGCGGTCGGCGTCCACACCGTGTTCGATGGTGCCTTCCAGCACCCGGGCCACGCGACTCAGGCTGGTTTCGATGACGCGCGCGTTGTCATCCACATCGTGGTCGGGCAGGACCAGTTCCATCAGGTCGCCGAACGCCAGCAGGCCGCTGAACCGGCCGGTCGCATCCATGGCGGGCAGGGCGCGGATATGATTCTGCTGCATGCGGCGATAGACTTCGAACAATGCCTCGTCCTCGCGGGCCGAGATGATGGAGCGGCGGGCCATCTGGCCGATGATGGGCCGCACATCCATGATGAGCCGGGGGTGGGGCAGGCCGGCCTCGCCCAGCACAAACTGGGCGCGCGCATTGATTTCCCCGCAGCACGCCGCATCCGCTTCTGGTAGTCCATTCTCACGCAGAAACCAGGCGTAGGCCAGAGCGGCGCAGATGGCATCGGTGTCAGGATTCTTGTGACCTATGACGTAGATGGGGGTGCTCATCAGGCCAGGAGTATAGTCGCGTGCCCGCGTTTCGGATACACGAAACAGGTTTAACACAGCAATATTCGAGCATATTCGAGCAACTCAAGATCGAGCTCTGGCATCGGTGACTGACAAGAAGACGAACCGCCAAGACGCCAAACGCGCCATGGTTGGCGCACGGCGATGGAGGGCCGGGCTTGTCCCGGCCGTCGCGCGGACAGAGGCGGGCGGCCTACTTGGGCTGCCAGTGCGTCCAGTTGCCATTCGGCAGTTCGAGCACGTCGGTTGCGCCCGTCAGCAGCATTTCGCCGCATTCGACCCGGCCGTCGCCCAGCCGCTGCGCCAGCAGGTTGCGCAGCACGATCGGCGAGAAGCCGGGGGTGTGCGAGGTGAGCAGCACGAAGACCGGCGTCCGGCTGAGCACCGCCTGGCAGGCTTGCAGGGTGTCCAGCAGGTCGCGCTCGATCTTGTAGAGCTCGCCGTTCTTGCCGCGTCCGAACGAGGGCGGATCGAGGATGATCGCGTCATACTTGCGTTCGCGCCGGATCTCGCGGGCCAGGAACTTCTGGACGTCGTCCACGATCCAGCGGATCGGGGCCTGCTCCAGCCCGTTGAGCGCGGCATTCTCGCGCGCCCAGTCGACCATGCCGCGGGAGGCGTCGAGGTGGCAGACGGCGCAACCGGCCCGCGCAGCGGCCAGGGTGGCGCCGCCCGAGTAGGCGAACAGGTTCAGCACGTTGAGGGTCCGGTCCGGCGTCGCGGCCCGGCGCAGGGTGGCCGTGATCCAGTCCCACAGACTGCGCGTCTCCGGAAAGACGCCCAGATGGCCGAAGTCCGTGGCCGACAGTTTCATCCGCAAGCCGTTGATCGGCACCACCCAGGAGGCCGGCACGCGGTCGCGACCATGCCAGTTCAGCCCCTCCGCGCGGTCGAAGGTGGCGGTCGCCGCGCGCCAGCGGTCCGGATGGCGTGGCTCCCAGATTGCCTGGGCACACGGCCGTGCCAAGACCACTTCGCCGAAACACTCCAGCTTCTGACCATTGCCGCTGTCGAGCAGGGCGTAGGCATTCGGCTCGCCGGGGCTGAGGGGGGCGGTCCGGTCGGTCATGGCATTCTCGCGTGCGAAGCGGCGGTGTGCATGCGGGCAAGATAGATTCTGGCCGCGGGGGAGTCAACACGCGGTTCCGCAACGGTCGGTGGACGATTACGGGCGACGATTGCGGATTACGGGGGCTCTCAAGTGTCCACCGTAATCGTCGCCCGTAATCGTGAACCGGTTTGGACCACGGATGGCAAAGCCGGCCCACGGATGCAAATGCGCTCGCTTTTCGCACTCTTTCTTGCGCGAGAAAAGCGGTGTCGCGCTTCGCTTGCCACCGCACTGCGTCAGGCGGCAGCGTCTGGAGTGCGGCGGCAAGCGGTACCCCGCGCGACACCGCTTTGGTCTCGCTGCGCGCGTTGCCTGACGGGCCGTTTTCCAGCATTCCAGCATTCCAACTACCCGTCTTCCGCAATCCAGGGGCCATCGCGCCGGTTGACACCGGCCCGCGATGCCGCTACCGTGCGTCATTCCCGCGCCACGAATGGCGGGCCGGTCGCCGGCGCGGCATCCCGGCCGCAGGAACGAACTGATGACCGACGCAGAACGCAAGGCGGAGATCGCGCGGCGGCGCACCTTTGCCATCATCTCGCACCCGGACGCGGGCAAGACCACGCTGACCGAGAAGCTGCTGCTTTACGGCGGGGCCATCCAGTTGGCCGGATCGGTGCGGGCCCGCAGCAGCCAGCGGTCGACCACCTCCGACTGGATGGAACTCGAGAAGGCGCGCGGCATCTCGATCTCCTCCACGCTGCTACAGTTTGACTATGGCGGGTGTGTGATCAACCTGCTCGACACCCCGGGCCACAAGGACTTCAGCGAAGACACCTACCGTGTGTTGACCGCCGTTGACAGCGCGATCATGGTGATCGACGCCGCCAAGGGCATCGAGGAGCGCACCCGCAAGCTCTTCGAAATCTGCCGGCTGCGCGGCATTCCCATCTTCACCTTCATGAACAAGCTCGACCGACCGGCCCAGCACCCGCTGGAACTGCTCGACGAATTGGAAAAGGTGCTTGGCATCGGTGCATTTCCGATCACTTGGCCACTCGGCAGCGGCGTGGATTTCCGCGGCGTCTACGACCGGCTCCAGCACCAGTTGCACCTCTTCGAGCGCACGGCCCACGGGCAATACCGTGCGCCGGACCGCGTCAGCGGCTTCGACGACCCGGGCATCCGGCAGCAGGTCTCGCCCCACGTCTACGATCCCTGGCGCGAGGAGATCGAGATCCTGGCGGGGGCCGGCGAGACGTTCGACGTGGACGCGGTCATGGCCGGTCAGATCACGCCGGTCTTCTTTGGCAGCGGCATCACCAACTTCGGCGTGCAGCTTCT
>CAZZCT010000333.1:0-4441 GCA_964652365.1 uncultured Lentisphaerales bacterium
TCGCGGGTGGTAACTTTCTTTCGCCGTTGGAGCACCTGAACCGCAGATTGACGAATCATGAGGCCCGAATCATGAAGGGATGGGATTGACTTCGACATTCTGCGGTTTGATTGACGTATTCACAGACAAAGACCAAAGACAACGACACACGACAAAGATTCCGCACTCCGTCGTTGTCTCCGGTCTTCGTCTCCGGTCTTCGTCTCTTTCCAGTTGCCAGCTTCAAGTTATGGACGAGGGTGCTCTGGGCTGCGGGCATGGCCCGCGAAAGGATGCTTGATATGGGAGACCGAGCGATTCTCAAGACGCGACGCGCCACGTCCAAGCGTCCGTGGTGCAGGCCGCGGTTTGCGGCCCGCGGGCCCGCGTGGCTGGCGGTGTCGGTGGCGCTGCTCGCGGCCGGCTGCGGCGATGGCGTGCGACGGGAGGCCGCCACGCCGACGCCCAACGAGGTCGTTGATACGGACTACAACCGCGTCGTCACCCTGCTGGTCGAGGACTGCGAGTCGGTGCGGCTGGCGGTGGGGACGGCGTGGGATGCAGCCCTGGCCTGCCGGGCCCTGAGCGGCTACGCCCGTCCGTGGCGTCCGGCGACGGCCGCGGATCCGGCTGAAGCGCTGGTGAGCCGCGGAGCGCGCCTGTATGAACTGGTCAAGTGCGTGGATGATGGCATCACCAGTGTGCGGTTGGCGCGCGATGCCGGCGAGACCTCCAACCTGCCCGCCGAACTCAAGTTCTGGCGCAACGAACTGGCGCGCGCGGCCGGCGACGTGTGTGGGTACGCCGACGAGGCCATGCGCCTGAAGGCGCAACTGGCCGACGAATTGAGGCACGGCGCGGCTGAGCGCGGCCTCTCCGCGCAGATGGTCCCCGATCGCCCCTGGCCTGATCCCGCGCGCGAGGCGTGGCGTGCGGCTGGGCCCTCGGCCGGCATCCGCCTGCCGCTCCTGCCGCGTCCCGGGTCGCTGGCCGACTGGTGGAACCGCAAACTCGGCGTGGAGCCCGGTTACCTGGTCGGCAAGTTCGCATCGGCGGGGGATCGTTTTGTGACGCCGGAGGTGCCGGCGGGCGCTTGGGGCGAATACGGCACCGGCCCCGACGCCTACGACTGGCGTGAGCTCAACCGGCTGCTGCGCCAGGTGCAGGCTGCCGGCGCGCACCTGCTGCTCGAACTGCCCACGTTGCAGGCCGCGAAGTCCACCCATGCGATGGCAGCCGCTTGGGCTGATGCGGACCGGCGCGGTGACGCCATCCTGGACGATGACGGCTTTGTGCGCTGCGTGCCGGCCTATCTCACCAACCAGCCCGCGGCGCAGCTGGTGAGCCGGCAGGCCGACGGGGCCTTGCGCCCCTACGCCGGCGTGCAGCTCTTCGACCCGGCCACGGCGCAGGCCTACGGCCGCTACCTGCAGGCCCTGGCCGGCAATCTCAAGGCGCAGGGGCTTGAGGGTGCGATCGCGGCCATTCACCTGGAAAGCGGCGACTGGGCGCAACTGCCCGAGCAGGTTGACTACTCCGACGTCACGCTGGCCCGCTGGCGCGCCTTCCTGGCGGCGCGCTACGCGTCCGTCGACGCGCTCAACCAGGCTGCGGGCACGACGTACACCGGCTTCGATCAGGTGCCGCTGCCGGTCCGGGCGGTCGACCCGCGTGCGGCCGCGGTCTGGCAGGAGTTCGGCGCCATCCCGGCGGGTGCAGCGGAGGCGCGCGCCTGGGGCAACTACCTGACGAAGCGCTACAAGACGCCCGACGCGATTCGCGCGGCTTTGGGCGACGATTACCGGGATGGCTACGGCTGGCGACTGCCGCTGGTCTACCCGCCGGTGATCGGCATCGACTACCTGCACTTCCGCCGGGCCTGGGTGCGCGACTACCTGGCCATCAAGCGCGGGCTCGTGGCGGCGGCATTCCCGCACACCCTGTGTATTGACGAGATGCGGCAGTTTGGCGATCACGACGGCGTGCAGGGACTGGGCGAGCGCACCTGGGGCGGATTCCTGTCGGAGGACCATGCCCAATGGACCGGCACCGGACCGGACAACGCGCGGCGCCCCTTCATGCTCCGCAGCGTGGGCGCCGTGGGGTTCGGCACGCGTCCCAGCGACAGCCTGGAGAGCCTGTACCGCGACTATCTGTGGCTCAACTTCCGCAATCCGGGCAACCTGGCGCGCTACTTCTACCACTGGGTGGCCCACGGCTACCTGGACTACCAGTTCGGCTGGCACTCGGTGCACAGCCACTGGCTCTCCAACCAATTGCTCTACCGGTTGGGCCCGACCGTGGCCAACACCGCGCCCGAACCGCAGCGCGTGGGTTTGCTCTTTCCGCGCGCCAGCTACGACCTGGCTCCCGGCGACGTCTACTACGGCTACCTGGGGTGGGATTGGGTTCTGCAGGCCGCCAAGCTGCCCTACACCCGGATTGACGAGGCGACGGTGCGCGCCGGGCGGCTGTCGGAACTGCCGGTCGAGGTGTTGATCCTGCCGGAGGTGACCGCGCTGGACGTCGGCGTGGCCACCAACCTGGCCGCGTGGGTGGCGCGCGGCGGGTTGCTGGTGGCCTCCACGGTGCCGGGCAAAACCGACGGCTACGGGCGGGTGCTCGAGACTCCGGCGCTGACGGACGTGCTGGGCGTGCGCGTGGCGGGCACAGTCTGCGAGGACGTGGCTGGCACGCCGCTGACGGTGACGGTTCCGCACGGGCACTACAGCGGCATCTGGCAGACCGCGTCGGACCGCCAGCCCGCCTTCGAGGTCCTGCGGCCGGCCGCCGCGGCGCAGGTGCTCGCGACATATACCAGCGGTGTTCCGGCGATCGTGGCCCACGCCTACGGCCGGGGCCGGGCCGTCACGTTGGGATACCCGTTCGGCCGCGAGGCGGTGCAGTGCGAGCGGACCAGTCTCGGGTTCCAGCGCACCTACGTCTGGTTCGCGCGCGAGCCGCAACTCGTGGCCCGCACGGCCTGGTTGCGGCAGTTCCTGACGCGCGACCTGGGTGTGCCGGCCGATTATACGGTGACCGGCGCCAGCGTGGCGCGGTTCCGCGGTGTGGAGGAGATTGCGCCTGGATTCCACATGCCCAAGGGCTTGTCGTCCGATCCCGCCGATCCCTTCTACATCCGCATGGTGGGCGATCCGCGGCCTGGGCATGCCCTGGAGGTTGCGCGCGAGACGCCGGATCTGGCGCTGCGCTTCTTCCCGCGGGCACGCGACGGCCTGGCCACGCGCTACCTGGGCATCTCGACCCGCGAGGTGCACTACCTGGGACCGCGGGCCACCGCGAACATGATCCTCGCGCAGCACAGCTACGACTGCCGGATCGACAACCCGCGCATCCAGTCCCTGTGGGACGTGGGACGCGATGTGCCGGTGGGGTTCACGCGCGATGCCGGCGGCATCGGGTTTACGGTCTCGCTGCCCAGCGGTCACATCATGCTGCTGGCCTGGAGCGAGACGCCTCAGGTGGAGATATTCGGGCCGGCGCCGTTTCCCGGCCGCGACACGCTCCAGGTCCTGGCGCGCTGCCGGCAGCTGACGGGCGGGCGGGCGGGCGCGAAGGTGGCGGTGTTGACGCCTGCGCGCGCGCTGGACGCCTGGGCCCGCGAACTGGCCGTGCCGTTGCCGGCCGCCAAGGGGGCGACCCAGGCGCTTGAGCGCGTGCTCATCAGCTACGGTGATGAAACGAACCGCCCCGCCGCCGAGCGCCTGTGCGGGTTCCTGCAGCGTCGGTACGGGCTGCGAGCCGAAACGATCGCGCAGCGGGTGGCGCGTCCGGCCCGTCCCGAGGCGGCGGTGGGCAAGGAGCATGAGGAGGTGCTGGTTTTCCTGGGCAACGAGTGGAGCAACAACGACCTGGCCATGCATGGCGCCTACTGGGGGCTTGCCTACGGCGCCCACCTGCCCTTCACGTCCACGTATGCCTGGCCGGGCCCGGGGCGGGCCGTGGTGGCGCTTTCGCGCGCCCACGCGCTATGCGACGCGAACGGGAGCATCCCCTTCTCATGGAATCCGGGACACAATCTGCGGCCGGTCGAGCGGCGCTTCCAGCTGCTGCGGCGCAAGCTGCACATTGCCGGCGACGGTCCCGACGCGGACGCCGCGGTTGAGTGCGTGATCCGGCTGATGGAGCGTGTGCCAGCCGGCGGCTGAGGGGCGGGGCCCGAGGCGGGCTGCGCCCGCTGTTCGATGTGGACGTTGTTCTCGCCCACAACTCCAAACGGTTGTCCGCAGATGGCGCAGATTTCCGCAGATGATGTACCGGGCAACTTGCGTCGGGACGGGCGGCCCGGCTTGCCCTCCATAGATCGAGAGGGCGACGGAGGGAGGACCGTCCTACGGCGCGCCACTCGGGGGCGGCTGTAGCACGGTGCTCTGCGCCGTGCGGTAGGTTCGTAACCTGGAAGTTGAGTGTTGAGCGTTGAACGTTCATGTCCCGTCCGGCT
>CAZZCT010000334.1:0-4424 GCA_964652365.1 uncultured Lentisphaerales bacterium
TCACGACCACCGCGGACGGCTTTGAGACGGTGTACGCCACGGTCCGCGGTCGCGGCGGGGTGAGCGGGGACGACACGGCGGTCTTGACGGGGACCGCCGCCAGTGATACCTACGCGGGCGACTTGACCTCGGGGGAACTGACGGGGAATGGGTTCCTTGCCCGGGTTGCCGGCTTCGACGACGTCACGGTGTACGGCGGCGGTGGCAATGACCGGGCCGACCTGGTGAGTTCCGGTCCTTGCCCCACGGTGAGCCCTGCGGACGATTGGGCCGAGTCCGTCCAGGTCTCGGACGGGCGGCACTCGCAACGTGTGGTCGAGTTCCGGCTGGTCAAGGCCACGGTGGGAATCGCGCCCGACGCCATCGAGGTCGCTTCCCTGACGGATCGCGTCGTGGGCGAAGACGCCGAAACCGAGACGATTTCCCTGATCGGGGAGAATCTCAGCGGTGCGACCCTGTCGCTGGTGAACAGCAATCCGGAGTTGGTCACGGCCTCGCTCGACGGGACGTCGCTCGTTCTGGATTACGTCCCCCACCAGCACGGCGTCGCACGGATCGGCCTCCGGGGCGATCGGGGCAGCAGCAGCGTCTTTACCGACTTCTTCGTGACGGTGGTGGATCCCGTCACCGTCGAGACCGTACAGGATGGGGCCGAGGGCGGGCAGAGCGGGCAGTTCCGCTTCACGCGGACCGATAGTACGGGCTACCTCACGGTCTATTTCACGATCGGCGGAACGGCCACCAACGGCAGCGACTACTCGCAAATCTCCACGTCCTACAACTCCCAGTTGGGGATGTACGTGGCGAGCGCGACCTTCTCGTCAGGTCAATCTACGACGACCGTCAACGTCAGCCCGGTTGACGACGCCGCGGTCGAGGGGAACGAGACGGTCATCGCCACGCTGCAGGCGTACAGCGGTTGCTGTTGCTGCTGCGGAGGCGGCGGAGGATATACGGTTGGTTCGCCCAGCAACGCCACCGTCACGATCCAGGACAACGATTCTGCGAACCACGCGCCGGCGTTGGATAACAGCGGCTCGATGAGTCTCACCGCGATCGACGAGGATCCGGCCACGAATGCGGGCACGCTGGTCACCGACCTGATCGCCAGCGCCGGCGGAGACCGGATCACGGACGAGGACCAGGGCGCGGCGGAGGGGATTGCCGTCACGGGCGTCGACAACACCAACGGCAGCTGGCAGTATTCCACCAACGCCGGGGCGAACTGGAGCGACTTCGGCTCACCCAGCGGTTCGTCATCGCGGCTCTTGGCGGCCAATGCGCACACGCGCGTGCGATTCGTGCCGAGCAGCAACTGGAACGGGAGCGTCTCCACGGGGCTCACCTTCCGCGCTTGGGACCAGACCAGCGGCAGCAACGGAGGCACGGCCGACACGAGCACCAACGGCGGCTCGACGGCCTTCAGCACGGCCACCGAGACGGCCTCGATCGCGGTGAGCGCCGTCAACGACCCGCCCGTCAATACCGTGCCGGGCGGGCAGAGCGTCAACGAGGATACGGGCCTCTCGCTGGGCGGCACGATCAGCATTGCCGACGTGGACGACGGCGCTAGCGCCATGCAAGTGGTGCTGTCGGCGGCCCACGGAACGCTTACCGTCAGCGGGGGAAGTGCCACGCTCACCGGCAGCGGCACCGCCAGCGTGACGCTCGACGGAACCAAGTCGCAGATCAACGCCACCTTGGCCGCCACGGTGACCTACTGCGGGGTGTCGAACTACGCCGGGTCAGACACGCTCACGGTGACCACGAGCGACTTGGGCCACACGGGCTCGGGGGGAACCCAAACCGACATCGACACGGTGGCTGTCACCGTCAACGCGGTGAACGATGCCCCGGTGCTCGACGACACCAGCTCCATGAGCCTGTCCGCGGTGACGAAGAACGTGGCCACCAATCCCGGCACGCTCGTGAGCGTCGTCATCGCCCATGCCGGCGGGGACCGGATCACCGACGTGGATGCCGGGGCCGTCGAGGGGCTCGCTGTCACGGCCGTCGATAACACCAACGGCACTTGGCAGTATTCGACCAACGGCGGAGCGAACTGGAGCGACTTCGGTTCACCCAGCGGGTCGGCGTCGCGGCTCTTGGCGGCCAATGCGGACACGCGGGTGCGGTTTGTGCCCAACACCGACTGGTACGGAACCGTCAACCCGGGACTCACCTTCCGCGCCTGGGACCAAGCCAGCGGCAGCAACGGCGGCACGGCCGACACGACGACCAGCGGCGGCTCGACGGCCTTCAGCACGGCCACCGAGACGGCCTCGATCATCGTCCGGGAACTGAACCACAGCCCGGTCCTGGCGGCCGTCGGCAACAAGAGCGGCTCCGAGCACCAACTTCTGAGCTTCACCGTCTCGGCCACCGATCCGGACGACGCCCCGCCCGACAACCTCACGTTCAGCGCGACCGGCCTCCCCTCGGGGGCGACACTCGACGCCGCCACGGGCGAATTCTCGTGGACGCCCGACTGGAGCCAGCACGGCCAGTATGTCGTGACCTTGACCGTCACGGACGACTGCCAGCCCGCGTTGAGCGATGCGGAAGAGATCACCATTACCATCGCCGATGTCGATAGCCCGCCCGTGGTCGAGAACGACGCGGCCCACGGCTTCCCCGACGCGCGGGAATCGAGCAACGTGCTGGCGAACGATTTCGATCCCGAGTCGGAAACGCTGACCGTGACGGCTGTGGACGGCCAGTCCGGCAATCTGGGCGAGTGGGTCTTCGGCAGTACCGGCGGCAAATTCAAGCTGATCGCCGACGGCAGTTGGGTCTTCGATCCTGATGGCGACTTCGACGACCTCGATCCGGGCGACAACGAGGCGACCTCGATCAGCTACACGGCCAGCGACGGCGCGCTCGTCACCTCGGCCACGCTCACGGTCACGGTCGTGCAGTATCCCGCCGTTGCCGACGAGGGCGGGGAGAACTACGCCGAAACGGGGACCGGCTGGCAGACGGGCGGCGGCGAGTACGGGAGCACTTCTCGCTATCACGCCGCCGGCACGGGCGGCGCTGCGGCCACCTGGACCTACGAGGACGTGCCCGACGGGGTGTACAACATCATGGTCACGTGGGTTCCCGGCAGCAGCAACTCGGCCGCAGCCCCGTTCGCCGTGTTCGATGGTCAGACCGAGGTCGCTTCGTTCGACGTGAACCAGAAGCTAGCCCCGCTGGGATCGGAGGTCGACGGCGTCCAGTGGCACAGCGTGGGCACCGCGTCCGTCACCAGTGGCGTGCTCTCGGTCCGCCTCACCGAGACCGGCGACGGCCGGGTCGTCGCCGACGGACTGCGATTCACCCTGGCCAGTCCGGTTGCGGCGGTCACGGTGCCGCTGTCCGTCACCGACGAATTCGCGTGGCAGACGATTGAGCATATCATGCTTGGTAGCAGCGGCGGCCCGACGGGTGTGGACTACGAGGATTTCACGCTCGAGGTGTGGCCGAGCACGAGCACGCCGTGGAATGGCAACTACAATTGGTCTTGGACATCGGACCACGCGGGCACGCTGACGGGATCGGTCGGGTTGGGGATCGACGGGCGCCTGACCAAGCTCAGGATCGGCTGGAACAATCTCGACGTCAATGACGACTGCGCGGAACTGGTACAGCTGGTGGTGAACGATGTGCCCACCGCTTCGTCGGTGCTCAGTGCGAGCGCCGAAAACGCGGTGTTCTTGCTGTCGGGAGCGATGCCCAGGGTGACCGTGGCGGGCCGAGTGCGAATCGACTGGGCGGAGCACTACGGGCCCGGCGATGGCACCTCCGGCGAGGTGTATTCCGGGTTCGTCGACATCGACGTCGGGGGAATGCAGCGTCAGCCCTGCGACCACTGCGCCTCGAACGCCGGGGCGGTCACGGGCTCCGGCAGGATGCTGAACCAGACTGCCGACGACCTCGAAACCGGCACCGGCGGTTGCGCCTCCTGCGGCGGCAGCACTACCGGCACCGGGATCACCACCAACCTGTTCGACCGGACGTACACCGGCCAATTCCCTCAGGTTCAACCGTTCGGCGCCGGCTTCGGTTGGCAAACCGGCGCGGCCACCTCCCTCATCCCCACCGGAGACGGCGGCCTGGCCGTGGTAGGAAACGAGTGCCCGATCTACTTCGACCGGGCGGGCAGCGGCTGGACTGCCGCGCGTGGTGCGAACGACGAACTCCGCTACGATCCCTCGCATGAGACGTTCGAGTGGATCGACCCCAACGGCTCGGTCACGGTCTTCAGCGATCTGTTCACCGCCAGCGAAGACTACCCGCAGGGCACCTTGCTGAGGACCGTGTCCCCCTCCGGGCACATCACCGAGGTCACCTCGTTCCACGACGGCATGCCCGAGACCGTCGAGGAGACCTTTAGCGAAGGCGGCACGACCACCACGCTGACCTGGCAGTACGATTACGAC
>CAZZCT010000335.1:0-4369 GCA_964652365.1 uncultured Lentisphaerales bacterium
TTCGCATGCTACACACAACGAAAAAGTGTCAAACGGAAGTCAGGACTCGACAAGAAACGTTCCTTCCGTCCGGTATCGGGCCGTCGGCCCTGGCCGGCGGAGATCCCGGAGCAGGTGCAGGCTTTGCGCGCGACGCTGGAAGGCGCTGGCGGTCCGGTGGATGCGGGGTTTCTGGCCGGGCGCTTTACGCGGGCCAATACCGACCGCGTGGCTGCGCTGCTGGAAACCCTCGTGATTGTGGGCCAGGCGCGCAAGCTCTGCGACGGTCGGTATCGCGGCCGGGTGTAGGCGGGACCCGCCTGGTGAGCTTGTCGAAACAAACGTCTCTGTTCTTGAATCAGGGAGGCCGGCGAGCTTCTTTGGCAGGATTGCGCGGCTGAGGCTGGCGGCAAACTGCGTTGTCTAACCAGACGCGGGCGACACAAGGTCACCCCTCCACGCTTCGCGCATGGCGATGGAGGGCCGGGCTTGTCCCGGCCGCGCGGACAGACATTGTCCCGCAGTGGCTGTTTCGCTCCTCGCGGCGGCATCCGCAAAGAACCGCGCCTACATCTCCGCCACGGCGACCGGCCGGTTGCCCTCGTCCAGCGAGCGGATGGCCGCGTGAATTACCTGCATGGCGCATAGCCCGTCGGCGCCGGAGCCGTCGATCGCGGCCGGCGGCGTGCCGGTGGCGACCTGCTCCAGGAAGGCGTGCAGGCGCTCGCGGAAGGTGTCGTCGAAATCGCGCACGCCGCCGAAAACCGGGTTGGTGACAACCCGCTTCTCCAGTTCGCCGGCCGGGAAGAGCGTGGCTTCGCGCCACATGTCATCCACCACAAACCGGCCCTGCATACCCGCCACCTCACACCGCTCCATGGGATGGCCGCGAGCGATGTCGTAACTGGATGTGAGATGCCCCACCACCCCGTTCGCGAAACGCATGTTGATGGCGGCGGTCGACCAGATGTTGCGGCCCGCGGCCTTCTTGGCAAAAGCCTGCACGGTCTCGATCGGTCCGCAGAACCAGGTCATCAGGTTGACCGAGTGGGGATTCAGCGCCTTGAGGTGGTAGTTGACCGTCTCGAACTGGCCCGGCCGGCCGATCCAGAGCGCCATGTTGCAGAAGAGCAGTTCGCCCAGCCGGCCCTCGTCCAGCCAGCGTTTGGCAGCCAGGGCAGCCGGCGTGAAGCGGTGGTTGAAGTCCACGGCCAGGCAGCGGCCGTGCGCCTGGGCCGCCGCCACCATCGCGCGAGCGGCGGGCAACTCGTTGCTGAGCGGCTTCTCGCAGAGCACGTGCGCGCCGGCCGCCAGGGCCTGCAGGGTCGGCTCGGCGTGGTCGCTGGCATACTCGAACCCGCCCGTCGCAACGCTGACGACCTCGGGCCGCGCCTCAGCCAGCATTCGGGCCGCGTCGGTAAACGTGGGCACCCCCAGCTCCCCGCCGGCGGCTGCCGCGCGCTCCGGCACGCGGTCGCAGACGCCGACCAGCGTGGCCAGCGGGTCCGAGCGGTAGATGCGCGCATGCACTCTGCCGATCGGCCCCAGCCCGATCACCGCCACGCGCAGGCTCATTTCGCCTGCGCGTCCTTCGCCTGCCCGCGCTGCTGCAGCTTGCGCGCGCCATCGGCCGAGCCGATGTGCAGCTTCTCGTAAGCCTGCTCCGAGCTCGTGAACGGGCCGCACCCCTGGCCGTGCCAGTCGGTGTTCGTGAACATCGGGTTGGCGTGGCCGGTCTCGGCCTCGCGCCGCCGGATGTGGGCCTGCATGCGGGATTCCAGCAGCTGGACCACCTCGGGCTCCTGGGCGGCCACGTTGCAGTTCTCCTGCGGGTCGGTCAGCAGGTTGTAGAGCTCCACCTCGGGTTTGAAGTGGAAGTCCGGCTCAAGCGCGTGGATCAGCTTCCACTGCGGCGTGCGCCAGCCGTGCTTGCGCATCCAGGTGGCCTCGGTGATGTAGAACTCGCACGTCGGCGCCCGTTCGCCGCCGGTGAAGAGCGGGGTCAGGCTGCGTCCGTCGACCGGATGGTCCGGGGCCGCGAGGCCCACGATGTCGAGGATCGTCGGCACCAGGTCCTGGTGTTGCGAGTAGTGGTCGAACCGCTTGCCGGCCGGCACGCGGCCGGGCAGGCGGAAGGCCAGCGGGATCGTCAGCGTGCAGTCGTACAGGCCGTGGTGGTCGAAGTAGCAGTCGTGGTCGTAGAGCGTCTCGCCGTGGTCGGAGGTGACCACTACCAAGGTGTTATCGGCCACACCCAGGGTCTCGAGTTTGAGCAGGAGCTGGGCAATGCAGGCGTCCATGTAGGCGATCTCGCCGTCGTACTGGGCCGTGCCGTAGGCGGCGTCGGTACAGTCCGGCGGGAACCAGCTGGCCAGGTACTCGGCGAACGGCTTGAACTGGTAGACCGGGTCCATCGAGTGGTTGGCCGGATCGCAGGGATTGCCCTGGTAGAACAGGGTGTCAAAGGGCGGCGGCGGCAGGTAGGGCGAATGCGGGTCCATGTGGCGCAGGAACAGGAAGAAGGGCGCCTTCTCGCCCGCCAGGCGCTCCAGTTCCGGCAGGGTCACGGCGTTCAGGTTCTCGGCCTTGCGCAGCGGGCGGCTCTCCCAGCCGGCCCAGGCGCCGCTGAAGTTGACGTACTTCTGGAAGCCGCGTGCGGCCGGGTTGCCCTCGAACCCGACGCAGGTGGTGTTGTAGCCGTGCGCGCCCAGAGTCTCGGCCAGGGTCCGCGTGCCGGGAGCCAGGTCGCCCTTGTGGCGCAGGGCCACCACGTTCGTGCCGAAGCAGTCGCGGCCGGTCAGCATCGAGCCATACCCGGAGGTGGTGGGCACGGAGGGACAGAAGTGGCGCGTGAAGACCGCCCCCCCCTCCAGAAACTTGTCGAGGTGCGGCGTGGTCAGGCGCGGATAGCCATAGAGGCTCATGTGGTCCGCGCGCAGCGAGTCGATGCCGAAAAAGAGGATGTTCGGCGGCCGGATCTTGGAGGCGGGCTTGCGTGCCATGGCGTGTTCCTTTCGAAGGTTCCGGGGCTTAGCGCGCCCCGAGGCGCTTGAGAATGGCGTTGAGATATCCGTAGCTTTCGGCGGCGATGGCGGTGGTCTCGGCCAGCGGCAGGCTCTGGGCGCCGATGACTTCCAGGCAAACCGGTCCGTGGTAGCCGCCGGCCACCAGCACCTCGCAGTAGGCGGCCAGGTCGATGTCGCCGCGGCCGCAGGCCTGCAGGGGCGGCGTGCCAGGGCTGGGCTGCCGGCCCTTGCAATCGCGGATATGCACGTGGCGCACGCGCGGCAGCACCTGCCGCAGGGCCGCGGCCGGCTCCTCGCCGCCGCGCCAGATATGGCTGGGGTCCATGTCGATGCCGAAGCTGGCGGCGCCGATCGCGCGCATGGCCGCCAGGGTCGTGGGCGTATTGAAGATCGCGCTGCCGACGTGCGCCTTGCAGCAGAGCGTCACGCCGTAGTGCGCGGCGCGCGCCGCGCGCGGCGTCAACGTGGCCACAGACTGCTCGAGCGACCCCGGCTCATTGGCCTTGCCGCCCGGCCCCACGTTGATGATCGGAATGCCGATCGCCTGGCCCGCGGCAAAGGCCTTCTCCAGGCGGGCCTCGTCCAACGAGGCAACCTCCATCGAGAGCAGCTCCAGCCCGTTGTCGCGCGCGGCCTGGCGGACCGCGTCGGCCTGCTCCTCCCAGCGGTCTAGCACCAAATGCTCGCACATGCCGGCAATGGCCGAGATCTCGATGCCGTCGTAGCCGCACAGCTTGACGTGCCGCGCGGCCGTCGCGAAATCGCTGCCGCCGAACAGGACCGAATTGACGCCCAGTTTGATCATGGTACTCCCCTGCCCTGCCTGAAGTTCAAATGCGCTCGACGCGCGGATCGCCGTGCATCGGCGGCAGCACGTGCGGACGCACCAGCGCACCGCCCTGCTCGTAGGAGTCGATCACGGCCCAAATGTACTCGAGCGTCGCCAGCGCGTCGCGCCCCGACGAGCGGAGGTGGTCCAGCGGCACCTGGTTGGTGACATCCTCGAGAAACGCATGGATGCGGTTCGGAAAGGTTACGCCAAAGTCCTTGATGCCGGTATCGAGCACGTCCGGCGTCGGCACTTCGCCCAGTCCGAAGCCCTGGCCCGGCTTGGGCGCCGGCCAGTAGGTCAGCTTCTCAATGCAGTTCTCGATGCAGAAGGTGCCCTTGCTACCGGCCACTTCGCAGCTCCACCAACCGCCGAGACCCCAAGCCGCGTCACCGCGCTGGCTCAGCAGGTAGCCGACCGTGTCGTTGGCGAAACGCACGTGCACGCTGTTCACCGACAGCAGCAGGTCGCCTTTGTTCTTGCGGAAGCCTGGCTTGGTCGAGACCTATGAATTCTATCATAAACATCCAACTGC
>CAZZCT010000336.1:0-4295 GCA_964652365.1 uncultured Lentisphaerales bacterium
CGACCCAGTCCCAGAACTCGAACATGTTGGCGGGATCGATACCAAAGGCGGTGACCTTCTCGGTGTTGGTCGAGACCGCCACGAAGTGCCGGGCCACGGCCGCTTCGCTTCCCAACTGCCGGATCAGCCAGTCGCGGGCGGTCAGCGCGTTGGTCAGCGTTTCCTGGGTCGTGAACGTCTTCGAGGCCACGATGAAGAGCGTCTGGTCGGCCTTGACCTGCCGCAGCGTCTCGGCCAGCGCGCTGGCGTCCACGTTGGAGACGAAGAACGCGCGCAGCGTGCGCTTGCTGAACGGCTTCAACGCCTCGCAGGCCATGGCCGGCCCCAGGTCCGAGCCGCCGATGCCGATGTTGACGATGTTGCGGATGGTCTTGCCGGTGTGACCCTTCCACTGGCCGCGGCGCACCTGCTCGGCGAAGGCCGACATGCGCTCCAGCACCGCGTTCACGCGAGGCATGACGTTCTCGCCGTTCACGTTGATGGGCGTGTCCGAACGGTTGCGCAGGGCAATGTGCAACACGGCCCTGTTTTCAGTCACGTTGATGGCCTGACCGGTGAACATGGCCTCGATGGATGGCCGCAAGTCGCTGGATTCGGCCAGATCGGTCAGCCGCATCATCAACGCCTGGGTGATGCGGTTCTTGGAGTAGTCCAGTGTCCAGCCGGCCGCACTGGCGGTGAAACGCTCGGCGCGCTTGGCATCGGCCGCAAACAGTTCGCGCAGGTGGCGGCCGCGGGTCAGTTCCAATTCCTGCTGGACCGTCTTCCACGTGGGAGCATGCATGGGAAAATCCTCTCGACTCTGCCCAATAAGGGCGAAAAGTGACGTTAGTCTAGCGCGACAGCCGGGAAAAGCCAGCGCATTCGGCGGCACGCCGGATTCGTCCGGTTACCGGGGGGTGTTGACAGCCCTGTTCACTTCATAGCGGCTTGACGTGCTGCACCTGACCGCAAGCAGGAAGCGTACGCTGCTCTGGCTGCGAGCGGCGTTTCCGACGCTCACCGCTCAAGCTTCCAGCTTGAGGCCGTGAGCGTAGGCGCTGGCAAATCGCCGCAACCCCCTGCACGGGCACGTACCCGAGCTGCGGTTCCCGGGGCATGGTCGCGCGTCATCCCGTCAATATGGCACGCAATGGCGCCGCAGACACTCTTGGACCGCCGTCTGCTCGCGGGGATCGAAGCCCCCGATGAGCACGATGCCGTCGGCCGAGCCGAGCTGCTCCGCCAGCACATCCAGCACGCGTACGCCCAGCTTGGACTGTCCGCTGAAGCACTGAATCAGCTTGCCGGCCTTGCGGATCCGGCGGTAAATCTCTGGCCAGTGGGTGATGTCCGGCTGTCCGTCGCCCGGCACCCACTGGATGCCCTTGAGTTCAGGTATGGCCAGCAGCGCGTCGAGGTGCGGCAACTGGCCGATGCCATCGAGATGGTAGAAGCCGTGCGGCAGCCGCCGACAGGTGGCGCGCAGTTCAGGCAGCACGAAGGCATTGAACATGTCGGGGCCAAGCATGTAGGCAAAGTCGCACTGCAGCATGTAGTACGGCTGCTCCGAGAAGATCGCCGTCCAACAGGTGTAGCCGGGGTTGACCAGCCGCTGCAGGCGGTCCAGATCGTCGAAGAACAACCACCACTGGGCATGGGCCTGCCAGGCCAGCCGGATGATCTCCTCGGGCGCATCGTAGAGATCGAGCAGCAGCCCCTCCCCCGGCCGGAACGACGCGGCAATGTCCAGGTTGCCGCCCAGGTCCGTCATGCCAACCTGGACGGCGCCCCGCCAGCGCGCCGCGGCCGTGCGCACGATGTCGCGCACCCGGTTGAGCCAGCGATTGTGGGGGTCGAACTGGAACGCGACCTCCTGGACGGGACGTGCCTCCCGGGGATGGAACCAGACCGTATTTGCATCGCTGCCCAGGTCGCAGCCCAGAAAGGCCGCAGCCACACCGGGACCGAAATTTGGCCATACGGAAGGGAATCCGTCGGCCACGAAGCGCTGGCAACACAGATCGTAGTCCCAGCGATCAACGATCTCTTCCGCGGTGACGTCCAGACTATAGTGGGCCGTGAAGCCCTTGCCAGCCAGACGCGGTTCCGCGCGTCCGGGCGCGCGTCCCCAGGTGGTCAGGTTGACGAGCGGGCGACCCAATTCACCACGCCACCACTGCGCACTGGCAGCGCGCACGGCATCCCATCGTTCGCGGTTGAAATCGATCATGCTAACCTCCCAGTTCCTGGCAGCGCCGCCGGTAGTGCACATAGTGGGCGTAGGGCACCTCCTCCGGCACGCCGTGATCAATGGTCGGGATGTACCCACCCCGCGCCCGCAGTACCGGCAGAATGCGCTCCAGTTCGCGGTCGATCGCGGCCGGTCCGCGCGCCAGGATGCGCTTGTCGATGCCGCCGAGCATCAGCAACTCCGGGTATTCACGGCCGGTGCGCACCACGTCGCAGCCGGAAGCCACCTCGAAGGGACTCATGAACTCCATGCCGATGGCCTCGCGGTACACCGGGATGACCGGGTCGCAGAAGCCGTCGGTGTCGATCTGGACCACCAACCGGCGATGCGGATCGATCTGTCGGGCGCGCGTGTTGCGAACCAACTGCTGGTAGTAGGGCACCAGGAACGCGCGCATCATCTCGGGACTGATCAGCGGGCCATGGTTGTAGCAGATGTCCTCGGCCAGGAAAATCTCGTCGAGCGTCACGTGCTGCTGGTGGCGCGCCGTTACGGCGTCGGCCAGCGCCAGCCAGGTGCGCATACAGTCGTGGATCAACTCCGGCTGGTCGTAGAAGAGGTAGAGCAGCGCCTCGGGGCCCATCAGGCTGCGGAGGTACATGTAGCCGCCAATCAAGTTGGCACAGATCACCTGCCCCCGGCCGGCCGCGTCGCGAGCCCGCGCGATGTGCGCCTCGAAACCGTCCCATCGCACCGGGGCGGCGGGATCGAGGCGCCACTTGACCTGCTCCTCCCATGTGCGCTGGTCCTTGACCGGGTGGTCTACATACTCGGGCATGAAGCCACAGCGTCGGCCCTTGAAGAAGAGCACGTGGCGACCGGCGAAGTCCTGAACGACCTCGGTCTCGCCGCGATCCTCGATCAGGCGCTCCTCGAACGCCGGGCAGAAGGCCGCTTCGCACCAGCCCAAACGGCCCAGGCCGAACTTGGCATCGTCATCGAACCCGAACAAGACGGGGTGCGGCACGTCCTGGGGCATGCCCTCGGCGCGCCACCGTTCGAGCGCGCCCGGCATGAGCCAGAACTCGCGGCGCACGAGCGGTGCGCCGGGCACGCGGTCGTAGAAGTCACGCAGGCGCCTCACGGCGGGGGCCAGGGATTCACGCGCAACGGGACGGGAGATACCGTCGGCGGGAGGGTTCTTGGGTGTGCGCATGGTCGCGATTCTCGCAGGTTGGCGGCGGAGAAGCAATCGCCCCGGTTCAATCATGACCCACCGCAGGACCGCCACGCCGACAGCTGACCCGACCCCGCGCGCCAGGCATCGGCGCGTGGCGCGGTTCTACCCCCCCCACCCCAACCCGGCGCGCCGCTGCCCTCCCGCTCAGGGCGTCAGTTCGACCAGCAGAATCTCCTCCTTGCTCACCTTCTGGTCGCGGCGCGTGCCGCGCAGGCACTGTCGCAGACGCTCCAGGATGTCGCGCTCCACCTGATCGCTCTCCGACGCGAGGTCCAACAGGTCGCTGATCGTGATCTCCAACTTCTCGATCGACGTCCCGGGAAGAACAGATAGCAGATGCCTGGCCGGCCCGACCTCCACGAGACGCAACCATGGAACGGTACGCAGGAGACGACTGTTGGCCACGAGGATCACGGCCCGGGTGGTGGACACCGGAACCACGTCGACGAGACTGCGGCTCGTGTCTGAAGCCCCCGGCAGTAGATCCGTCAGCCGCGCGATGGCCTTGGCGCGATCCGCGTCCACGGTCTCGAGGCGTCGCAGGACACGCTCGGGCAACGTCATCGTGACGGGCCGACTGGGCTCGCCAAACTTGGGGGGGCGACCACCAGCCCCTCGCCGCCTATGCGGTTTCTCAGGTTGCATATTGCCGCAACTATTAGCACGCCGACCGCCAGTTGTCACGTTGAAATTCACGTCAGACTCCAGCCAAGCACGCGATCCGCCTCACGGCACGGACAAAGAGTTCGCTCAGCCCCCGCTACTCCCGCAAGGTCGGCAGAGGTCTCTCTGCAACTCATACCCCGTCAAGAGCTCCCGGCGTTCGCTTCCCTGTTCTGCGAGAGTTGCCGCGAAGCCTGCCGCAGTTTCGTGCTCTTGACC
>CAZZCT010000337.1:0-4268 GCA_964652365.1 uncultured Lentisphaerales bacterium
GGCGCGAAGCAGTAGCCGCCGCCGGGCATCATGATCTCGAGCGTGCGGCGGCAGTCGGCGACGGTGTCGGCAGCCGATCCGGTGGCCACCGGCCCGGCGGTGCTGATGCAGCCGTGGAATGCCAGGCGCCCGCCAAAACGGCGCTTGAGGTATTCCGGCGCCATGTCCTTTTCCGGCGTCCAGCGTGCGGCGGATGATCTCCAACTGAATACCGGTCTTGCGCACGAAGTAGCGCAGGCCCGCCGGTTTCGTGCGCGATCCAGCGGCGGCGGATGCCCCATTCGTCCACCTGGCGCCCCGGCACGTCGGCATGGAGCTTCGGGCCCGTGTACGGCGCGCCGATGCGGCGGAAGTCCACGCCGAGCGCCCGGAACAAACCCTCCCAGTCGTCGGGCCGGAGCCCGAAATGCTTTTTCAGCCGGGCGTCAATGCCCGGATTGGCTTTGTAGTCGATCGGCACCCGGTCGGGCTCGCGGTGCGCGATGGCGGTCAGGACGCGTTGCTTGGGTGTCATGGGTGTTTCTCCTGTTTGTCCGGCGCCGGAGAACGCATGACCAGGGCCGATTGAATGCCCGGTACGTAGCGCATCTGTTGCGCCATAGCCTTGCCCAGGCCGAGATGGTCGAGTCCTTCGGGGAACCGACCAATGGCCTTGAGTCCGTCGCGGACATGGCGACCGATCTCCTCGTCGCCGGAGAGGATGTAGGCATCGGCCAATCCTTCCAGCACCCACTGGGTCTGCTGGAAACCGCCGCCCCTGGTGCGCTTCTCGCACGAGGTATAGCGAAAGTGGCCGCTCGGTGCGTCATAGGTGTTGCGGATCAGCCAGCGGGCGCCACCGACCAGCATGCGTGCGGCCTCGGGGTCGCCGGTGAGGGCGTGATAGCGCTTCAGTGCCGACAGGAGCACGCCGACCATGAAGCCGGCCTCGCCGCGGCAGCGCGGATAGCCGCAGCCGCAATGGCCCTCGGCCAGCATGTGCACCCAGCCGCCGGACGGATCCTCCTTTTCCCGCACGCGGCGCACGATCACCGCGGCGGCGATGAGGCAGCGGGGATCGTCGAACGTCGCGGCCAGCATGCAGAGATGGACGATGTGCCAGCCCGCTTCGCGGCAGTTGACGAAGTCGCAGTTGTCGAACCAGCGATCCTGCAGCAGCCAGCCCCGGGTCTCGCGGATGCTCTCGCGGGTGAACTCGTCGCCGGTTAGCAGGTAGTGCAGCACCGGCCCCTCGACCCAGGTGTGCGACGGAATTCCCCCCGTGCCACCGATCTTGCTGCGAAAGAGCGGCGGCAGATAGCCGCCGAGGTGGCCTGGCATGTGCACCGCCTGAAAGCCATGCGGATGAACGGTGTCCACATCGGCCAGGTGCCGGGCCGCCTGCGCGCCAAGCTCGGTCCAGCGCGGATCGCCACCGCGGAGAAACTCCAGGTAGCCGCAATACGGCGGGTCATACTCGTTGTTGCCCCACGACCAACCGCTTTCGCCGTACCAGTCGCCGAAGTTGATCTGGCCGTAGGCGCGGAAATGCTCGCGGTCGGCGTGGAAGGCGGTGAGCGCCTTGCCCATCAGCGCCTCGTAGTCGGGCATGGTTGACTCGGCCTTGAGTCCAAAGGGGACGAGGACGCCGGTGGCGTTCGTATGGGCCGGGTCGGGGCGGACCACCGGCGGATGCTCCAGCCAGTCGAAGATGGCATCGGCCGCAGGCTCGCCCGCGTCGGCGGGGAGGAACCCCAACAGCCACTCACTGCGCAGCGCGAGGCCGGAACGGAGCAAATACGCGCTGTCTTTCAGCCAGAAATAGATGCGGTGCCACGCATCCTCGTCGCCCGGCAGCGGGTCGCCCGAGAGTTCCGGGAGCAGTTCCAGCACGATCGCTCCCGTTTCCTGCCGGAAGCCGCGCGGCCAGGTCTGCCAGAACTCCTTGATCCCGACGGCCAGCGTGCCGCTTGCGAGCGGCACGCGGAAATGCCCGGGCCTGCGGCCGGACACGATCTCGGTACCGCCTTCGGAGGTCTCACGCCAGGCCTGGTCGTGCTCGTGCACCCAGCGGCGGGCCGGCGCCTGGCCGACGCAGTTCAGGCGCAGTTCGAGCCGGCGCAGGCGCAACATGCGCTTCGCCTCGTCGCCGTCCGTGGGCAGTTCGGGGCTGACCACCTCCAGGCGCTGCACGACCCGGATGAACGGCTGGTCTGCATACACGTGGAGGCGGAGGCGGCAGCGCAGATGCGTCACGCCCTTCTTGTCCGCCACCGGTATGTCGGCCCGGATCACCGCGCGACACGGGCCGTTCTCCTCGATGCCCACGCCCTGGGGCGCGCCGCCCGTGAGAGCCCGGCCATCGGCCAGCGCGCCGGTCAGCGCCAGCCCGTCGACCACGCTCTTCCACGCCGCGCCGTCGCGCCGTTCGATCCGCAGACCGCTGTCGAACAGTACCCGCAGGCCGCTGTTTTCGGCCTGCACTCCGGCCGCGCCCGGCCGCGCCAACGGTGCGGCATCAACCGTCGGCTCCGCTGATAGGTTGAGTTGAGCGGCGCCCGCCGCGCTGGGGGCAAGGGTGTCCACCAGCAGCCAACGCACCGATCCATCCGGCCACTGCGAGAGTATGCGCGATTGCGTGGGCTTTGCGGCGCTCCCGGCATGGAGTTCACAGCGCTGGCCGGCGAAGACCCGCCCTTGCGACAGCGGCACGCCGAAGGTCAGCGGCAGACCGGCCGGCCACGCCTGTACCAGCCCGCACAGTTCCAGCGGCACCTCGGTCGCCTGGCCGGGAGGAGCGGGTGCCGCCGGCGAGAGTGCGACCTCGGAGGAAGCCATCGTGCCGGCCTTTTCGGTGACTGTCACGTTCAGGCGCCAGGCGCGGTCGGCCCGCAGGCCTTCGAGACGCACGGCATGCACCGTGCGCGCACCGTCAGGAGCAACGCGCAGAGGCGCGGACTCGCCTTCGGCCTGGGCACGGATCTCACAGGTGGCGACCTGGCTGGTGATGAAATGCACGGTCACGGCACCGTCCGCCTCGCGCCGGGCGCTGAGTCGGTCGATGCGCGGCTCGAACCGGCTTGGTTCCGGCCGCTCACGCAGCAGCACGAACTGCTCGATGCGATACTCCCCTTTGCCGGGAGCGGTCAGTTGGAAAACCTCCATCTCGCCCCGGAACAGCACCGACTGGTCAAAGACGATCAGGTGCACGCGATTATCATGGCGCGTCGGCTCAATTCGGCCAAGGTCATCGGCGCCCAAGCGCAACTCCATTGGGCATTCCTGACCGGCCGCATCGTAGAGCAAGACGCCGACGTAGCGCATCCCGGTATGGTCGCATTGTCCCTCAACGGTGCCCCAGAAGCGGTGGCGCAGGGTCGAGGCCTGCCCCGACCAGGCCACGCCCGGGACGCGCACGAGGCTCGGATTGGTGTAGTAGGTCAACCCCAGATCCGGTGTCCAGTCGCCCGGCCCCTCGCAGTCAATGGCGCGCCAACTGTAGTTGGCCGGATCGGCCAGGATCCCGGCGATACGCTCGGGCTCGGTGATATCGATGTGGGGCAACAGGTTCATGGAGAATCTCCTGACTTCTGCGCCAGATGCTGTCGCCAATAGGGCAGCATGTCGTCCTTGCGCTTGCCTTTGAAATGCAGTACGGGGATGCCGAGATACGGCCCCGGCATCTTCACTTCCCGGCTCGAGAAGTTGTAGCGGGCGCAGGGCAGGAGCAGTACGTCGTAACCGTCGGCGGAGCGCCACAGATGGGTGTCACTCCGGGTGAAGTCGGCGCCAACGGTCATGTCGCGCAGGGCGTCCTGATCGCCGCCCCAGGCGGCGGAGGCCTGATAGCGGGTCTCGAAGAGGCGCAGGCAGTCGCGCAGGAAGGCCACACCGCGGTCGAGGCGACGGCGGTGGAAGAACTGGATGCCGGCGTTGATCGGCCATTGCGCATTGTCCCGGTAGGTCAGACCGGCGTCGAATTCCTGCATGAACAACGGCTCAAGATCTTCCTGGATGAGCATGTCGCCGTCGAGATACACGACGTGGGAATCCGCACGCTCCAGGAACCGGGTCCAGGCGTGCGAACGGCTGAACATGAGCCGGGCGGGATCAAGCCCGTCGACACGGAAGACCTCGTAGCCGGCGTCGGCCGGGAAGGGCGTCGCCGAGTCGGTCAAAACCACCCTGCGGCAGCCGGGATGCTTTGCTCGGCAGGAGGCCAGCGCTGTCTCCAGGGGGTGCGATTCACTTTAGTTGATGGTTAGGCGGCCGCGAGGTTGGAGCGGAAG